>JAYVVP010000398.1:0-19341 GCA_043786935.1 Pseudanabaena sp. | reverse complement strand
GCCTTTCTTTTTAAGATTTAAGTATTTTCATTGTCTAAAGACAGTGGCTGAAGATGAATACTATGAAGTTTGTACCAAGGGGTTTTTGGATATTCATGATGCTCCCAATGATAATGACCAAAGTTATAACAGCTAAAGAAAGCCCAAAAAATAGAGTAGTAACTACTGTTTAGACGTGGAGAGAAGTTTGAGTTTACAGCAGTTTGACGATGTGGAAGATATGTACCAAAGAAGAACAACTGTGAAGAACTAAGCACAAGTGGCAAGAGCCAAAAAATAAATAAGTTTATAAATGAGACATTCAGCATTAGTGCAGATCCCCAAAAAATTACACTCATATTAACTATAAAAATAATCAGCGATCGGATTGGAAAATATTCGCGAATAAACTTGCCATACCAAAACAAAGGATGGGAAATAGCACCATGAAAATCAGGATCGCCAATTTGGGAAGGATAGCGATGATGATTACTATGATTGACGTAGCAATGATCGTAGGGTAAAAAACCGTAAACCCAAACGGATAAACGTCCGATTAAATTATTTAAGCTTCTGCTATGAGGAATTAAATTTCCATGCATTGAGTCATGAGCAAGAATAAACAAACCTGTATGTAGGTATGTACGCCCCAAGATAAAACCAGTTACCCATAACCAAGAAATATCTGACAATGAAATCGTAAGTAATGCAAATAGGCTAGCAAACCATAGGCTGAAAATAGTCCCAAAGACTAACAATCCAATCCAATCATCAGTTTTAAATGTCTTGTGTAACGAGTTAAACGTTTGCATATTCTCAAAAGTCAACAATATAGGTTTAAGGCTCGTAGGTTTAAGGCTTATTTGGATAATAAATTAAGTTAGAAGAAGGGAGGCGCAAGGCTACTCCCTTCCCAATTAGTCTAACGGGCTAAGTTCAACAACTCTTTAGGAGATGCAAGTAAATCGATCGCTACAAAGAAAATCTTATTGTCAGGATCAAGTAGAAAACGCCAAGAAATATTCATGCCAACGCCAGAACCAAACCATGGAGTTTGGACTTTGCCAGTAATTTTGATTTGAGTATAACCACCATCGGCTTGCTCAGAAATACCTCTTTCAGGGACAAGCACGAGGTTTTGACATTCTTCATTAAAAAAGCGAAGAACTGCATCCTTACCAACAATTGGTCTTTGAAAAGGAGGCTGTAAAGCACCATCTGGAAGAAAGAGCGAGATTATTGCGCCAAAATCGTTAGCATTCATGTTGTCCATATAAGACAGCACGGTTGGATTGGTAACTCCTTCAATAGTCACATTAGTCCGTGTAGACATTTCTTGGGGAGGAGAGACGGGTTCTGCAACACGAGTATACTCACCCAACTTACTAGGGTCATAGCCCATGTCCACGACTGAGTTACGGAGAATTGTGATTTGTTGACCAGGTTCTAGGCCTTTGAGAGTTTCGAGTACCGCTGAAGCGTTAGCAGAAAGTTTATAACCTTCAGGAATTGGCGCGACAATTTTTTGTTCCATCCATAAACCAAGCTGATACCAAAAACCTAGTTTGATATTTTGTGACCAAATCGCATAGGTACGACAAATCTCTGTATCAGCACGGTTAGCTAGGTCACACATAACCTGTGTTTGTTGCTGAAAGTTCATTTTCTTCATTTCATTTAAGGTCAACTCAGCCAACTGCATACTTGCAGCACCTGGAGCGGCAATCGTTACAGTTTTACCCATCTCAAGATAAGTAAACCAAATCCATGCAAGTTGATCTTCGGGGCTAAGCTGATTAAAGCGAGCAGTAGTCGCGGGTACAACGTCGGCTGCTAAGGTGTTAGGAAAAATGCTTCTGGCGGAGTTAATGGTATATGTCATAGGAGTATTTTTAGGGCTTGACTGACTAACTTGACTGACTAAAATAATTTAAGCTCATACTCTTTATACAAAGGAGTGAAATAACTCCTGAATTTAAAAATATTAAAACTTAAAGTTAAGAAGTAGAATCTGATAACTAAAATAATAAAAGTTGGTTATCTCTTTTACCTCTTATAAATATACTTGTATTGTGTTTACAGTTTCAAAGCCTCTAAGGATATATATCCTCAAAGAGCTTATATAGTAGGCTTGATACATCTCAATATTTTTAGAGAAACAAAGATTTTGACAGTATAAAAAATCTATTTAAATAGAACCATTGAAAGATTGCTATTTTCTACAAAATCATGTATGCAATTGATTTGTTTGATCAATACTAGTTACAATTAAATCTTCAATATTTCGCATCATCGCATTACAAATATTATCTAGCGGTAAGTCATTGGCATCATGCCCAAATGGATCTTCGATTTGTATGCCTATTTCCTCAATACCTAATAGAGTGAAGCTAATCAAAGCCACGATCGCTCCTGTCATCCATTGTAGTTCTGCAACCATTTGAAATGGAAGTGATAAGCAATAGATCATTAGTAATTGCTTAAGATGGATGGAATAAGCTAAAGGGATAGGAGTTTTGAGAATTCGTTCGCAAATACCCGCAACATCGACCATTTCGTTTAAAAGCTGAATCATGTCGCTTAGTTGATAGCGATCAAGTTTTGATTGTTGAGATTGAGTTTGGAGATAGCTACTAATCCAAAAAGCAATTTCTAGAGGTGGGTGATTCATGGTCTTGAGATGTTGAAACTGCTCAGGTGAGAGATTAGCTTCAAGCTCAGCGTTGATTATTTCTGATCGCAAATGTAATTTCAACGCGATCGCATAGGCTGGCAATAATTTTACAGCGGCAATTTTTTGTCTGCGATCGCCTAGTTCTGTTTCAGAAATTGCTACTAAGATTTGTCGTGATAAGTTACGAACTGTATTGACCAATGTTCCCCATGCTTTGCGTCCTTCCCAAAAGCGTTCATAGGCTGTATTAGTGCGGAATACAAGTAATAAGCCGAGCACAATATTAGGAATAACATTGCCTAATATAGGTAGAGAAACTTGGATGTTAGAGATGTGGAGAATATAAATGAAACCGCCAAATAAGCCACACAATAGAGATCGCGGTAATACTTCTGGAACTACCGAGCCTTTCCATCGAAGTGCGAGGTGAAACCATCCAACTTTTTTTCTCATTACCAATTATGTTCTAGAGTTTGCGATCACAATTACTAAGCCAATAAAACCACTTATTTAAATGATCAACAATATAAAACCAATTGCGGGGCTTCGCCCTGCGACCTTTCCTGTGACGGGTCTGATCAACAACTAACTGCTATAAGACCACTTCGCCTCCATAGATTTTATGAATGTAAGGGCAGTACAGTAAGCGGCAATAATGAAAAGCCAATCCAAAATAGCGATCGCCAAGAAAATTGAGGTAATGCTTTGGGTTCAGCAAGTAAAAAATTAATGCGTTCTTCTAAGCGATCGCTTGTATTTGTTGAGCCAAAGGCAGCGGCAAAAGTTTCGGTTGGAGTGGTGTTGCTACTGACCATCGCCAGTAACGACTCAGCTAGTAATAAACCATCTAAATGTTGAGCCGCCCAGCGATCAGCACGAAGTTCACGGAGTAGCAGCAATTCTTCCCATAGAGCTTGCGTGTTTGGCAACCAAGACATGATTTGACGTAGGCATCCTAGCCAGAAAAACCAAAATGTATCGCGATAATGGACATGGGCGCGTTCATGCAATAAAACCGCTTCAAGGTGTGGCGCATCAAGGGTATCCAGCAAGCCTTGACTGACAAAAAGATGTGATTGCCAAAATCCAATTTGGGCAGCAAATAGCATTGGTATATCTAGCAGTCGTGCAGGTTCCTGCATAAATTTATCATCGCCACAGGTATTGATAAATTTATGCTCTACAACCAGTTTCCGTAAATTTTGGAGAGATTGCCAGCCGACTAAGGCAAGTTGTCCACTTCGCAAAACGCTATAAATCAAAAATATTAGGGCGATCGCATAACTCAAATGTCCTGCACGCAAACCAATCATTTGACCTTCAGCGCCCATGCATAGCACAGCGATCGCGGTCATCATTACCAACATCGGCGGTAACACAAAGCATACGAGCGCTTTTTGCCACCGTATCTGCCAACTTTCGCCAATATTTTGCCAGCCATAACGTAAGCCCCACGCAAGACCAAGCGATCCGACTATCATCACAAAATGCATGGAATTAACCTTCCTGTGATTGTTCTCTTGATTGACGCAAATTTTTGAGACGAGCCGCGATCGCTTCAATCTTATCCATACTGGTACGATCAAGGTCATTGGCAAAGGCTGCCACAATGTCCGCATCACCCACTTCTAAAAAGCGATTGAGTTGATGATAGGCGGCTAAGGACTGAGCCTCATCACGAGAAATCCGAGCTTGCCAATATAGAGTGCGTCCCTCTTTTTCGCAATTGACCCAGCCCTTTTGCTCTAGACGACGCAATACTGTCATCACTGAGCCATAGGCTAATTCGCGATCAGGATCAGTCAAAATGCGATCGTGAATATCTGTAGCACTTAGACGCTTACTATCCCAAATAATATTTAGGAGTTCCGACTCTAAAGGTCCTAGTGACAATTGTTTAGGTCGATACTTGGGTAACGGGGTCATAACTGCTTAAGCTGAATTATCTAGCATCACTATAGCAGTCGTCAATGCTGTTATATAAAGACAAAGGGTTTATATCCTAGTTCTTAAATTGCCCTATAATTTTTTGCAATATGTCAAAATTATTAACTAGTCTAAACCGTCCCAAGAAACAACTTAATTTATGAGTCTTACAGCAGGGCAGTTAGTCGGTGGGCATTATGAAGTTACTGCACGTTTGGGTGGGGGTGGATTTGGTGAAACCTATCTTGCAAAGGACTTGCATTTACCCGATTGCCCACTGCGGGTAATCAAAAGATTATGTCCACGCATTCAAGAAGCAAGTGTATTGCAACTATCGCGACGACTTTTTGAAACAGAAGCCCAAGTTCTGTATCGACTAGGAACTCATCCTCAAATCCCGCAACTCTTTGCCCACTTTGAAGAGCTATCAGAATTTTATCTAGTTCAAGAATATATTGATGGCAAAGACCTGAGTTATGAACTTCTAAGCGGTAAGATTTGGGAACAGTTTACAGTTGTGGATTTATTGCAAAATCTGTTAACAGTGCTCAGCTTTGTGCATCAACATAATGTGATTCATCGCGATATTAAACCCGAAAATATTATTCGGCGGCGTGATGGGCAGCTCTTTTTAATTGATTTTGGCATTGTTAAGCAAATCGCTACACCAACGATGCTGTTAAGTGGACAATCGGTCGAACAATCAGGCTACACAGTAGGAATTGGTACACCTGGATATATGCCCAGTGAGCAAGCCCACGGCGAACCGAAGTTTGCCAGTGACCTATATGCGATCGGTATAATTGGCATCCAAGCTTTGACAGGGATTCCGCCTAGCTATTTAGAAAAAGATGACAATCTAGAAATTTTATGGCGACAGTCTGCGCCAAAAGTCTATCCTGAATTTGCAGACATTCTCGCGCAGATGGTGCGGTTTGATTTTCGGCAGCGTTATCCAAATGCTAATGCGGCTTATGAGTCTCTAGCAGAATTTCGCGATCGCTATCCGATCTCCAATCTAAATCACAGCTTGCCAACGATACGGGTTAACTCTACTAACAATCTACTAAATAATGATGTCCGCGATCGCCCGTCTGAGCAGAAACATCAATCTCCTAAATCAAAGATTTGGCAATATATCCAGTCTTGGCATTTAGGCTTAGGGACAATCATTCTAGCGGCGATTGCTATCACTACATTCATCTTAACAACTCAAGTTCCATCTAAGTCTACAAGTGCCAATGGTTCCAATGAAGTCAAAGAAGTATCGCCGCCAATAGAATCTCTTAACAACTCTATTGTCACATCAAGTTCTAATCCGTCGTTATTAAAAGAGTTCTCAACCACAGGTGCAATTTATAGTGTTGCTATTAGTCCTGACAGTAAAATTATCGCTAGCGGAAACTCTGAACAAAATATTGAACTATGGGATTTGCAAACAAGCAAAAAACTACAGACTTTAAAAGGAAATACAGGTCGAGTTTATAATATTTACTTTAGCCCTGATGGTAAACGAATAGTCAGTGCTAGTGACGATCGCAAAGTTATCATTTGGGATCTTAAAACGGGTAAAATCTCAAATAATCTTGAAGGTCATCAAGAACGTGTATACACTGCCATTTTTAGTCCCGATGGTAAAGCGATCGCTAGCGCTAGCGCTGATCGCACAATTCGCTTGTGGAATGCGGAAACTGGCAAATCGATAAATACTTTCCAAGAAAAATCTTGGGTATACGATATCTCATTCACTCCTGATGGAAAAGTCTTAACTAGTGGTAGTAAAGATGGAGCAATTCGATTATGGAATGTCGAAACAGGAAAAGTTATCAAGACTCTAGTAGAAAGTGGTAGCGCTGTCCGCTCAATTATTTACAGCAACGATGGCAAAATCATTGCCAGTGCTATGGAAGATAATACGGTGCGTCTATGGGATGCGACTACGGGTCAGCTAAAAGAAGTGCTCACAGGACATACAGGCGAGGTGCATACCTTAGCATTTAGTAATGGCGATCGCTTACTTGCGAGTGGCAGCGCCGATAAGACGATCCGAATCTGGAATTTAAAGGATAAGCGATCACCTCAAGTTTTGTCCGATCACGAACGCGGTGTCTCATCAGTGACATTTAGTGCTGATCAAAAATTTTTAATAAGTGGAAGTCTTGATGGCAAGATTAAAATCTGGAAACTATCAAACTAATAAGGCGGGCATTGTACATACTGTAACATTTAGTAATAGCGATCAATTACTTGCCAGTGGTAGCGCCGATAAGATAATTCTAATCTGGGATTTACAAGGATAAGCGATCGCGTTAAACCTTTACCCTATTTAGGCAGAGATCGTAATGATTAGCTTACTGATCTCATGGAAACTATTTACATTAATTAGTGAAAACCATGAACGCGCCGAGTTTTTACTCTACTATCGATTTATTGCTGTCGCCTTACATTTCGTCATTGGCTCATGTCTTAGTGTGAGCCTGATTTTGTAGGTTCCCGCGCAACTTTCTGATCAAATTACGCCTTAGCCAGCGAGAGCCATCTAGTAAAATAATTCTTCCCGCAGAACGAATCACCTTAAAACTCGGACGCAGCATCGCAGCTTCTCTAATTTGATTGATTGCACCATAAGCATCATCAGCACTGATCAAAGAGTCTGCATTGGAGAGGGCAAAGAAAGCGCAGTTTTGCTTGGTATGCTTAACCAAATCATCAGTAATCCTACCAGATATATTTTCTTCTTTTATGATTGAGATCATCTGCGCCATATCACGAATCATAGTTGCATTGCGGATATTGTTAGAAGTAAGAGAGTTAGAATTTTTACGATATTTAGCTAATAGCTCAGGCTCATACCATATTGGATAACTGCTAGCAATCCGTATCCACATTTCCCAATCCTCAGCCCCTATCTTGAATCGAGTATCAAATCCACTTAGCTCTTCATAGACATCTCTCCGCACAACCATAGCAGGAGTTTGAATCCGTTGAAATCTAATCAACTCTTCAATCCAATCTTCTGGTAAAATTCCGCTTTCTGACTGTTCTAGCATTGACGGATGCATTGTATTCCCATGTTCATCCATGATGATATGACGACAAAAAGCAGCGCCAATCTCAGGATGTTTCTCAAATGCGACCGTCAGCTTTTTATAGAAACCATCGCATACAAGATCATCGCCATGGAGTTGATGAATTAATCGACCGCGAGCTTTTTCTAAACAAGTTTGAAAATTTTTTATGTGCCCGACATTGGTATCCTGCCGATAGAACTCAACTCGACCATTCCCGATTTCCTTCACAACTGCTTCTGGATCGTCTTTTAAAGAGTGATCATCAACAACCATAATCTGCATGGTATCTGACCCAAAATCCTGTGCAAGTACGCTAGCAAGAGTCTCACGCAGATAGTTAGCGCAGTTGTATGTCGGAATCATGACTGACCATAAAGGTCTTTCCACTTCTTCGGAAACTTTAGTAACCCTGAGCCTGTAAGGATGATTATTCATGTATTATTGATGGTTATTAATGTATGTTAATTAGTATTTATCTAAAGCTTATCTAGTTTTTTCAATAGGTCAAGTCTATCGTAAAAAGCTAACTATCTATTTGGCAATTCACCAAAAGTTTTAGATCTGTTCGATTTTTTGTAAAAATTTAAATGAAAATTTTACTTGCCATTCATCATCCGCTAGATCCTAATTTAGGTGCTCCAGGAGTAACTTGGAGACTAGGACAGGAATATATAAAACTTGGGCATGAGGTAAAGTTTTTTTCTTTTGATGATCTGCCAAAATCTTTACCTGACTTGGCAAAGGGAGTCTTATTTCCTGAGTTCTTGGCATCTAAAATATCAACGCTCGTAAAACAAGAAGGTATTGATGTTATTGATGCTTCTACAGGAGATAGTTGGGTATGGGCAAAATGGATAAAGCCACTTTTTAAAAAAACGCCGCTTTTAGTCACACGCAGTCATGGGCTAGAGCATACTGTTCATTTTCAGCTACTTAAGGACGTGGATCTAGGTAAAGCAAAACTTAGCTGGAAATATCCTATCTATCATGGTGGATTTCATCTTTGGGAAGTAGCAACGTCTATGAGGTTAGCTGATTTAGTTCTCTGTCTCAATCAGCATGATTTACAATATTCGATCAAAAATCTAGATATTTCCCCAGAGTGTATTCGGGTTGTCAATAATGGCATCTCTGATGCTCTCTTAGGATTACCGATGGAAATCTTGCCTGAGGATAGCAAAATTAAGATTGCCCATATTGGCAGTTATATTCCTCGCAAAGGAATTGAGTACAGTGTGCCTGCGTTAAATCGGATTTTACAAAAATTTCCTGATATAGAAGTTAGTTTTTTAGGGACTATGGTTCCCCCAGAGACGGTTTTAAAAGATTTTGAGCCATTATTGCATGATCGTATTCATATTATTTCCAGATATCAAAATAATGATTTGCCCTCTTTACTTGCTGGACATAGTATTCATTTGTTTCCATCGTTGTCAGAAGGGGGACCCTTGGCAGTAGTTGAGGCTATGGCATGTGGTTTAGCTCCAATTGTTTCAGATATTCCAGGTCCAACAGAGGTGGTGAAACATGGTTTTGATGCGTTGGTAATTCCGCCAAGGGATGTTTTGGCAATTGAAGAGGCAATTATAAAACTAGTTGGAGATCGCGCTTATTTAGAAAAACTACGCACCAATGCCCATAAAACTGCTCAGTTCTATTCAAGCGCCCATATTGCCAAGCAAAATTTGGACTTGTATTCACAGAATTTGCTGAAGTCTCAAGGACTATAAATTTAAAAAGTAATGCTATATTTAAGTAGGTAGGTGTAATTAAACTTATCAATGAGTTTCAGTCACAGCAACAGTTTGAGGCGTGGCTATCTTATATTTAATTTATCCCACCTACTTAATAACTTTTACCTTAACTCTAGTAATTTTGTTAAAATCTCTAATGTTTTTTTGTATTTTCCTATCTCAATAAGAAATCTATCTTCAAAGAAAAAACTTTATAATGATTTTCTACACCATTGAAAAGTAAACACTCTAAAGTAAATAAGTTAAAAACATGGATAACAACACCAAAGTTTTGGCGATCGCTGAGTCAAATATGGGACATAGAACCTACATTACGACAATGCGAAAACATTTTGAAGCATCATCGAGTTATATCGATATTTATTGGAGCGATCAAGAAAAAGAGATATTTGCTAGAATTATTAATAGAATACTCAACTTACGATTTCCAAGTAAATTTGTACAGTCGCGTAACTTAGACTTATTTAGAGTTCGTGATCAGCTTGGCTACGCATTACTAACTAAAAGATTAATAGACAGAAAAATTAGTCAAGCTGATTATAATGTTCTTTTCTTCCATACTCAGCCGCTAGCATTTCTATCTCTAGATTTAATGCGAAAAATACCATCAGTGATTAGCATTGATATGACTAACAAGCAATCATCAGAAGAAGGTGGTAACAATAAGTATAAATGGACTTTTAGTCCCAACAAGTTTTTAGAGAAACAAGTCTATCTCAAGGCAGCTAAAATATTAACTTGGACCGAATGGGCGCGTAGTTCAGTTATCAATGATTACGGTATTCATCCAGACAAAGTAAAAGTAATTCCACCAGGAGTTGATACAAAATGCTTGGTTTTTACAGATCGTGACAATAAATCAAATCAAGATTTATATAATATTTTATTTGTTGGTGGAGATTTTAAACGTAAAGGGGGAGAAGATCTCCTCACTGTCTTTTTAGCGCAATTTGCAGATAAAGCAATACTGCATATAGTTACTAGTCTAAATGCAGTCAAATGTGATCACCCAAATGTGTGCATATACAGTGGTGTAGAAGCTTATAGCTCTTTGTGGTGCGAGCTTTATAGACAAGCAGATGCTTTTGTTATGCCAACATATGGAGATGCTTTTGGCATAGTTTTTATTGAAGCAATGGCATCTGGCTTACCCGTAATTGCATCTAAGCTTACTCAAACTACTGAAATTGTTAGAGAAGGAGAAACAGGCTTCCTTATTACCCCCGAAGATCGTCAAGAATTAGCTAATAAATTGCAACTATTAATCGATAATCCTAGCTTGGGCAGGCAAATGGGAAAAAGAGCAAGACAAATAGTCGAAGAACGTTTTGATACTCAAAAGAATTTCCAAAAAATAGAGTTAATATTTAAAGATTTAGCACGTGTTTAAGAAGTTACAACACTTTTAAAAATTTTCTTGTGGTTCGTTAAATATATCTCTAGAGTATTATCAAAATGAATAGAGTTCATCATTGTGCTAACTATTTAGCTACTTCTGGCGGTGGGGTGAAATCTTATGTGGATGGACTTTTGATTGAATTACCAGAGATGTTTGCTCATGAGATTATTCCATCTTTAAAAAATCTCGATCAAAGTCAATATATGCTGCTACATCTCCATGAGGGAGAGATGGTTTTAGAACTGAAGGATCAATGTCCTGCTGTTTATACCGTACATAATCATCATCCTTATTGCCCTAGTGGTTCTAAGTATTTTCCGCAATATGGATCTGTCTGCGATCGCAAAATGTCATTATTAGGCTGTACTTGGGGGCATTTAGTCGATAACTGTGGTAGTCGGCGGCTTCAAAAAATCATTTTCAATCTTGATCGATCCTATAGTGCTTTGAATGCTCTCAAAAAATTAGGGATTACAGCGATTGCGAATAGTGATTATGTGCGATCGCAGGTTATTGCTAACGGGTTGCCTGAATCACAGGTAGTGACGCTGCGGTGTGGAATTGCTACTCCTCAAGCCGATCATCAGCCTCTAGATCAAACAGTCCATAGCCAACAGAGAATATTTTTTGTTGGTCGAATCGTCCCAGAGAAGGGGCTAGAGTGGTTGCTCCGAGCCATGATCTTACTAAATCCGTCCATTCATCTGGATATTGCTGGAGAAGGCTGGGCTATGCCTAAGGCGCGGAAATTAGCGGCGGATTTGCAGCTTAGCGATCGCATTACTTGGCATGGCTGGTGTCAGGGCGAAAAACTAGAGGATTTATATCGTCAGAGTTTTGCGGTAATTTTTCCAAGTGTGTGGCCCGAACCTGCGGGATTAGTAACCTTAGAAGCCTATGCGCGGTTTCGTCCAGTGATTGCTAGTGATGTTGGTGGTATTCCTGAACATATACAGGATGGGAAAACAGGAATTTTGGTTCCGCCGAATAATATTGAGAAATTAGCGGCAGCAATTACTGATCTGTCTACTAATTTTGACAAAGCTCGTAAGATCGGCATAGCTGGGAATGCCTTATTTCATGAAGAATTTACTCTTGCGATTCACTCCGAAAGACTAAGAAAAATTTATGACTTAGAGATCGCTCAGTTTGGTTTGAGAAAATCTCAATTGCTGTGAGTCACATTGCTGGCGATCGGCATTCTCCAGCCAGAGCCGAAGGCGCGATCAGTGATTTTGAGTCCAGGGGCAGCTTGGCGACGTTTGAATTCAGCAATTTTGACTAGGCGTACTACTCGCTCTACGATCGCCTGCTCATGTCCTGTGGCAATAATTTCGGAAGCCGAAAAATGTTGATCAATTAGTTTTTGTAAAATATCGTCAAGAATATCGTAAGGAGGGAGCGAATCTTGATCGAGTTGATCAGGCTTGAGTTCTGCGCTGGGAGGTTTAGTAATAATGTTAACAGGAATGACTTCTACAATTCCTTGCTTAATAGATAGAGGGGAATTCGTGTAATTTAACCATTCACAGATAGAAAAGACTCGTGTTTTCGGCACGTCAGCGATCGCGGCAAGTCCACCATTCATATCGCCATAGAGAGTGCAATAGCCCACAGAAACTTCCGACTTATTACCTGTTGAGAGCAGTAAATGTCCAAATTTATTGGAGACTGCCATGAGCAGACTACCACGAATCCGCGATTGCAGATTCTCTTCAGTCACGTCACTAGTTTGACCAGTAAATAGCATTTCTAGACTATGGTCAAAAGCTTCCATCATTGGCTGAATGGGAATTGTTTGGGTGGAAATCCCTAAGTTATTGGCTAAGGCGATCGCATCAGTAATTGAATGCTCAGAACTATATGGAGAAGGCATCAGTACACCTAGCAAGTTCTCTTTGCCGATCGCTTCAGTTGCGATCGCCGCGACTAGAGCCGAATCAATTCCTCCACTCAAACCAATCACCACTTGATGAAATCGACATTTCTGCACATAATCACGTACGCCGAGAACTAAAGCCGCAAAGATCTCTGCATCATCGTTTTCATAAGCGCTTTCATATATTGATGAAGTAGAATTGCTTTCCATCTCATCAATATTTATGATTAGCAAATCCTCCTCAAAGCTCTTACCACGTGCAATCATTTCACCCTTGCGATTAAAGGCTATACTGCATCCATCAAAAATCAGATCATCATTTGCACCTACCTGATTGGCATAAATCAAGGGCAAGTTATGCATGATCGCACTATGACTCAACATCTTCTCACGCAACTTCTGTTTACCGACTGCATAAGGTGAAGCTGATAAATTGAGTAGTACGTCTACTTCCTTTTGCGCTAATTCTGCTACAGGATCATCGGCATATCGGCGTTTGCCCCAAAAATTTTCGTTATTCCAGATGTCTTCGCAAATAGTTACGCCCACTCGTAGCGATGATCCCCCCTTCAGATTTAACGTAAAAATTTGACTACCATTCCCGACTTCAAAATAGCGATCTTCATCAAATACGTCATAGGTTGGCAGCAACCGCTTATGAAAAATCTGGCGAACTTCGCCGTCTTGTAATAAGGCTGCACTATTGAATAGAGGTTTACCTCCAGCCTGACTAGCATGAGGATTTACCGAAACTGTGCCAACTAGTACAGCTATCTCTGGCGGAAGTCTATGTGCAAGATCGGCGATCACTATTTGCATATCATGGACAAATTGATGACT
Organism: Pseudanabaena sp.; assembly: GCA_043786935.1. GTDB lineage: Bacteria > Cyanobacteriota > Cyanobacteriia > Pseudanabaenales > Pseudanabaenaceae > Pseudanabaena. The sequence goes on along the minus strand of JAYVVP010000398.1, from coordinate 5,819 downwards.
CATCAATAGATCGCGGGGAGGATAGCCGCAAATTGATAATTCTGATGTCACTACAAGTTGGACATCTTGCTCAGCAAGCTTTTGGACGGCAATCAAAATACTATTACAATTGCCGACCAAATCTCCAATCACTGGATTAAGTTGTGCTATCGCAAAATTTGCCCTACCTAAGCTCATTTTAATTTGTCTCTTTAGTGATAAACCCAAAGATAGCTAGTCAGGCTGGGCTTTGCCAAACTAAACATTCTTTGAGTTTTTTATAGTTTTTAGCTTTTACCGCAAGAAACAGGCGTGTAGCCACATAACTAACAAAATAATTGCCATTTGAATGGGGCTAGGGAAAGATCCATTGCTCGCTAAACGGGATAGCACTAAAATCTGACTGGTCAAAGCAGCCAGCAATACACCTAGCGTGATTCCTGATAGAGATAGCAGCAATGCTCGTCCAAAGCGATTTTCTTTACGAGTAAGCAAGTAAACACTGGCAATCAACCCAAATGAAAGCCAAGTTGTAGTTGCGACTGGCACAAAAAAGCTAACCACACCAAGCCCCGAAAAAATTCCGAGTGAAATATAAATGTCTTTTTGACTAGGATTGTCCAACAGTCTCGACAACCAAGACGGAGTGAGGCGTTGCGTATTGTTTTGTGGCGTAGCAGGCGGAATCGCAGCTAGACGCTCAGGATAACGAATACGATCAGGCACAGCAATCTTGCCTTCTTTACGGGCGCGTAAACGATCCATAAGGATGGCATCGTAAGCAACCTCGATAATTTCTTGTTGAGACTCATCCCCCTCGTGTTCGCGCAGTAGGCGATCGCGTGCATCTCGCACTTCTTCAAAGGAGGCTTCGTCATTGACTCCTAGTTTTTCGTATGGAGTTGGTTCGCTCATTTTTCCAACTATGAATGTTTGTAGAGTTCGCTGAAAATGGAGCTAAGCAACTGATAGGAAAATAGTTCATAGCTTAACATCTAAGAATAGTATAGCGCCTCACTTAGTCTGTAAGCCTACAAAAAACTAAAAAGGAGAAACAGCACAAAGCGTCATCTCTTCTTTTGGGGTGCGATCGCCATACAATTCTGTAAACTGTCATCAAGTATTAATTGTTTTCTTTAAAAGCTTTTTTATATGGATCAGCCTCAATGAATCTAGACCTAATTGTTTCCAATGTTCTTAACCCGCCAATTCTGTTCTTCTTTCTGGGCATGATTGCGGTTTTGCTCAAGTCAGATTTAGAAATTCCGCCACCAATTCCGAAATTATTCTCGCTGTATTTGCTGTTAGCGATCGGGTTTAAGGGTGGTGTCGAACTATCTAAAAGTGGGATTAGTCAAGAGGTAGTCTTGACCATGTTAGCGGCGATCCTGATGGCTTGTGTTGTTCCTGTATATTCATTTTTTATTCTCAAAACTAAGCTCGACCCTTACAATGCAGCGGCGATCGCGGCTACCTACGGCTCAATTAGTGCGGTTACGTTTATTACTGCTAGCTCATTTTTAAGCCAGTTAGGTATTAGCTTTGACGGTTATATGGTAGCTGCCTTAGCGCTGATGGAGTCTCCCGCGATCATTGTGGGACTTATCCTCGTCAATCTATTTACTGCGTCAGAAAAGGCAGAGAAAGGTGAAGCTAGCGAATTTTCATGGTCAGAAGTATTACGCGAAGCTTTTCTCAATAGTTCTGTCTACCTACTGGTTGGCAGTCTAATCATTGGTTGCTTAACTGGTGAGAGGGGTTGGCACGTTTTATCACCTTTTACTCAAGATATGTTTTACGGTGTGTTGACGTTCTTTTTGATGGATATGGGTTTAGTCGCCGCGAAACGCATTAAGGACTTGCAAAAAACTGGTGTGTTCTTAATTGCTTTTGCGATTTTGATGCCGATCTTGAATTCAGGGGTGGGCATTGCGATCGCTAAATTAATTTCGATGTCACAAGGAGATGCACTTTTATTTGCAGTGTTATGCGCCAGTGCTTCATATATCGCTGTCCCTGCGGCTATGCGTCTGACAGTGCCAGAGGCTAATCCTAGCTTATATGTTTCTACGGCTCTCGCAGTCACATTTCCCTTCAATATTATTGTGGGGATTCCCTTGTATATGTATGTGATTAATTTGTTTTGGCTATAGATGTTAAGACGGTCGTAGCAAAGAGCCGTTTGTATTAACTCAGAATATTTTTAGTAGAGATAAATTATGCAAGAAGTAAAAAGAATCGAAATTGTATCTGATTCTGTGGAGTCGCACAAAATCATTAAAGTTCTAGAAAAAGTTGGGGTGTTGAATTACACCGTGATCCGTAATGTAGTGGGCAAAGGGGTCAGTGGTACTAATTCGGGTGATTTGGATATGAGTATGTTAGAAAATGACTATGTGATTGCCTTCTTTTTGGCTGATAAAACCAAGCTATTGGTCGAAAAGCTTAAACCAGTAACTAAGAAATTTGGCGGAGTTTGTTACATATCCGATGCGATCGCAATTAGTTCCATCGGTGTTAGTTAGTCCTAACGCGAAAAGCGTCGCTTGATTTGATTGGTTAAGGCGCTGATTTCAGGGATTTTCATTTGCACAGCGATCGCTCCAAATAAGGTTAAGCCAACTGCACTAGCGATCGCTAAGCTGCCTAGCTTTGCCCCAAATTTTGCTACAGCACTCAAACTTTCAAAGTTTTGGCTGAGAAAGCTGTATACACCAAAACTTGCCCCGCCTGCGAACGCACTGGCGATCGCTAAACCAAATATGGTTATGCTCCAACTTGCCAAAGGCAATCCATTGAGGCGGCGATCAAGAAAATACAACATAGCAATCATTGAAAGCACGTTCACGGAAACTGTAGCAAGTACAATTCCTGGCGCGCCAAATTTTTGAACTAAAAAATAATCAAATAGTCCATTCAAGAAAATACTAGCAATGCTTATTTTAAAGGGGGTCTCAGCATCACCGAGGGCGTAAAAGACCCGCACCAAAATATCGCGTCCCAAATATACAAACATTCCCACCGAATAAGCCATCAATACCCACGCTGTCAACTGCGAATCATCAGACGTGAACGCATATCGCTCGTATACGACCTGAGAAATTGGCAGGGCAAGAGCCACCATCAACGCACTTAGAGGCAACATGGTCAAAGCAGTTAACATCAAGCCTTGACGAATGCGGTATTTAAGTTCATTCCAATTTTCGGGATCAGTCAGCTTCGACAGAACAGGAAACAAGGGAACGAGAATTACATTTGATAAAATACCCAGTGGTGTTTGGACTAATAGCCCCGCATAGCCCATTGCTGATACTGCTGCGGCTGCATTAGGGATAAACGAAGCAAAAAACAAATCTGTCCACACATTAATTTGCAACATCCCTGATGAAAAAGTGGCGGGAACCATTATTTTCATCACTTCTTTGACTTCAGGACGCTGAAAATTAAACCTTAACTTAAATCCACCCATGCCAGATTTAATTTGCACTGGTAGTTGCACTAGCCACTGTAATAAAGCACCTGCAACAGTTGACCACGCAAGCACGGCTCCCCCCAACATCGCATTTTCAGGTAACAAAATTTTGGAACCCATTGTCCAAAAGAGACCACCGATACCAATCAACACAGTCAAGCTCGAAAATATCGGACTGATAGAAGGTAACCAGTAAGCATCGGCAGCATTTAACGCGCCAAAGCCGATGCCGACTAATCCAGCTAATACGGCCATCGGAGCCATAATTTGAAACTGCTGAATGGCGATATCTTTGGTAGCTTTAAGATTTTGAATAACACTGGGATCAATACCTTTAGCAAGCAAATCAGCCTCTGGCACAAATAATCCAGGGGCGACTAGATGCATCAATGGATTGGCAAAAATCACCAAAGCAATGGTCACTAACAATAAAATCCCTGTAACGAGGGTGGTGATGCTATCGATGATTAGCGCGACTTCCTTGCGATCACGTTTTGCTAAAACACTAACGATCGCACTATGAAAGGGACCATTAATCCCGCCCAGTAAGATCAATAAGAAACCTGGGATTACATAAGCAAAGTTATACGCACCATAAGCCGTACCATTACCAAAAGCTGCTGCGATCGCAACTTGACGCAGTAATCCAAATATTTTGCTCAGCAATGTAGCCACAGCCACAATCGTGGCGATGTTTAAAAGCGATCGCCCAGCTGATTTCTCACCTAATTTCTCAGTGGAAGTTGGTTTTTGAGTTTCTGTGATGGTTACTTCTTCTTCGTTGCCAGACAAAATTCGTGTTGCCTCTTACAATTTAATCTCTGAAAATGTAACACCAAAGTATGACCGATAAAAAGTTCGCACTGCGAACCTTAATATGTATAAAGATGAAAAAACCCCGATCGTAGACATAAAGAACTAGCGATCGGAGCTTTCAAAGAATATTTAGGAAAAGAAGAGATTAGTAGAGAGCTTCTTCTTGGTGGGTCAAGATTTCGCAATCAGACTGAGCATAGGTTACGCAAAGAAGAGCGTATCCAGCTTCAATTTGCTCGTCATCTAAGAAAGACTGATCCCCTTGATCAATTTCACCCTTAACGATTTTACCTGCACAAGAAGAGCAAGCACCAGCGCGGCAGGAGTAAGGAAGATCAATGCCTTGAGCTTCAGCAACATCAAGAATGTACTCATCAGAAGGAACATCGATAGTTTTATCTAATCCTTCAGCTTCGTTGATTAGTCTTACTTTGAAAGTAGCCATGTAGTAAACCTCTTAAAGATTGCAGTCAGAATGATAATTTCAGTCTGGAAATCGCGCAGGTATAAAGGCGCTAATCCAAGCTGTGTTTATCTTAATCACCCTTTACGGGCATTAGAGGCATCATATCGCTCTTAGTATCCATGCGAACAGCTAGCCTTTTATTTCTATCATTGGTTATAGGAGATAGTTATCGATCGCTGGCAAGGTTTCCTAAATAGCTCAAGTTCACTCTGCAAAAAGATTCCAGCTATTTAAACAAGTCAATAAAATGATGAGTTTTCATTTGCATTTTAATTTTTTCAATAAGTTTTTCTAATCATATCTATAGACATAATCACAGAATAGATTTTAATATGAAAATTCAATCAATGAGTGCAGTTTGAAATCTCAGTTAGAAGATAGCCGCAAAACGCTTTTCGTTTATATTGCTGATGTTACGTGAACGGAATAGCACTGATCAAATCTTTTTTGACTCGTTGCTTTATGTACTGCATATTTTCTTTGCTGCTGAACCGAATATCTGTCAATACAAATCTAAATTTTTCTTAGCCTACGCAGGTCAATTTTAGCGCGGAGTTCGTCTTTGATTCTTGCTATGATTGAATCTTCGTCGATGGTTTCTAAGATCCGTTTGACAACAGCTTTAGGTCCATCGGCTCCCCATGACGCGCCATTAGCCAGATATTCCTTAGTGACAAGTCCGAGGGCGTAGGTCGAGAATCCTGCTACACCTGCTTGAGCGATCGCAATTGATACATAACCACCAAGGGTTAAGCCACCAGTTACAGGTGCAGCAATACCTAGCAAACCTTTGAGAGAACTTAAACCGAATGTGGCAATAAACTCACTTGCACCGATGCCGCCCATGCCGATCGCAATTTTTTGCATCAACGAAATAGCGCCGCGATTGCTCATGTTAATACCATAAAGTTTGGAGAGCGCCACGATCATTGAGACATCGATAATGGCGCTGGTAACTACATCAATCACGGTAAATGGATTAACGGCGATCGCGACAGATTGGGTAATTACACAATTCCAAATAATTCGATTGGCTTGGCGATCGCGGACAAACATTTTGCGCTGCACTACTCGTTCTTGCACCAT
>JAYVVP010000397.1:0-2621 GCA_043786935.1 Pseudanabaena sp. | reverse complement strand
GGTTGGCTAGGCGTTTTAGCCAAAAACTATTCTACTGAAATGATTAAAATCGCTGTAGAAAAGCAGAGGAAGGAATACGAAAATGGTCAAGAAGAACTTCAAAGGAAACATCGTCAATTTGATATTATTTTTCAAAATTTACTGACCAGAGTAAATGAAGAAAGAGATACTATCCAATTACTTTTATCAGACCTTCGTACTGCGATAGAACGTAGTGCAGAAGTAGATAGATTAGTAACAAATGAGTTAATCGAATTCCGCAAAACACTTGCTAATTATCAAGATTATCAGGGTGGTGAGCGTAGAAATAGTCCAGCAAATAAGGAAGGAGTAACAAAATGACAGACACAATTAAAGCTGAGTTGATAAGTGCCGATCAGTTATTCGCGATCGCGCCTAACTGCCCGACCGATCGATTGATTGTTCTATTGCCATATTTGAATGAGGTTATGAGAAAATCCGACATCACTTCAAAAGCTCGTAAAGCTCACTTTTTGGCTCAAGTAGCACATGAAAGTGACGGCTTTAACACTAACGAAGAGTATGCAGACGGATACGATTACGAAGGTAGGAAGGATTTAGGTAATATTCAAACTGGCGATGGGGTTAGGTTTAAAGGGCGTGGGTTAATCCAAGTTACAGGACGGGCTAACTATGCCGAATGTGGTCAATCTTTGAGCGTTGATTTTGTTGGCAGTCCTGAGAAGCTAGCGACCAATGAATACGCGGCGCTTAGCGCGGGATGGTATTGGGATAAAAACAGCCTGAATAAGATTGCCGATGATCTAAGTCTTAGCTCTGAAGAAACTTGTACCCAAATCACAAGGATCGTCAATGGGGGAGAGAATGGTTTAGATCAACGGCTTGGTTACTTGAATCGGGCTTTGTCAGTTTTATAAATAAAGGCGATCGCTAATTTAACGATCGCCTTTATTATTTAGAACTTTTGTGCGCCTGTCAAAGCCTTACTGTATATGAATTACGTGAAATTCCACCTTTGTTTTGTGCGGTTGTAAAATCGCTAATTTAGTGATCGCCTTTATTTATCCCCAAATATTGAAGTTAGAAACATACATAGAGCCAATTTAAAGCCCCTTACAGGTCATTCTAAAGGGGCTTTTTTATCGTCGATCGCATTTATTTTGACTTTGTTTTGAGCCCACAACCTTTTCCATAGCCAGAATAATTCAAGGCTAAAAATACGCATTTATTAGCGTCACAGCCAACGGCTCCAGCGACGTGGGTAGGGTAGAGGAAATTCTGGTCAGTAGTTGCACTTTCCTCTGCCCATTGTTTGGTTACTTCACTTGAATTTTTTGTCGTAAATCCTAAATTTGCTCCGATTGGAACGTATCTATAAATGCTTTCTGCCAAATATTCTTCACTACTAAAACCAAACCCTAGCTTCATGTTGTCGGTACAAGTTTTAGTTTTGGGATTTGTGAAGTCAAAATAACGATCTTTATTCATGTCCTTCGCTCTCGCTATAGCAAGATTGTAGGCTTTAGAACTGTAGTTTAATGGTGACTTACCTGCTTTTTTTCTAACTTCATTAATGCTTTGAATAGCCTTCTTAGAGTCGTCTTCAGAACTTAAGATAGCCATGTTTGCATCAGGAGCATTGTCTTTATCTGCAATGAACTGATTATTTTGAAGTGGTGATGTATTAACAAGATTTGCTTGAGGGGGGATGTTGTTATTAACTGCGTAACTTATATAAACAGAAGCCCCTAATATGACCAACCCTATTATTTGTGGATTGCTTAACCTCATATGCCCCTCTCTCGCTCTATAAGATGAATTGCTTTTTCGCAAGCCCATGTTGCTGACTTGCCTACAATCATATTCTTTCTGATTAGGTTAACAGCTAGTTCTTTGTCTCTACGAACGAGTTTCAATAGCGTATTAAATGAGTTTTCAGATACTTCTATTTCTACAACTTCAGTCTCGACTTGAACTAATTCTTGAGAGAAGTCTTCATAAATGCCATCGGTCGGCGTTTGGATTGGCTTAAATTTAGGGTACTTCCGCCTAATGTCTTCAATTGTTGGATACTCAGGCTTAATTGTTTTTTGTTTGTCTTGTTCGTGCTTGATAGACCACCATAGTCCAGCTCCAAAAATTGTTAACGATATAAACAGTTCCATGTTTATCGACCTGCACTCTCGGCGATCGCAAACAATCTATCACTTACCGCCCTTTCGACTACAGCTAACTGTTTTAATGGCAAAGATTTGATTTTATCTACCATTTCATCTAGTTTTTTTGGCGTTGGTTTACCCTCTACTGCCCAAACGAACTCTTCAACGGTCATCCCCAGTCGCTCAGATATTCTTAAAAGGCTTTTTACGTCAGGCATATAAGTACCTTTTTCCCACGAAGCTACTGATGTATGGCTCACATCTAGCAGGTCAGCAAAAGCTGATTTGGATAAATTGCCTCTGGCTTGGTTGACCAGAGAAGCAAGTCTGTCTCTAGCTTCTAGGTTCATATATGTTGCAAGGTAGCTTTCAACTACATTAGCACGGCTAGCCTGAAAGCTTGCTTGAAATACTTGCAAGTTAGCTTGCTATGTGCTAGCTTAAATGCAAGGTAACTTTCATTAAACGCAAGGTAACTAT
>JAYVVP010000396.1:0-7494 GCA_043786935.1 Pseudanabaena sp. | reverse complement strand
ACTAATTAGACCACCTGCAATTCCACTTACAGCCGCTACTGCATCTTGAACTCTTGCCCATAGACCTTGATCTGCTTCTTGTCCTGTTAATTCTTTAGTACTCAGGACTTCCATAATTCCTTTGAGTTGCTCTTGATGAGCGCGATTTTCAAAGTTGACTGTATTTAGAGGTGTGATCGCTACGGCAATGTCAGCGCCAACAACTTGTCCTGCTTTGTGAATCAATAGTCCTGTCATTGTCTGAACATGCTTGAGAATTTCATGTTCAGCAACTTTCTCAAACAAGCTAAGCTCTGAGTTTTCCATCAATTCAGTGGCTTTTTCAATCATCTTTTGAACAGTTGGCTTCGGCTCAGCTTTGATTCCATACTGAACGATTACTGTGTTAATGATTCCCAAGTTCTTTTCATCATCTTTGAGAAAATTTTCTAAACGATTGGAGATTTCTCGATCATGACAGGCTTCAATCAAAGCTCTTTCATTGGCAATGAGCAAGTTCTGAGTTGCTTCCATGTCTGCCAATCTAACGGCGATCGCTGTACGTTTGTTATCTTCGAGTGTTACTGACATTTGAAATACTCCTTGTTGAATAGTTATGAAGAGAAGTTCTCTCTCTATATGAACATCATTACAAAAAGATGTTTGATTTCTTGAATGATTTGATTAACCTGATTTACTACGAAACAAACTGTAATAGAACTATAATAAAACTGTAATAAATTTGTGATAGAACTTTCACTTTTCCTCTGTCTATTATAAGACTTAAGGAAAGTGAAAGTAGTAACTATGCTCAACGCTTCAATGATGTGGCAGCTCTATCCCAAGCATCTTTTACGGCGTGTTTAGCTTTTTCCCAATTCAGATTTCCAGTTTGATTCATTTCATAATCACGCTTTAAATCTGTTTCAACTTGGTTGTAATCACGTCCTGAGTGACCATAGCGATCATATCCTTCATAGCCAGTTCTATAAGCAGGTTGATAATCCTCATAAGAAGCTCCTTGATCAACATATGAACGAGAAGTATAGTTTTCTCGCCAATGATTGTCTTCAAAAGTAGGATTCATTTGCTCAGCCGTATCCTTGCCCGCTAAACCACCCACTACAGACCCAACTACAGCTCCAACTACAGCTCCTATAGGGCCGCCGACTACACCACCAATTACTGTGCCGACAGTACCAGCACCTGCGGCTCCAACACCTGTTCCGACAGGATGCGATCCTGGCTCTCCAGAAATTGGATCACGATTAGCGTCATTTTGATCAAGTTTATCTGTGTTATTCATATTATCTCCTCGATTCTTTGGATGTACTTTTTGAATGTACTTTTTGGATGTAGATAGTTTGACTATCTAGGCTCATAGCTTTCTACATAACTACCTACATTTCAATACGTATTTAGGCAGAACTTTATAATTCTGTTTAAATTCTATAAGTTATGTCTTTCTATCATAGTAAGTTGATTTTCGAGAGATTTCTATCAATTATTAGTAGTTGTTGTAACGATTTAACTAGTTATAGAACATTTTATACAATTCATTCATTTTCAAATTTTGCTTATACATGATTTCCAACATTCGAAGTGTAAAACTAATACATGTGAAGAGATTATTTAATAGACACTCTAATCATTAACAAAATCTAAAAAGATATGTTGCAAGACATAGCAATTGAAGAGTTTGGGCATTTAGAGATGGTAGGCAAATTGATCAAAATTCATACTAAAGATGTAGATCAAACTACAGCTTGTCAAAGTGATCTGTTTGCAGTTATAGGCATGGAACCACACTTTTTAGATAGTCAAGGCAGTGCTTGGACTGTTACCTATATTCAAGAGGGTGGCGACGTAGTGCGGGATTTAAAAGCTAACATTTCGGCTGAGGCAGGCGCTCGCCAAACCTATGAAGCATTGATTAAACTCGCAACTGATGATGGCACTAAAACAACGCTACATCATTTGTTAACGAGAGATTTCTCATACTCAAATGTTCATGAAGGTTTTAGATTCTCTGGGCAAACTTACTGATCCTTTCTTCGGTAATATCCCTCCTGACGAAACTGTCAATCTTTACTACAATTTGTCGTCTAATGGCAATGGTAAAGATGAAAGAGGTTCTTGGAATTCGGGCGCTGAGGTTGAATATATTACTGACCCTCCAGCACAGCTTTCTAAGTCTAAAGGCTAAATCTCTAGAGCCTCTAAAGCTTTCACACCCACCAATCAATCATCTAAATCAATTAATTTTATTAAATAAGGAACAAAAATCATGATGACAGGACAACAAAGTAAACGTGCGATCGGTACTTTCTCTAACCATGCTGATGCAGAAAAAGCTTTGCATGAATTGAGAGATAGCAACTTCCCAATGAATCATGTCTCTATCGTAGGACAAGATATGAATCGCAATTCCAGTATGGCTGGAGCGCAAGGAAGCGATCGCCTTTCTGATCTCAGTGATGATGGCAATAAAGCTGATGAAGGCGCTAAAAAGGGTGCGGCAACAGGCGGCGCTGTCGGTGGGCTAACAGGCTTGCTAGTTGGCTTAGGTATGGTAGCGATTCCTGGCGTCGGTCCTGTAATGCTTGCAGGTGCTGGTGCAACTGCTTTGGCAACTGCTTTGACTGGCGGCGCGATCGGTGCGGCTACAGGTGGTATTGTCGGCGGTTTAGTTGGTTTAGGTATTCCTGAAAAGGAAGCGAAAGTATATAGCGATCGCGTCGATCAAGGTCATTATCTTGTGATGGTAGAAGGTGCTGATGCAGACGTTCGACGTGCAGAATCTATCTTAAGTCACCGTGGAGTCAATGACTGGGGTGTCTATAACAACAACAGCACTACTTCCACCAGAACTGGTTCCGATCTAAGTTAAGCACTTATCCAGATTTTTGTAAAAGGTTTTGCTGAGCAAAATCTTTTACAACTTATCCACTTGATAGGTAGGGGCAACTCATGAACTGCCTCTACTATTTTCTACAAATCACTCTAATCACAATCACAGGCTAACAAAATGAACAGAAAAATAGTTTCTTCCTTCTTAATTGGAATTGTCGTTGCTGCGGTTGGTGCTTGTACCGATGCTAGAACTACTACTGATGCTCCTAGCGCGGTTGATAAAACAGCTCAAACTCCGATGGCTAAAAGCACAGAAACCGCTAAAGCTGATGCTCAAAGCGACACCCGTGCTAAACAGTTAGAATCGGATATTCGGGCTAGAGAACAACGAGGCAACGCTATGGGCAACGGTCAAAATCGTAATGATGGAGATCTTGCTAGCGAAGTACGCAGTAAACTAGAAGCAAATATTCCTGGTGGTAATCTTACTGTTGCCTCTAAAGATGGCATTGTAACCGTAGCAGGTACAGTATCTACCGCAGAACAGCTTAGTAAAATCCAGAAATTGGGTATGGAAATTAAGGGAGTGAAGGGTGTCACTGTCACTGCAGTAGCATCTGCGGCTAAACCAAATTAGTTTTTAGAACTTAGGCAGCTTATGTCTTAAATAGGGACAGTCAACTGCCCCTATTTTAATGCGTAGATTCAATATTTAGCTTAGCAATAATTTTTGTAACATTTTGTTGCGTAGTAAATCAAGTTAATCAAATCATTCAAAAAGTCAAACGCGCTCCTGCTTTCATTGAGTAAGTAAGGAAAGTTTAAACTTCTCTATCATTGTAAAATCGCGAGAAACACACATGCCTAGACTTGTAGGAAAGAAAAGCAATCCTGCCTTATATGTGGGTTTAGGTCTGCTTGCAGCTGCTGTTGGAGCCGTGGCTTTAGACTATTTTGGAGTAATTGACTTCATTCCTAATTTTGGTAGAAGTAGAGAGACTAACCCTTCTATTAATCAACCCGTCCGAATAAATAGAACTGTCAACTAAATGATTTTAAATGTAGAAAGTGGGTCATGAAAAGTTTGTCATGACGGGTCGCGCTTTCTAGTCAGTCAGGCTTAATAAGTTTAATTGTTAAAGAATTGGGAGAATATTGGAAATGCGTAATGGCAAAGGAATGATTGGGAAGCCTGTAGTCGCCTTCGACTCTGGAGAAAAGTTTAACACCATCGTAGACTTGATTTTTGACCAACAGAATAACTTGTTATTAGGATTTCTGGTTGACGAGGGAGGCTGGTTTAGTAATGCTTTGGTACTACCTTTAAGTAACATTCAGGCGATCGGCAATGATGCAGTAATTGTTCCTTCTAGAGACGTGATCTCATCTGCTAGTGAGATTCCTGAAATTCAAAATATTTTAGAGAAAGATAATGTTCTAAAAGGTACAAAAATCATGACCGTTGATGGTCGCGATTTAGGAACAATGACTGATCTTTATTTTGATGATAAAACGGGGGTAATTGAAGGATATGAAGTCTCTGGAGGCATTTTTGCTGATGCTTATTCGGGGCGCTCTTTTGTTCCTGCTCCCGACACCATTAAAATCGGTGAAGATATAGCATTTGTTCCTTCAGAAACTGCTGACCTGATGGAAGAGCAAACTGGTGGAATCAGGGCGGCTCTCCACACTGCGGGTGAGAAGGCGCAGGAGTTCGCGCAAACTGCGGGTGAGAAAGCTCAAGAGTTCGCGCAAACTGCGGGTGAGAAAGCTCAAGAAGCGGCTCAAATGGCAAATACAAAGTTAACTAATACGGTCGTTAAGCCTGAAGAGCAAGAAGAGTTTGTATTAGGTAAAGTTGCCGAAAAAACTGTGAAAACTTCTGATGGGATAGTTTTAATCCAAGAAGGACAGGTGGTGCATCAGTCGCATATCATCGCTGCTCGCAACTCTAACATCATGGATGAACTCTATCGGGCTACAGGTGGTAGTGTCAGAGATAAATTAGGCGAAAAGATGAGCGGTGCTGTTGCCAGTATGAGTGCCAATGTTAGTGTCGATCAGGCTCTAGGTCGGCGTGTTAACAAGATGATTTTTACTCCCGAAGGCTCAGTGGTAGCTGTGGAAGGACAGATTGTGACTCCGCAAGTAATTGCTAGAGCCAAAAGTCATCATCAAGAACAAGCTCTCTTGGAATCTGTTGGTTTAACTACTGGAAAAGCCTTGAGAACGACTGGCTCTGATGTTGGCAATCAGGTTAAAGAAGGAGCAATGGGACTATGGGATCAAGTTAAAGAAACTGCAAGTAATCTCCAAGAACATGGTACTCATGTTGTTGAAGAAAAAAGAATCAAAGGTGCTTTGGGTCGTCCTGTAACTCGCGTTATTCTAGATCGCAATGATGAAGTGATTCTCAATGTTGGAGAATTAATTACCCATCAAGCGATCGCGATCGCTAGACAAGCTGATGTACTAGAGATTTTACTTGACTCTGTTTATACAACAACTCCCAACCTCTCACTAGAAGAGTTACGTGCTCCTGAAGCAGGTAAAGCAGCTTTAACTTAAAGGTTGACTACACTTGAAAAGTTACGATTTAACCCCCCTATCCTCTTAAAAAAGTGGGATAGGGGGGTTAGCTTTAATATTAGTAATTACTGGAAGTAGATGTACCAAATATATGCACTATTTAATACTAGCAACAGATTACGACGGTACTTTAGCAAAAAACGGCGAAGTATCGGAAGCCACCTTAGATGCTCTCAAACGTTTTCAAAAATCTGGACGAAAGCTAATTTTGATCACAGGAAGGCAGCTAGAGGATCTTTGTCAGATATTTCCTGAAGTCAGTTTGTTTGATTGTGTAGTAGGTGAAAACGGAGCGGTACTATATTTTCCATTAACTCGTGAAGAACTATTGCTAGGTAAGCTACCTCCTAAGAACTTTGTCGAGGCGTTACAAGCCCGACATATCGATCCCCTCTCGGTTGGCAAGGTGATTGTAGCGACATGGGAACCTCACGAAGCCGAAGTCCTTAATGTAATTAGAGAACTTGGATTAGATTTACAGGTCATCTTTAATAAAGGTGCGGTAATGATTTTGCCAGCGGGGGTTAACAAAGCTTCTGGACTAGGAGCAGCTTTAAGTCGGATGGGACTATCGGTGCATAACACGGTAGCGATCGGAGATGCGGAAAATGATCTTGCTTTCCTTAAAATAGCTGAGTATTCGGTCGCCGTAGCCAATGCTCTACCATCAGTGAGAAGTGAAGTGGATTGGGTAACTGAAGGAGCTAGAGGCGATGGCGTAATTGAGTTGATCGACCGATTATTGACCCAAGAGAAAGAAGAATCTTCGCTTTTACCAGAGCGTAACAGCATATTATTGGGAAAACTAAAAGACGATCAAGAAGTATATATCCAACCACTCAACCGCAACATTTTGCTAGCAGGAATCTCAGGCGGAGGGAAATCAACTTTAGCGACAGGAATGCTGGAGAGATTTGCAGAAAAAGGCTATCAGTTTTGCATTATTGATCCTGAAGGAGACTATCAAAACTTTGAAGGGACAATGGTATTAGGAAATGCTCAACAAATCCCTAACCCAACTGAAGTATTGGCAATCTTGAATAAGCCAGAACAAAACCTGGTAGTCAATTTAATAGCCGTAAAGATCGATGATCGCCCTGCATTTTTGACACAATTACTTCCTTCTTTACTAGAAATGCGCGTGCGGACAGGAAGACCACATTGGATCGTGATTGATGAAGTACATCATATGTTTCATGAACATTGGGATGCTGCGGTTACCTTACCTCAGTCTGTAAATGGAATTTTGATGATTACAGTTCATCCTGAGCATGTTGCAGCTTCAGCTTTGTCCTTGGTGAATACGATTATTGCCGTCAAGTCACCGATGCAGACAATTACGGATTTTTGTGAAACCGTAGGACACAAGTTGCCAACTGATCCACTACCATTAGAACTAGCGGCAGGAGAGGCCGTTGCATGGTTTTTAGAAGCTGAAGAACAGCCTTTTCAATTTCAGGCTATTCCGCCTCGACAAGAACGTCAAAGGCATATGCGAACCTATGCTGAAGGAAACTTGGGTAACGATCGCTGCTTCTTTTTTAGAGGTGAAGATGGCAAGTTAAACTTAAAAGCCCAAAACTTGATCATGTTTACGCAGTTAGCAGATGGAGTTGATGATCAGACTTGGCTATATCATTTGCATCAGCATGATTATTCAAATTGGCTACAAAATTCGATTAAAGATGAAACCTTAGCAGAAGAGGTGATTCAAATTGAAAAAGCTACTGATATTTCTCCTATGGAAAGTCGCGATCGCATCAAATTAGCAATCGAAAAACGCTATACCTTAGCAGCTTAGAAACGCGATTAATTAATTCTAATGTCCTGATGTTCTTATCTATTAATTAACAATGATTAAATCATCAATGGCGATCGCTGTGATTACCTTCTTAGTTTCTTTGGGAGCAACTTGGAGGATTTCGTCTAGCGATATTAAATGGTACAAGCAACTTCAGCGTCCTATTTGGCTGACTTTCGAGGCACTTATCCCCTTGATTTGGACAGTGATTTTAGTCTGTGGAGGGATCTCGGCATATCTGATTTGGCAAGCAGAACATGGCAACATTAGAG
>JAYVVP010000395.1:0-7512 GCA_043786935.1 Pseudanabaena sp. | reverse complement strand
TATCCAATTGTGCAGATTGGTTTGGAATGTGATGATCTGGAGGCTTATCGTAAGTTGGTTAGCGATCGCACTGAGAAAATGTTAAAAAACGGTTGGCTGGATGAGCTTCGCGATTTACAGCTTCGTTATGGCAAAGATTTACCGCTTTTAAAAACTCTTGGCTACAGCGAAATGTCTGACTATTTAGCTAATAAAAACGATCTCGAAACTGCCAAATTGCTTACAGTAACGCACACCTGTCAATTTGCCAAGCGTCAGAGAACATGGTTTCGCGGTTCAGGCAATGGCGATTTGCTGATTCATTGGTTGCGATCAGGAAGTGGCTTAGAGCAGGCGATCGGCGTACTATAAAAAATTAGAGGGCGCTTCGCGCCCTCTAATTTTTTGGAAAAAGTTTTGTAATTTACTTGATCTTGTCCATAATTGTGAAAATCGGTAAGTACATCCCGACAATAATCGAGCCCACCATACCGCCTAATACTACGATCATCAAGGGTTCCATTAAACTTGTCAGCGCTTTGACTGACTCTTCAACTTCATTTTCATAAAAGTCAGCCACTTTCATGAGCATCTTGTCAATTTCACCAGTTTCTTCACCAATACTGACCATTTGCAGAGCCATTACCGGAAATACTTGCGTTTTTTCCATCGCAGGTGCAATTTGACCACCTTCTCTCACTGCATTTCGTGCCGAGTCGATCGCATTAGAAATCACCAGATTACCAGCCGTCTCCGCTGTAATTTCCAATGAACTCAAAATTGGTACACCTGCGCGCGATAGCGAACCAAAAGTCCGTGCAAATCTTGCCACCGCAGTTTTAACTACCAGATCGCCAAACAAAGGCAATTTCAAGAAAACACCATCAAGGTAAAGTTTCCCAACAGGAGTAGCATAGACGCGCTTGTAAACAAAGCCAATCCCAAAGAACAAAATTGGGATAATTAAGATCTTCTCACTCTTTAAAAAGTTACTAATATTTACCAGTATTTGCGTAAATGCTGGTAATTCACCACCCAAGCTCTTAAATACGCCATCAAATACAGGGATGATAAAAATACACATCGCTAAAAAGATTAAAATAGCGATCGAGGAAACCACAATCGGATAAGTCATTGCTGACTTAATTTGGTTATTCAAACGCGCCGAATCTTCGAGTAATGTGGCTAGACGAGCTAAAACATCATCTAGTACACCGCCTGTTTCACCAGCCTGCACCATCGCACAATACAACTTGTCAAAAACCTTAGGATGCTTACGCAAAGCGTCAGAAAAGTTAGTACCTTGTTGCACATCATCAAGAACTTCGGTAAGAGCAATTTTGAGCCTAGGGTTGGCGCATTGATCGCACATTACTCCCAAACCGCGTACCATCGATACACCCGCATTAACCAAGGTCGCTAATTGTCTTGAGAACAAAGCCAAATCCTTGACCGTTACCTTTTTCATCGTAAAGGCAGCAAAGTCAAAACCGCTCTTTACCTCTTTGATGTCTTGAATAACAAAGCCTTTTTGTCTCCAAGTATCTCGCGCTTCTTTGACTGTCACCGCAACCATCGTCTGCTGCACTGACTTGCCTTTAATATCTTTTAAATTGCCTAAAAACTTTGCCATGATTGCACCTCTTTATAAAAGTTACAGGATAAAAATTACAGGCTAACCACTGATTGACCGCGATTGCACCATATCTCGCGATCGCAGATCTCCAGTTGCTTTTCGTTTCATTACAGGAGCTGGGTTTGGTCCCACTACACGCAATAATTCTTCAGGGCGCGAAGTCTTAGCCATAGCTGATTCAAAGGTGATGTCGCCATCCAAATATAACTTTGCCAAAACCGACTCAAGGGTCTGCATCGATTCTTTACCCCCCGTTTGAATAAAGCCATACATCTGCGCGGTTTTGCCCTCACGGATCAGGTTGGAAATCGCAGGCGTAACAATCATAATTTCTTGAGCCATCACCCGTCCAAATTGTCCTGGCTGGGGATTATGACGTTGGACAAGGGTTTGACTTAGTACAGCAACCAGCGAGTTAGAAAGTTGCACCCGAATTTGTCCTTGCTGCTCGGGCGGGAACACATCGACCATCCGATCTACAGTCTGGGATGCTGAACTAGTGTGCAATGTTCCAAAGACAAGATGCCCTGTTTCGGCTGCTGATACGGCAAGTTGGATGGTTTCCAAGTCACGCATTTCACCTACTAAGATTACATCAGGATCTTCTCTTAGAGCTGCTCTCAGGGCATTAGCAAAGGTCTTAGTATCTTCTCCAACTTGACGTTGGTGGATAACGCTTTTGACTGATTCATAGACAAATTCAATCGGATCTTCGACTGTCAGAATATGCTCAGCACGAGTTTTATTGATTGTTTGAATCATCGCTGCCAAGGTAGTAGTCTTCCCAGAACCTGTTGGTCCTGTAACTAACACTAGTCCACGAGGCTTTTCGCTAAGTTCGCGGACAATCGGCGGCAAGTTGAGATCGTCCATATCGGGAATTTTAGAAGAAAGCGCTCGTAAGCAGGCTGCATAAGTACCGCGATCTTTATAAACATTGACCCGAAATCTGGCTAGCCCTTTTACGCCATAAGAGCAGTCTAACTCCCAATTTTGTTCAAGATTCTTACGCTGACCGTTATTGAGCATCGCAAAAATCAAGCGCTGACATTCTTCAGGACTAAGGGGATCGCGATCAGTGCGGGTGAGGTGTCCATTAATGCGAATGTAGGGAGGAAGCCCTGCGGAGATATGCAGGTCAGAACCTTTGCGTTCCACAACCTCTTCCATCAAGTCTTCGATGATGTAGTCCATTACCATAGCGAGCTATTCTCCTAATCAAATCCTAAGTAAATGTATATTTCCCTAAATAGCGCTTGAAACTTACGGTTCACGCAATTTTTTAAAACAATCTAAAAAGTTCTCAGTGTGTAAACTTTATGCAAAGCGCAAAGTTTACACATAATTTAGAAAGTTCTAGGTGTTGTGCAATATGGACACTCAACTGTTTCGGGTGTGAGCATAGCATCACAGTTGTCACATTCAAGCCCTTTGCCACGGCGAGCACGTTCTTCGGCTTCTCGTCCCTTGTCGGTATACACGACTCGCAACACTTCATCAAGAGTTGTTGCCCCTTCTCTTACTAAGTCAAAAGCATATGCCATTAAAGTTTTCATGCCTTCTTGCACAGCAATTTCTTTGATGACTTCGGTAGTTGCACCCTTGTTGATCGCACTTTGGAGGCGCTCGGTCATTTTCATGATCTCGTATACACCTGCTCTACCTTTGTATCCAGACCCACTACATTTAGGACAGACTCGTTGGCCAGGCAGCATGGCTTCGCGATTGACAATATTAGAGCGGTAGAAGGTTTTCTCTAGATCACTGGTGGGTAAGCCAAAGCGATCAAGTTCTTCTTGAGCAGGATTGTAGGGGATTCGGCAGTTGTCACAAACTCGGCGGAGCAGACGTTGGGCAAGTACTCCAATGATGGCAGTGCTTGCCATGAAGGGTTCTACACCCATTTCTTCCAGACGAGCAATGCTGCTGGGAGCGTCATTGGTGTGCAGTGTAGTCAGAACTAAGTGTCCAGTTAAAGCGGCTTCGATCGCGGTTTTCGCAGTTTCTGCATCTCGCGTTTCCCCAACAAGGATTACATCAGGATCTTGGCGTAAAAATGCTCTCAAGATGCTGGCAAAGGTCATCCCTTTTTCCCGTAGCACTTGACATTGGGTCAGACCAGGCAGGTTATATTCAACAGGATCTTCGGCAGTACTGATGTTGATGCCAGGGTCGTTACATTCAGCGAGAGTTGAGTATAGGGTAGTAGTTTTGCCTGAACCTGTAGGTCCTGTCACCAAAATCAGTCCATAAGGACGTTTAGCAAAACTTTGCATCAGTTCCAGACTTTCTGGATCGCTGATCAATTTGTTGAGACCAAGTTGAGTATTGGAGTTATCAAGAATCCGTAAAACTACTTTTTCACCGTTTTGAGTAGGGCAAGTATTTACCCTAAAGTCTACACGGCGACCTTGGAAGTTTCGTTTGAGCTTTCCGTCTTGAGGAACGCGCTTTTCAGCAATGTTCAGGTTAGAGATAATCTTAAAGCGCGAGATTACCGCATTAACAATGTTGCGTGGTAACCGCTTGCCTTCGCTCAGGAAGAAGTATTCGCGCAGTACGCCATCTTTGCGAAGACGAACACAGAGATCTTTTTCCTGTGGTTCGATGTGAATGTCTGAACAGCCTTCTTTAAGGGCTTTAACGAGAATTTTGTCAACAAGGCTAATGATCGGTGCGGAGTCTTCGCCACCCACCATAAGTTCATCGCCTTGGTTTCCGTCAGTAATATCTTCCCCAAAGACATCATCTTTGACTTGCAGATCCTCGTCACTGATCGCTCCATCGGCTTTGGAGCTTTTGTTAATTTGAAACTGCACAATACCATCAAAGGTGCGATGAAAGTCCTCACGGGCAATCACTCGCTTGATCACAGTTAGATTTTTGAGCAGTCGAGAGATTTCATTCTGGGTCTTAAAGCTGTCAGGTGCAACTAAGGCGATCGTGATACTGTTCTCTGTCTTTACTAGAGGTAGCATCTCGCAATCTCGACAACTAGATATGGGGATAATATTTGAGTCGAGTAAGGAACTAAGAATATCAATGTCAAACTTGTCTATTTCAACATCAGGATCGATAGGTTCGATGCCATAAAGAACACGCAGTTCAAATAGTTGCTGGCGCTTGTAGTAGCGGGTAATATCGGGGGCAAGTTGCTGCCCTAGAATTTGCTCCAATGCATTGAGAAAGGGGACGTTTTGTTCTTGGCTATCTTTGACAGCGCGATCAAATTGGTCGGTAGTGGCGTGTCCTGCTTGAACCAGTTTGCTCTCGAAGGGAGTTCGACCTCCCCGTTTAGCAAGAGCTTTAGTCTTATTTTTAAAGCCTGAGGCGGTGTTTGGTGCTTGATCTGATGTATTCATAGCCCAAGATTTCCTAAGTTCATTACCCAAGTATGGCAATCATAGCTGTTTGTATAACTATATGGGGCAAAATAGCACAACTGTTTGATCACACTTTTAAAATTTGAGAGATTGCCAACGAATTTTTGGGTTTTGAGCTAACATTTTCGCGACCGCGATCGCACCCTGTTTATTCAAATGGCTGGGGTCAGAAAAAAGCTCTGCCTTATTTTGAATTGCTTGAGAAATATCAAGATAAGTAAAACCTTCACGGAGAGCAAGCTCTTCCATGCGTCGATTAAAAGTGGCTTCGTAGCGAGTGCGAATCCCATCTAAATAAGTGGCATGTAATGGCATATTCACAACTAAAAGTTCAATATTGTTACGGCGGCAAAAATCTACCACATTGGCAAAAGCATCAAACTGTGCGCCACTGGGCTCAAAGTTGCGATAGTCGAGATCATAATCTCCAGGAACTTGAGGAAATTTTTGGAAATAAATATTGGGTTCAAAAGTGACATCAAAAGCAACAAAACCTTTGGAGTCAAGAGCCGTAGCTGTACTGGGCATAGTGGAGGCAAGCAAAGCCTCGCTATTGCTAAGCATATGTGTATTGCGATCAAAACTTTTAACTACAGAAGCTCTTATTTCTGGGCGCTTAGTAGAAGTAGCAAAAAGTGTATTTATCGCTTGAGTTACTGGGTTTAATGCTTTAGCATCACTTGTATTATTGGTAGATGTAAGCTCAGGATTAGAGCCATTATTTTTAAGCGTTTCTTGCAATTGCTTATAGCCAGTTGATGCGGCAATTTCATCATAGGTAAGGTCAGTGCGACCACTATTAAAAGCCCTTAAACCATCTGCCCAAATAATTAGGCGAGGGAGTTGAGGACGTGACAAGATCTGCGTGATTTGAAGGTTAACAACCTTAGCCGTTGCGCCATCAATACCAAGATTAAAAACATTGATATCTTTGTATCCTTTACTGATTAATGTTTTTTCTAATATGCTCGGATCGATACCTCGTAAGGCTCGAGAACTACCAACAATCAAAACTTCTGGCGATCGCTGTTTGTTGGTGATCTGCCAATCAAGCAGGGCTAATTTCTCGTTAAATAAGGCGATATTAAAATTGAGGGCAGGTTTGCTGATGATTCCCTTTTCAGGAAGATTTTCTTGAAGATTGATTTTCGGGTCAGCGATTACAAACTTAGTCGGTTCATTGGGCTGAGCGTAATAGTAAAGAGTGCGATCAATTGCCATGGTTGCGCCGATGCCGATCGCGAAACTGACCAAACCAGTCGATAAAGAAAGAGTTTTAGGAGAAGTTTGACCAAGCCATTTAAAACTTAAAGCGTCTTTACTAAAGATAATTAGCTGCTTGATTGCAAATCTAGCTAGTTTTTGCCAATGAGTTGGCTGATCATCATCTTCATGATCAAAAATTTCTGTATTGTCATCTTGCGATTCTTCAGAAGAAGGCAGTTCAGGATTTGCACTTTGCACGCCGATCGCGAGCAAATCAATCTCAAATGACCAGCTAGGATTTTTCTGACCAATTACGCGATTTGATACAGTTACCGATTGAAAATATTCCGCCGAATCCACAGTTCGCAATGTGTCTAGCATTGGCAAAGCCATCTCTGCTTGCAAGATTGCCACGCGAGTTTCGCACAACAAATTTAGGCAGTTATTTTGTAATAGTAACTTCAGCTTTGTCTGAGCAAGTTTTGGATCTTGACGAAAATTGTTAAGTAATGCGGCAATAATCTCGGCGGCTATGATTGCGGACTGTGCGATCGGTAAGTCCACCCCTAAAGCCCATGCATTCCCATGCAATTTGAGCCGACGGATTCCTTCTGCAAACAATACTGAACTTTCCAGATCCTGTGTACTTGTGGCGATCGCTTCTAAAATCTTTGTCGCCGATCCTGTCTCCCGATCTTGACTGTAAAGATATAAACAGTCCCCTTTTTGTTTTGTATGCGAAAGTTTCAGTCCTACTAACCCTTCTGGCAAAATGCTTGCTGATTCTAACTTTCGATTTAGGTCAAGTTGTTCAGTAGTTGAACTTAATCGATTCATTGTCAAATTTGAGTTTGGGCTAGAATCTATAATTGAGTCTATTGGTAGTGGCTTCACATCTTTTGTATCTATGGATGTTATTTCCATTTTGTACTGAAGAGGTCAGTCAGCAGAATGAAAATTTTGCTTCAAGGTTAGCACAGCAAATTCACGACCAGATAAAAAGTTGTTTTTTGACCGCAATTGTCATTTTAAAATGCTGGCTATAGTATTTAGAAATACTTCCAAGCATTTCGTCATATGCGAATATATATGATAGATATATGAAATATATAATTTCCTCTATCCCATTTAATTTTTTTTGGGGAGTCCATGGTCGAAACTTCATATCAAGGACAGAAACGCACAAGGAGCGAATTTGAGCGTCAATTGCACCGTTTAGAACAAGATTCTTTGCGAATGGGTGCTCTTGTTGAGAACTCATTTTTTCTTGCTCATGCGGCGCTATTTGAGCGAGATCTAGAAGCGGCT
>JAYVVP010000394.1:0-2633 GCA_043786935.1 Pseudanabaena sp. | reverse complement strand
TTCGCTCTTAAATCCAAATTGTATATTAGAGCTTTGCAGCAATCTTACTTGGAATGGCAGTCCCTGAAACCTTTTTAGGCTTCTGCGTAACATGAGTTCATCAATCGCTTCTCGCAGTTGTTCAAGTAATTGATTTTGCTCAAGTACTTCTGCTAGTTCAGTTTGATTGAGCTTAAGTTCGTAAGAGATCTTATTTTCATCATCAAACCAGCTTTCGCATACTTCCTGAACTAGCGACAGCTTAATCTTGATCTGCTCAGCAAGTTCTAAGATCAATAGCCATCCAATTTCGCCAATTTGCATCGCGTTACCCGCATCTGACGTAAAAAATTTTCGGCAATCCAACAGTCAATGTCGATCCCGCTAATGTAAGCATCAGATTTGGCGATCGCTTCGGCTTTGAAAACTTAAATATTTTCAGCGATTGAGGCGGTACGAACTAGACTCAAATCTAGCGTTCCGCCGCCAAAATCGATAACTAGTACCAGTGTATTTAGTCTGGTAATTGCATAACCAAGTGCCGCAGCAGTGAACTCGTCAATAATCTGAAAATTAGTGAATTTCAACCTTTCCACAAAGTTACGGAACCAGTGGAGATAGCCCTCAAATGCGCCAACGGGAACAGTAAAAATTAATTGGGTCGGTTAAATACCTTGTAAAACTAAGCGCTGCCATAGTTCTGTCAAAAAGATTTCCGCGATCGCTTCAGCATCATAATGATTGCCATCAATTTCACGCGCTGGCGATCGGAAACTAGCCACAATATCGCGCTTAAATCCTTGAAATAGTCGCTTTGATTGATTGTGTAATTGATCGGGCGATCGCGCCTGTTCCCCAAAGAGAAATTCATGTTTACCGCTTACATAAACCAAACTCGGCACGAGCCAAGCCTTGCCCTCCGCAGTTTCAAAGCCATGAGAAATATCACCAAAGCACAAAGTTTTTGGTGCTGCTATATCGCGATCAGGATCGAGAATCGAGATCGCTGTATTACTTGTTCCAAAATCAATCGCAACGACAGTCATTTATCCTGGCGGCCACTTAAATGAGCGATCGCCTAATACATGAATATGCAGATGAAAGACACTTTGCCCTGCGGCTTCTCCATTATTAGTAACCAAACGGAAGCTTGTTAATCCTTCTTGGGCTGCAACTTTACTAGCTGTAAGTAGCAAATGTCCAAGCAGAGCTTGATCTTCAATGGTTGCATCTGAAAGCTTGACAACTGGCTTTTTGGGAATGACCAAAAAATGTACAGGTGCTTGGGGATTAACATCGCGAAAAGCGATCGCTAGGTCGTCCTCGTAAATGATATCAGCAGGAATTTCGCGCTTAATGATTTTGCTGAAAATAGTTTCGCTCATTTTAAACCTCTAGTTAATTTGGATGTGATGATTTAGATATCTTGAACTGAGCCTGTAAATACAAGAGTTGCCGAGCCAGTCATTAAGATATGATCGTTTTCGGTTAACCAATTGATTTTGAGATCGCCACCAGGCAGATTTACTGTACAGATGCGATCGCAGAGATCATTTAAGACACCTGCTACCACAGTTGCACAAGCACCCGTTCCACAAGCCAAAGTTGCGCCAGCGCCGCGTTCCCATACGCGCATTTTTACATAATCGCGATCAACGACTTCTACAAATTCTGTATTTGTCCGCTTCGGAAAAACGGGATGATGCTCAAATAGAACCCCAGTTTCAGCAAGCGGAATACTATCCACATCTTCAACAAAGGTCATACAATGAGGATTGCCCATACTTACCATGGTCACGTTCCAAGTCATACCACCGACTTCAAATGGATAATTGACTACCTTGTGATCGCCATGAGCGCTTTCGCCTAAAGTCGTAGGGATTTCCGCCGCAGTCAAAAATGGTTTTCCCATATCTACCGTTACCTGTCCATCTACATCCATTTGCGGTACGATTAGTCCCGCGCCAGTTTGAATTAGATACTTGCCTTCAATAGTAGCAATTCTCAAATCCTGCATGAATTTGGCTAAGCAACGGATTCCATTGCCGCACATCTCAGGCTCAGAGCCGTCCGAGTTATAAATTCGCATTTTATGCTCGCCATCGGTCGTATTTAGCAAAAAAATAATTCCATCAGCGCCAATCCCAAAGTGGCGATCGCACCATTTCACAGCCTGCTCAGAAGTGAGGATTGGTTCAGGGCTGTGACGGTTGTCAATCAATATAAAATCGTTACCTAAGCCGTGATATTTGCTAAATGCGATCGCCATAAGTTATTTCGGTAAAATTTCGGTATACTTTAGAATGTATCACCATTTTAGATCAATCTTTATGAAAAGACTCGTTGTATGTTGTGATGGAACTTGGCAAAAGCTGGACAATAATAATGCTATGCCCCTATTTCTCTCTAAAGTTTTCCAAGTAAGCGATCGCGTAAAGATTTAATCTTGTATTAGATGATAAGGCTGCATCTAGCCTAAGTAGAAAACATCAACCAGATGATCTTCTGCTCCTTCACTCAAAGCCCAACGGATTGTAGTAAAAAACCTTGGATAATAGACCTGTTGGCAAATGAAGGCTAGTATTGGACAAAGTTTGGGTCATTGCCGTGTCTTTAAGCAGTTTCTAAATAGAAGTTCCATAAGCCAGTAGCAT
>JAYVVP010000393.1:0-2635 GCA_043786935.1 Pseudanabaena sp. | reverse complement strand
ATAGGTAATTTACGGATACGAATACTCTCATCTTGGACTGTAATTGCAGAACCTTCTTGTAAGGCTTATTCTATTTGAGGCAAGACACCCAACAGTTTTTGGGTCACGGTGTCGGGTTTTGCTGATGAAAGACGCAAGGTGATTAAGCTAGGCTGACTATATCTGCTAAGCGCTACCAGCATTGAGAAGTCTAAATCTTGAGTCAGTACAACCCAATTTTTGATTCTGGCAAATTCCAAGATATTTATGTCTGGTGCGTTGGCAGGTAAGACTTCTGAGCTACGAATAATTTCGTAGCCCTGTTCTTGTAAGTCTCCAACTGTTTTGGGTGAGATATGAATATCTGCAAGTAAACGGATATTTTTCACGCGAGAACACTGTGAGTTTGATCTGAGACTGCCCAAGCTGCATAGTTGAGGACTTGTCTGATGTCTTCAATTTCTAGCTCAGGATAGGCTTCTAAAATTTCTGGAACGGATAGTTTGCTGGCTAAAAGTTTGAGGACAAAGGCTACGGTAATCCTCATACCTCTGACGGTGGGTTGTCCGAGGCAGACATCTGCTTTAATGACAATTCGATCTAATCCTATAGTTTTCATTGTTGGCTTATTCAGGTAAAAAGTCGGGATTTAGAGTCTCTTCTTGGCTAAAAGGCGATCGTATTGGGAAAGTAGAGATATTTAATCCTGTTTCAATAGCGGCTTTTCTTCTGCCTTCTTGATAGCAGTCATCAAATACTTGTTTTAAGTAAGGTTTTAGACTAAGACTTACTTTTAGTACTTTGAGAATGCGACTGCGATGTTCGTCAATCGTGTATCGCCAACTTGATGAACGTTTATTAACTTGATATTGACATTTTAGTAAGTGCATCAATAAAACTTCTAGGTTACTTTCTAAAGCAACTTTTTCTTTTCTCGCCATTGCTTCAATTTCTTCTAAAAGATTCTCAATATCTAAGTTTTCTAATCTTCCTGCGCGAAGTTGTTCAGCAGTCATTTCTAGCTACAGCGAGTAATCTTGCTCGTAAACTGTCTTTAAGGAGGGTTCTGTCTTTAAGACTGTCATCGGGGCTTCTGCATTGATGATGTTTATATTTTATAGCGATCGCTATGGTTCCCACAAAAACAGCGCGATCACAAATCAGTGCACTTAAGAGATCGCCCAACTATCCCGATCACTTTATAATCTAAAAACAAGTAAGAGGATGCTAAAGTAAGGAAATCTTACATTATGTTTTTTGCAAAATTAGGGAATAGACTATGCTTGCTAAGTTAACTTCCAAAAATCAGCTTACTCTTCCTAAGAGTATTACAAGGGCGATCGGAGATACTGAATACTTTGATGTGAAGGTGGAAGGTGGGCAAATTATTCTTACGCCTGTAAAGATTCAGCGTGCTGATGCAGTACGTTCTAAGCTAGCAGCTTTGGATTTAAGCGAACAGGATATTAAGGATGCTGTATCTTGGGCGCGTAAGTCATGAGTAATCGGCTGAGAGTAGTAATTGATACTAATTTAGTATTATCAGCTTTGATATTTGGTGGAAGTACAGCAAGATTACGGCTGGCATGGCAGAGCGATCGCCTTATTCCGTTAGCTTCTAAAGCAACAATTACAGAACTAATTAGAGTGCTTGCTTATCCAAAGTTCAAATTGACAAAGGCAGAACAAGAGGATTTATTAGCGGATTATTTGCCGTTTTGCGACACGGTGTTATTGCCAGAACAGCTACCAGCAATTCCTGAATGTCGTGATCCTTTTGATGAACCTTTTCTGATTTTGGCATTGGTTGGAAATGCTGATTATCTAGTAACTGGCGATCGCGATTTGCTTTGTCTTGTTGATAGGTTTACCTGTCCGATTATGACAGTTGAGCAACTTTTCTCAATTATTTGATCGCTAAATCATTAAATTTGGATAATCGCCAGTCTATCGAGATCGCCATATAATAGGCGATGAGGTTATATCGTGAAGAACATGGCACTCAATAACTTGCTACCAACAATTATAAATGAATTAAATTCAGTGTCAGAGCCTCTATTAGCGGAGGTACTCAGCTTTATTCGGGCTGCTAAAAACAAGTCTGTTCAACCATCCCAACCGTTAGGATTTCAGCGTGTGGCTGGGTTGCATGAGGGACAAATCTGGATGAGTGATGATTTTAACGAGTCTTTACCAGATGAGTTTTGGTTAGGGGATGATGATTGATGAGAGTCCTAATTGACACTCATGTTTTCATTTGGTGGACTAGTGATGTGAAAAAACTTTCGTCACTAGTTCATAGTTTGTTGCTAGATCCTAGTACTGAAGCCATTTTGAGTATGGTCAGTATTTGGGAGATGCAGATTAAGTCATCTTTAGGAAAGCTGCAATTTAAGACGGCTTTATCAGAATTAGTGGATGATGAAATAAATCGCAATCGAATTGAACTACTTCCATTGTCTTTGTCTCATATCTACGCGCTTAGCAATCTTCCTAATCATCATCGCGATCCGTTTGACCGCATATTAATTGCTCAGTCTATAGATGAGGATTTACAAACTGATGTTACGCAGATAGAAAAGTGAGAGATTTGACTGGGATAAAATGGGCTGAGAATATATACTGGAGAGCAATTCGAGAATAGTTGCTTCGTCAG
>JAYVVP010000392.1:0-7555 GCA_043786935.1 Pseudanabaena sp. | reverse complement strand
CGCGTAGCGCAGCCCGGTAGCGCACCACTTTGGGGTAGTGGGGGTCTTGGGTTCAAATCCCAACATTCCGATTTAGTAAAAAACAGATCTGAACAAATTCCGCGACGCATTCCCCGTCCTCGCTAAGCAGGGCAGAGTTAGGAGCAGTCGGGGTCTTTGATTTTAAAAATATATTAGGTCTAGAATCAGGAAATGGTAACACCATATTCAGGCTTTATCCAAATGCTACTCAGAAGAAAGTTCTCTATGAGTGGAATGCATTGCTATCTTTATAACTCTGGACTAGGAGACCGCAGAGATAGTTATCAGTGTGAAAATAAGTCTGTTACCTACTTTGATCAACAGAACCGATTACCAAACTTCAAAAAAGTATAGGCTGAGTACAAAGCACTTGGCTCTCAAGCATTGCAAGCAACTTTAAAAGTTAAAGCAGGATGGGGCTTATCGAATCGGCACAAAGTCGTAGCCTACGCCCGATAACGCACCTTTGTTAATTTTGATCAAAATCGAGGCATTAGCTCGATCGCCTGATGGCTGAAAGATGATTTTTCCTGCCGCCCCATCAAGATTAAAATCTGGACTAGATAACACTTGCTGCAATCCTTGACGGCTACGGTTTTTGCGTAATCCATTGATCGCTGCTTTCATCGCGTCATAGCTAGTGGCCGTGCGCCAGTTGACATCGCCGCCCCATCGTTTCAAGGCATTACTCGCAAATACATTACCTGTAACAAAATTAGGGTCCCAAGGCACAGTTAATACCATCCCTTCCACAGCCGATTGTCCAAGTTGTAAAGTTCTGAAAGTATTCAAAGTTGAATCACCTAGCAGTAATAGGCGATTTCTAGCAATAACTGCGACTTCTATACCCTTGTCGATTTTTTCAATACCTGGGGAAAGTAGAAGAGTGTCAACGCGATCGCTCAACATTTCGGTAATTACTCTATCGGCATTAAAGTCAAGGCTCGACACATCACAATTGACGCGACTAATCTTAGCTCCATCAGAAAATACCGCCGCCGTGAATTCTTCTTTTAATGACTGACTAGCTCTAGCTTTGGAGTTGGCACAAATACCAATATTTTTCTTGTTAAGCTTCTTGACTGAATACTGAGACAAGGTGTCAGCCTGAAAGCGGATACTGGGAACAGTCCGAAAAATATAGTTCCCAATACCAGAGAGTTCTTTAGCTGTACTCGTGGATGAAATCATCACCAGTCCGCCTGCCTGATAAATAGGGGCGGCGGCGATCGACACTTCACTAGAGTTATGTCCGATCACCGCCAGAATACTTGGATCTTGGACTAGGCTTTGTGCGACTTTTACGCCAATATCATCATTATTGTCATCATTGACGATCACAACTTTAATCGGAATTTCGCCTTGAGTATTCTCTTCAGTTTGAGATTGGGCGATACCACGCAAAACTTCTTTAGCAACATTTAGATTGCTACTAATAGGGATGCTTACGGCAACCTTAATTGATTTTGCATCGCCAATTTCAGCATTATTTAAGTAGATGAGCGCTTCAGGATCGTTAGGTTGTTTGCTGAGTGAGGCTTTAAATTTGGCGATCGCCGCAGGATAGTCTTTTTTGGCGATCGCAGAGATCGCTGCGTCTTTATCAGGATTTGTTTCAGCAGTGATCAGCAGCTTTTCGCCTTCACTTGACCGCGCTGCCAAGTCAAAGCTCTGGTTAGACGAAGTTAGCACGCCATTGGGAGTAATCGACCCTTTATCTTTTCCAAACCATAGAAAAATAGCGCCAGAAATCCCTCCACAAACCAATAGCGTCAATAAAAGCACGAAGATTTCTTTTGGGTTTTTCGACATATTTTTCTTTCAGCGCGACAGTCCAACAATTTTAGACTATAGCTGTTGCTAGTTCTAAAGAGTAGGAGGCTTGTAAAGCGAGCGTTCTACTCTTTACGGTTTTAAATTTGTCAGAAAATGCTAGAAAAAAAGACCAGACTTTTTCTGATCCAAGAACTTGCTTGTTAAAGCCTTAATTGATGCCACAAAACATCATAGTTTTTATCGTTAAAAACAAGTTTGAGCCAGATTAAAAAATTAAAACAATCTCTGAAAACCTTGCTAATAGATGTTTTTGAGGTTTACATCTATACAATTATCTTGCATAACCAGTTTAAATAAACTTCAAATAAATTGTGCTAACTTTAAACCCTCAGACAACATTTTGCTCTCTGGTAGATTGTGAGGAAAGTAATGACTATTGAAGACGCACTCAATATTGTAGATTCTGTTTTAGAAAATAAGAGCCTAAGTACTATTCAAGAGGCTATTTTTCGCCAAACTTGGGAAGGTAAGACCTATTCAGAAATTGCGGAGAAAGCTGGTTATGATGCAGCTTATATTCGTGATGTTGGTTATAAATTATGGCAATTGCTATCTGAGGTTTTTGGCGATCGCGTGACTAAAAATAATTTGCAAGTTGTTTTACGCCGCTATATGAATCGATCGCTTCAAGTTAGTAATCTAAGTTCACCAATCACCGCACCGATAAATTTGAATTTGCCCATCGCCACGGAATCATTCAGTCAAGAGATTAGTAATGGTGCATCAAAGCTTTTGCAATTGTTATCAAGAGTTTTGCTTGAGCCAAATGGCGATCGCCCAATTAATCACTATTTACAGCAAATTCATGATTCAAATGCCGATTCTTCACTGAAATTGACGATTACTGTAAATCTTAGTATGGCTGACTAAAAAATATAAAGAGGACGCTTTGCGCCCTCTTCATATTTTAAATATTTTAGTTTGTGGCTTTACTCGCGATATCTTTGCGGTAGTACATACCATCGTAAGCAATAAAATCAACCGCGCTGTAGACATTTGCGATCGCATTGTGAATGTCATCGCCTAGAGCCGTAACCCCAAGAACTCGCCCCCCATTAGTAACAAGAGCATTATTTTTAAGTTTAGTGCCTGACTGAAACACAAAAGCACCTCGGTCTTCAGCTTTACCAAGCCCTGTCACAAACTGTCCTATCTCAACCTTATTGGGATAGCCATCAGCCGCCATAACTACACATACAGAACTCTGCTCTTTCCATTTAAGTGGTGGAAAACTGGCGAGTCTACCTTCCACGCAAGCCATTAGTAAATCGTCTAAATTTGTTTCTAGTAATGGCAATACTGCTTGTGTCTCAGGATCACCCAATCGACAATTAAACTCGACAACTTTGGGTTCGCCTTCGGGTGTGATCATTAGCCCCGCATAAAGACAACCACAATAGTCAATGCCTCTAGCCCGAAGTGATGCGATCGCCGGCTCTAAAATTTGAGTTTGGACTTTTGCCATCAACTCAGGACTAGCGATCGGGGCGGGTGCATAAGCTCCCATACCTCCTGTATTTGGTCCCGTATCACCATCACCAAGACGTTTATGATCTTGAGCAGGAATTAATGGTCGGATAGTTTTGCCATCAGTAACGGCTAGGACAGATACTTCCTGACCGATCATAAATTCTTCGATCAGGACAGTTTCACCTGCGTCGCCAAATTGTCCAGAAAATATATGTTCAAGCGCTTCAAAGGCTCCTTTGAGAGTCATTGCTACGGTTACACCTTTGCCGCTTGCTAAACCGTCGGCTTTGATCACGATTGGCACGCCTTGTTTCTGCACATAGATTTGAGCTGCTTCGAGGCTTTGAAATGTGGCACTAGCAGCCGTTGGGATATTGGCTTCTTTCATGAGTATCTTTGCCCAAGATTTACTCGCCTCAATCTGAGCGCCCTCTTTGGTAGGACCAAAAATTAGTGCTTCTGATTCTTGAAAATAATCAACAATACCAAGTGCTAATGGCAATTCAGGACCAACTATGGTGAAACCAACTCCCTGTACTTGGGCAAACCTTAACATCCCCTCAAAGTCATCAATGCTTAGGGAAACATTTTGACAATTAGGCATGGTGGCTGTACCGCCATTACCAGGGATGCAAAAGACGCGATCAATATTTGGAGATTGTAGAAGTTTCCAAGCTATGGCGTGTTCTCTGCCGCCACTGCCAACTACGAGGACTTTCAAATTACACCTATAATGCTCAGACTAATTATGCTTTTGACAGTGGATTTAAGGGTGCGACGCTCTAAGCGCCATATCTAAACCCACTCTCATGCTGGTGAGTTTCTTAGATTTTTAGCAAATTATTAACTGCTTTCGCAATATCATAAATTCAAAAAATCTAATTTATCAGGTGCTTATTATACCTAAGGAATAGATCCTATGGAAATTTCGTCGCCAAAGCTAACTTTTTTTGTAAATTGAAATGCTCCTGCGATTGAACCCCACACTCGTTCGTCAGTTACTATGTCATAGCCACGATCAAGGCTGCTGTAAGTGGTTTCGGTGACTTCAAACTCAATGGTGAGATAGGTGTCTACACCTTTGCGGTTGATACAACATTTTTTGCCAGGTTCGACTCCGCCTTTAAAAGTAAGCTGATCAGCGCGATGAACCCACTGGGTACAGCCTTCTAGTTTGTTGATCGCCTCAGTATTCAGTGACTTAAGTTTGCCGCGATCGCGGCTACCACCAAAAAAGGCTTCAGCATTTTTAAGGCGATAGTTGACCATTTCAATGCGTTCGTTGCGATAGAGGAGATTTAATATCGCCGTACGGTAAGGATGATGTAACTCAAAGTCATAGGCTTGTTCTAAAAATAGCCATACACCTTGGTCAGAAATAGGATTTGGTAAAGCCCGAATCCCAACCCGAATATGAGCAAAGAATGGAGGATTGTCGATCGCCTGTTCCCAATTACTATGATCCCCTGCTAACCATTGAGCAAGCGTATAGAGATCGTTAAGAGTAGTCAAAACTGTCATGAGAGTGTTAGTTAGGTAAGAGTAATTAATTATTTCAGTAATAAGAAAAATTCACCATTCTCTATATTTGCTTTATTGCTAGTACTAGCAAAACTGCTGATATCAAGATGTTTGAGGATTTGCTGAAGGGGGAAACTACCGATTATTTGAGAAATTTTATTTGTTCCATCAGTATTCGGCAAAAGAATTGGCAAGCTTGTCTTTAACCAATCCAAATCGAATTTTTTGTCGATATAGCCGTATGTTTGCCGATCACTTGATAATTTCGCGGTGATAGTTTTAAAAGTCGTCGAGTTGGCGATCGCTTGTTTATCCTGAAGCGTGAGCGCCGATTCTAGAACTATGAGTGAATTCGATAGATAAATATAATTTGGGGTCAGGGCGTGAGCTGCTACGACCGTTCCTGATACGCTCAAATTGGAACTGCTGGGGATCGCCGTCAGCTTTGTCCAGACTTTCACAGGTTGCGCTTTGAGCAAAATATCGCCCACTGTGAGCTTAGTTCTAGCTAGGTTATCAAGTGAAGCGATCGCTGTTTCAGAGGTCTTAGCATCTTTGACTTTGGCAACTAATAACCAATCGGGATCGCTATTTGGTTTGGGAAGTAAAGCGATCACATAGTCATCTTGCGCCCATGCTAGGGTACTCCGATCAAATTGAATATCTGTATTTCCTAAAATCGCTCTAGTAATCGCCTTTTGCAATTCTGGAGAAAGCGAATTTTGCAAACTTTGTAAGGTTTGACCAAGATTATTGCCAATAATTACTGAGCTTGCGGAAGGTATAGCTTTGGCAATATTTGCAGTAAATTTTTGAGAGGATTTAGGCTTAGTTGATTTGTGATCAAGCGACTCAGCTTTAGCTTCTAGCTTATTAGAATTTTCTAGCGCCAATGAAGTTTTGGCTCTAATTCCTGCTTTATCTACACTTAGGCTCATTAACAAGCTCTCTTTGGGAATTTCTTCACCTAGCTCCCCTAGATTCACATAGGCGATCGCAATTTTACCTGTATCGATTTGAGCAATGCGATCGCGATAGCTATCTAGACTTGTCAGCGCTAAACTAGGCGATTGTAGATCATTGATTACTTCGCGTAACACTTTTGGATCATTAGCAAATAATACAAACTTACCTAATGTTGTCCCAGCGATCGCAGGTTTATCATTAATAACACTGGTACTTAAGATCGACACACCCTGATATTGCTCAAAGCCTAAATCATTGCCATTTAACGCAAGACGTTGCCAAAAATCAGCAATTGTTGTCTTGGCAAGATCAACATCTTTAGCCACAAAAGCCAGTAAATATCCCGATTGAAGACCATTAGCAGATTGATTGTCCAGATCTAAATCAGTAACCGCTAAAGTAATTTCTTGATCGAGCCAAGTTTTGACATCACGCTCATAATCAAGTAACCAGTTTTGTCGAAGCTGCTGTTTCAGGTTGTCTAACTCATGCCGAATATCAGCGCGATCGCTTGGCTGTGCTGCCAACTGCGTGAATAATCCTAATTTGTCTGGATTGACTAAAAATGAGATAAATGCAGGCGATCGCTTCGGCAATAAGTTCACTGCTAAAGGCTGAGCTTTTACGCCTGCTAAAACACTGCGGGGACTCGCTCTTAAAACTTTTGCCACCGTACTCAGGCTCAGCAACAGCAGCAACATGCCAAGTACCGCAATTCCAACAAAAACAGCTTTGATTTTCATACAACCAGCACTGACTACTGAATAACCAAATACCAACCATGATTTGCGAACTAACCCGCCACAAATCATGCTTTTTAATAACGAATACGAGGATCAATCCAAGCATTAATGATGTCTACGAGAATACTAGCGATCGTGACAATGATCGCAAAAAACACCACAATTCCTTGCACAACTGGATAGTCGCGCCCCACGATCGCCTCAAATAATCGGTTTGCTAACCCTGGCCATGAAAAAGTAACTTCGGCAAGCACTGCACCACCTAACATCGAAGCTACTGTCAAACCAAGAATTGTAATCACAGGAATCATGGCATTTTTGAGCGCATGATTAAACAAAATTGCCCTTGGACTAATCCCTCTCGCTTTTGCAGCTTCCACATAGTCAGACTGCAAAGTTTGGCGCAAATTTACGCGGACAATCCGTTCAAAAATACCGCTAATCACAATCCCCAGACTCATCGCAGGTAAAATCAGATATTGAATGCTCGTCCAAAGGCTTTTCCAATCTCCTTTTAGCAACGCATCAATTGTATATAGTCCAATTACCCTCACTGGCGGCTCGACACCAGCAGGAAATCTTGTCCCAATCGGCAACCATCCCAGTTGCACTGAGAAAACCAACTGCAAAATCATCCCCACCCAAAAAAGTGGTAATGAGTAAGTAATAATCCCAAACAACCTACCTGCCACATCCCATTTAGTGTTTGGACGCAAAGCCGCAAAAATGCCCACTGTCAAACCAACTACTAGCGCGATGATCAATGCATAAATCGCTAGCTCCGCTGTAGCTGGAAAAAAGCTTTTAATAATTTGCCAAACGGTCTGTTCCCGAGTGCTGATCGATTTACCCAGATTGAAGTGAGATAAATCTGTCATGTATCCCAAATATTGGGAAAACAAAGAACCTGTTAGTCCAACTTGTTCACGCAACACTACTTTGACTTCTTCGGGAGCGCGAGGTCCCACAATCGCATCAATAGGATCACCAGGGGTCGC
>JAYVVP010000391.1:0-2653 GCA_043786935.1 Pseudanabaena sp. | reverse complement strand
GAGCCGCTTTTACGCAAATGCAAATAGAAGATCTCACTCAAACTCGTCTTGCCAATGCAACTTTTGCAGCACAGCAAAGATTAGAGTTTGAAGCTAGTCGCCGTGCCGATGCTCAAGATCGAGCTTTGAAATTACGTACTTTTCGTTCTGATTTAAGGGATTCGGTTTGGGGAACTTCTTCTTCAATAGCATTAAGTCAGATTCCTGTAGAAATCTCTGCTAAGTCGTCTCCAGATATTTCAAAAAAATCTAGTACTACTCTAAAAACGAAAGTTGCAGTACAAACTAAAGAGTTAGTGGTAATCAAACCTGTTGACGCAAAGCAATCTGCTGAAGTAAAGCAATCTGTTAAAGAAATTGTTAAAGAAGTACCCAAAGCTTCTGGCAAAATTGAGCAATTTGTTTTTGATTATGTTGCCCAGTTGTCTACTAACTCTAGCTTGTTAGAAGTTGTCAATGATCGCGACACTGTGAGAGATTTACTGGCTCAAGGAGCAAATACACTTAAAGTCGATCCTTCCGATATTCTTAATACCCTGCTGCAAATGGCAGAAGACTCCTAGACATGACCACAGTTCTCCATGCTAATGCTCGTCAATTTATTAGTACTGACTTCACTAAGCAAATAGTTCGCCGCGCCTTACGCTATTTACAGTCGGGCTTTGCGATCCATTTACGCGGTCCCGCAGGTACTGGCAAAACCACATTAGCTATGCACCTTGCAGGCTTAGTCGGGCGACCAATGGTCTTGATTTATGGAGATGAAGATCTGCGATCGTCCCAACTGATCGGTTCTAACTCAGGTTATACCCGCAAAAAGGTTGTCGATAACTATATTCATTCAGTTTTAAAAGTTGAAGATGAGTTACGTCAAAGCTGGACAGACTCACGCCTAACCTTGGCTGCAAAAGAAGGTTTTACGCTGATTTATGATGAGTTCAACCGATCGCGTCCAGAAGTCAATAATGTTTTGCTTAGTGCCCTTGAAGAAAAGCTGATTGTCCTGCCTCCTGACAGTTCACAATCAGAATATGTGCGAGTGCATCCAATGTTTCGCGCCATATTTACTTCTAATCCTGAAGAATATGCAGGGGTGCATCCCACTCAGGATGCATTACTTGATCGGATGATCACGATTAACATTGGCGAAGCTGATGTGGAAACTGAGAAGCAAATTTTGGTAAATCGGGTTGGTTTAGAGCGAACAGAAGCTCTGAAATTAATCAACTTGATTCGCGGCTTTCGTCGTCAAATTCAATGCAGTAAGGCTTCCAGCTTAAGAGCTTGTCTACTAATTGGTAAAATTTGTCACGAGCATGAGATTTCCGTCTCTGGTAAAAATGATGACTTTCGCGATCTTTGCTTTGATGTATTGATTTCTCGCTATGGTAATGATGAGCCTGAGTCAGAACTCGGACTCGCTAAATTATTGGATCAGATACCATAATGTCTCAAGCGATAAGACCTCAAGCAGTAAAGACGAGTAACACTGGCTCTTCTCTTGCTGATATTCTAGAACGAGTATTGGACAAGGGAATTGTTATAGCAGGTGATATCACCGTGTCAGTGGGCAGTGTGGAGTTGCTAAGTATTAGGATTCGGCTGTTAGTTGCCTCAGTTGATAAAGCAAAAGAAATTGGCATCAACTGGTGGGAGTCCGATCCTTACTTGTCATCAAGAACGCAGGAATTACTTGCCTCTAATCAACAATTATTAGAGCGAGTTAACCTTTTAGAAAGAGAACTTGCTGCGACAAAGCAGTTAGAAGCGAATCCCTAAAAAAGAAGGGACGCTTGCCCATATTCTTTTTTAGGGCGCTGAACAGCTAGGGTGGGAACAGCGCTTAATGTTTTCTTGATTGTTTTATCTGATCGTCAACGCGGCGTAAAACGCCGTTAATAAATCGATAGCCATCTTCGCTGCTATAGCGCTTAGCAAGCTCTACCGCTTCATCGATCGCGACTTTGCTAGCGACACTCATAAACATCATTTCCGCAGTGGAGATCCGCAAAATATCTTTGTCCACTTGAGCAAGGCGATCAATTTGCCAATTAACAAGGGCACTGCTAATCATTTCGTCAATCAGCGATCGCTTTTCATGAATAGTTTTAAGAATGTCAATCGTGTAGTTGCGAACTTCGGCGCGTTGGGATAGTACCAACGTAACAGGAAATTCTAGGGCTGAGCCAACATTGTTAATTGCGTTTTTGGTTAGCTCAATTGCCTCGCGTACCATGCCTTCTACAGCTTGAATATCTTGACGAATATCGCCTGTGCGAGTTTCGCTAGATGCTACACGCTCTTGACCGCGTTGCAGTTCTGCACTTGCGGTTTGCAATAATTCTTTGGTTTCATCGTGCAGCGATCGCACGACAGCAGTCAAAATGTCATCTAAGGTTTTTGATTCTAGCTTTTGTGTTTGGCTAGGTAATTGGTTAATACTAAAAAGTGCGAGTTCACGGGAGATATGGCGGGGTTGCATATGAGAAGATAAAATTAAGCCAATAGATTATCTTATCATTCACTTTACGCACTTAAATTTATAAAAATGACTCAGACCTTTACCGCCACACTTCATCATCAAGGACAAACTTTTACTGTGTCAGTCCCCGAAAATCAAGCGATCCTTGATGCCGCGATCGCACAGGGTGTA
>JAYVVP010000390.1:0-2654 GCA_043786935.1 Pseudanabaena sp. | reverse complement strand
ACAACTCGTCCAGAGACAATGTTAGGAGATACCGCTGTCGCTGTTAATCCTGAAGATGATCGCTATAAGCATCTAATTGGCAAAACGATCATGTTGCCGATTATGAATCGCGAGATTCCGATCATTGCTGATAAATATGTTGATCAAGCCTTTGGCAGTGGTTGTGTAAAAATTACCCCTGCCCATGATCCGAATGATTTTGAAATGGGAAAACGTCATAAATTACCGCTGATCAATATTCTTAACAAAGATGGCTCAATCAATGAGAATGGAGGCGAATTTGAAGGACAAGATCGCTTTGTCGCAAGAAAAAATGTGGTAGCCAAGCTTGATGAAATGGGACTCTTAGAAAAGATAGAAGACTATACTCACAGCGTTCCCTATTCTGAACGTGGTAAAGTTCCTGTCGAGCCATTGTTATCGATTCAGTGGTTTGTAAATATCAAGCCCTTATCCGACTTTGCATTAGAACAATTTGACAAACAGAATTCGCCAACTTTTGTTCCCGATCGCTGGGGAAAAGTATATCGTGATTGGTTGATTCGTCTTAAAGACTGGTGTATTTCCCGTCAACTCTGGTGGGGACATCAGATTCCTGCTTGGTATGCGCCTGATGGCACAATTTTTGTAGCGCGGACAGAAGCAGAAGCCTATGCCCAAGCTCAAATGAAATTTGGCAAAGATATAACTCTAGAGCGCGATCCTGATGTATTGGATACTTGGTTTTCATCAGGGCTTTGGCCGTTCTCGACTTTGGGCTGGCCAGAAGAAACTCCAGATTTCCAGACTTTCTATCCTACTAGTGTGCTAGTGACTGGGTTTGACATTATCTTCTTCTGGGTGGCGCGGATGACGATGATGGCGGGTTACTTTACAGGGAAAATGCCTTTTCATACAGTTTATATTCATGGACTAGTGCGCGATGAAAATAATCAGAAGATGTCGAAATCGAAAAATAATGGGATTGACCCACTGATTTTGATTAATAAGTATGGAGTCGATGCGTTACGTTATTCGCTTGTTAAAGAGGTAACTGGCGCAGGACAAGATATTCGGCTTGATTACAATCGCAAAACTGATGAATCTTCAACGGTTGAGACAGCGCGAAATTTTGCTAATAAACTTTGGAATGCTTCACGATTTGTAATGCTTAATCTCGATTTAAAAAGAGACTCTGCCGCGTTTCAAATTGAGAATCTGGAACTTGCTGATCGCTGGATTTTGTCGCGCTATTATCAAACTGTATTGCAGGTGCGCGAACAGCTTGATTGCTATGGCATGGGTGAAGCAACAAAATGCTTATATGAATTCTTTTGGGGTGACTTCTGCGATTGGTATATTGAGCTAGTCAAGTCACGTTTACAAGAAGATTCTGATCCAACTTCTCGCCAAACTGTACAGCAAACTCTCGCCTTTGTGCTTGATGGAATTTTGCGGTTATTACATCCATTTATGCCTCATGTTACTGAGGAGATTTGGCAATTGCTTACCTATGGCACGAGCGAACCATTAAACGATCGCCCTGTTCTAGCGATTCAACTTTATCCTGAGATCGACACAACTCATGTCAATGAAGAACTGGAAGAGCAATTTAATTTATTGATTGGCACAATCCGCACCATTCGCAATCTTCGCGCCGAAGCCGAAATTAAGCCGAGCGTGAAAATCAAAGTGATTTTGCAGTCTGACAGCGATCGCGAACGCACTTTATTGGAAGCAGGACAAAATTATATTCTTGATTTGGCAAAGGTTGAAAACTTAGAGATCGTGGCAATAGTCGATGAATCAGCAACTGAAGAAGCGATCGCTGGCGTAGTTGGCACAGTGCAAGCGATCGTTTCTCTAGTTGGCGTTGTCGATATCGGTCAACTGATTGCCAAGCTAGAGCGAACTCTCAAAAAGTTAGAAAGTGCGATCGCTTCTAGTCAAGGACGTTTAAATAATGAGGGATATATTAAAAAAGCTCCTCTTGACGTTGTGGCAACCGCTCGCACTGAATTGGAAGAATCCCTAAAACAACAAGAGATTCTTAAGGCTCGTTTAGCACAGCTACAAAAATAATTTGGTAAAATCAACTTAATATTTTCTGCCAGATGTAAGAGCGTATTTGAGAAGTCCCTATACACAAATTTTTCAGCTAAAGCCATTTATCTAAGCCCCCTAAATCTCTTCAGGGCTATTTCAAAAGTGAAGCAATTGAAGATAATGAGGGTAAATATACTGTTCAACATTTTTTCATGCTATTTGACTTAAAACAACTAAATTTAGACAATTTCTCTGATCAGCGTTAATGCTAATCAATGACTCAAATGGCTAAATCTCGTTTAAAGTCTGATACTTTAATCAAAAGTTAAAAACTAAATTTAGTCAAATAATAGTAAAAGCCAGAATAATTAACGTTGAAAGCTATTTATCAGTTACTTACTCTGATTTACTTATTTTTGAAATAGCTCTGCCTGCGGGAGCTACCGCGTACACACAAGTTATAAAACCTAGTCAAGTCAACAATTAATCGCCCCCTAGCCCCCAATTCTGGGGGGACAAGAAAATAAAATTCTTTCAAAGCCCCCCAGAATTGGGGGATTTAAGGTGCTTGGATAAATCGAAACGAAGATACAAAGACTTATGTGTACACGGTAGCCTGCGGGAGAGGG
>JAYVVP010000389.1:0-2662 GCA_043786935.1 Pseudanabaena sp. | reverse complement strand
ATCGCTTAATCTTTTGGGCTTAGGAGATCGCCAGCTAAATTCTCACTTTTAATATCAAAGATTTTTTTAAGTTTTTTGATGGTACAGCGATCGCCTCTATCTGTAGCAAGCGATCGCTAATTTTGTTAAGGGCTATCGATAATACTTTTCGCCCATAAAAAGGTTCTATCTGTCAATTGCAAAGCTATTTCATAATTATTGCAATCAACGGGTTCTGAAAAACTAGGATAGCGTAACGTCTCTAGCAAGACTGAATCAGGCAAATTAACACGAGCTAACTCCAAATCGCTCTTAGCTTAGATAAGCCACTGTTGCACCAAATCGACTGAACTCTCAAAGGGCATAAACTTCTTTCTCTTCGGACAAAATTTCTTGATAAATCAGACCTGCATTATCTTTATGTTTTTTGAGATCTTTATTAGTTACTACCAAAATATCGAAGGGAACTCCAATATTTCTAATGTTCTTGTATAACAATTGAGCAGAATGGTCGATGCAAAATAACACATACTTTATCGAACTAAGCTTAATTCAGACTATTTCTCCATTTCGCTAGTTGAGCTTTAGTAGCGCTATCTATTCGATTACCCAGCAGATTATTAGTATTTGCTTTTTGGTTCTTTTGGCGACTTTGTACCGATCGCATAGTTGCTTCTACTTCTTGTTCTAATGCTGGCGCTGATAGCCACTCTGCTCCAAATCCGACGGCAGTTAGTTGCTGTGCGCGATCGGAAGTAACTACAATAATTC
The DNA here is from genome assembly GCA_043786935.1 of Pseudanabaena sp. Classification (GTDB taxonomy): domain Bacteria; phylum Cyanobacteriota; class Cyanobacteriia; order Pseudanabaenales; family Pseudanabaenaceae; genus Pseudanabaena. The sequence continues at coordinate 1,912 of JAYVVP010000389.1, read as the reverse complement.
TTTTTAAATGCCTGAGCGGATCGCGTCGATATTTGCCACATTGACGCTCAATATAGGTATCCGCAGTTTCGTTATGATCAGTAAAATATAATTTAAGATTTTTGGTTATTTTCTCGGCTTTAGCAGGTGTTGCTTGCACATAAGCATCAAATACTAACGTCGTTTTATAGCCGTGATACGCGCTAAAGTTAACCATCGTCTCGGTTAAATGCGATCGCGCAATGTCAAACCCTTGCAGATCTCGAATCTCCTGCAAGTGCCGCCAAAAGCCAATCACGTTATAGCCGTCCACCAACATCACTGGTGGATATTCCGCCGACATAATAGTTGACCATTAAATAAAGTTACTTATTTCAATTTTGACATTAGAATTCACAAATGTTGCGTTTCTTTTATACAAAACCTATATATAAAACCTATAAGGTAGAGGGCGGCATCCTCTCTACTTTCTGAGTTTGTTAGTGTCATAATAATGCAGAAGTATTAGACGAAAACTCGAACGGCAATGGCGAAAAATTCCTCTACGACAGCGCAAGTTGATAAGACGGGCTCGAGCGCACAAGCCTCAAAATCAAGCATGAGTCCTGAGAAAAAGAAGGCTCTCGATGCGATCATGCAAAAGATCGAGAAAGATCATGGCAAAGGCGCGATCATGCGTCTGGGTGATGCCACTAATATGCGCGTTGAGACTATCCCGAGCGGTGCATTACCACTCGATCTTGCCTTGGGCGGCGGGTTACCCAAAGGACGAGTGATTGAAGTATACGGACCAGAAAGCTCAGGTAAAACTACATTAGTGCTGCACGCGATCGCTGAAGTCCAAAAACGCGGTGGCGTTGCAGCCTTTGTAGATGCTGAGCACGCCCTTGACCCTACTTATGCAGCTAGTGTTGGCGTAGATATTGATAATTTACTAATTTCTCAGCCAGATTCAGGCGAAATGGCACTTGAGATTGTCGATAACCTTGTGCGCTCGATGGCAGTAGATATTATTGCGATCGACTCGGTTGCCGCCTTAGTTCCTCGTGCTGAAATTGAAGGTGAGATGGGTGCATCTCACGTTGGTCTACAAGCGCGTTTGATGAGTCAAGCTCTCCGCAAAATCACCGCTAACGTTGGTAAGTCCAACTGCATTGTCATTTTCTTGAACCAATTGCGCCAAAAAATCGGCGTAACCTATGGTAGTCCTGAAGTAACCACAGGCGGAACTGCTCTAAAGTTTTATGCCTCAGTACGTCTTGACATTCGCCGCATCCAAACCCTTAAAAAAGGCACAGAGGAATACGGGATCAGGGCAAAAGTCAAAGTTGCTAAAAACAAAGTTGCGCCGCCTTTCCGTATTGCCGAATTTGACATTATCTTTGGTAAAGGTATTTCTGCGGTTGGATGCCTTGTAGACCTTGCCGAAGAAATGAATATCATCGTTCGTAAAGGCGCTTGGTATAGCTACCAAGGTGACAACATCGGACAAGGTCGAGATAACACGATCAAGTACATGGAAGACAAGCCAGAATTTGCTCAAGATATCGAAAAGCAAATCCGCGAGAAATTGTCAGCAGGTGTAGCAGTTTCAGCAACTAAGGTTGTGCCCGAAGAAATTGAGTCTGAAGATGATGATACAGCACCAGAAGATTTCTAAAATAAGGTGCGTTTAGTCTATCGTCCCCTGATTGTCTAGATCCTTAAGGGTTAGGCACAGGGACGATACCTTACGTCATTTGTTGATCAAAACCACCACGACAAGGGTCGCAGGGCGAAGCCCCGCAATGTGTTTTATATTATTATTTGTGGTAGGTTTGAAAGCAAATTGCTCTAATAAAAGCTAGCCATAAGCTTTTAAAAAACTAGCATTTCTCGAATTAGCCATTTATTATCTTTTCGCACTAAATCATATTCAACCGTATAGTTAGAA
>JAYVVP010000388.1:0-2664 GCA_043786935.1 Pseudanabaena sp. | reverse complement strand
GCTACTGACAATTTTATTAGGATTACTAATCACGGGCGGGTTACATCTTGATGGCGCGATGGATACTGCTGATGGTCTAGCCGTAACCGATCCTGATCGTCGTCTCGAAGTTATGGCAGATAGTAGCACTGGCGCATTTGGGGCAATGGCAGGAATTACGATTTTGTTATTAAAAGTTTTTGCCCTCGCCGCGATCAGCGATCGCCGCTTTTGGATCTTAACTAGCATCTGGGCATGGGCGCGATGGGGACAACTCCGCGCAATCATGGCTTATCCCTATCTCAAAGCGATCGGCAAAGGCAAATTTCATCAAGAAGACCTGCATCACTGGCAAGTTTGGCTAATGGCAATTTTACTAACGATTGGTAATTTAGCGATCGGCTTCTTTTATCAAACAAGCTATCTATCAGTTTGTTTAACAGCGATCGGATTTAGTTTCGCTTGGCTGATTGGTGCATGGCTAAACCGTCAACTCGGTGGACAGACTGGCGATACCTATGGCGCGATTGTGGAATGGACTGAAGCTCTAAGTTTGTGCGCGATCGCCTATTTGCTATAAAAAATTTACTCTCCCCAATCAATTCTTCCCAATCGACTTAATGGTTTCGCTATACTTCTAATTTTCCTGTTAAAAAATAAGTACTCATTTCGCCTTTACCCTTGATGTCCACTAACCTTTTTGGCTCGAATTGATATTTATTTTTTAAAATTTGATAAGTTACTTCGGTTACTTGAATACAACCTGCAATACCATGAGACTCCATCCGACTGGCAATATTCACAGTATCTCCCCACAGATCATAAATAAACTTTTTCTTCCCAATCACGCCTGCAACCGCTTGACCAGTATGAATACCAATTCGCAACTCAAAGGGATTCCCATCATGACGGATAAATTTACGGATTGACTGTTTCATTTCCAAAGCTAAAGAAGCGATCGCTTCAGCATGATCAGAGCGAGGTAAAGGCAAGCCACCTACAGCCATATAAGAATCCCCAATCGTTTTGATTTTTTCTAAACCATAAAAATCAACTAGGCGATCAAACTCCGAAAAAATCTCATTGAGCATATATACTAATTCGGTTGCCGATACTGCCGATGCAAATCCTGTAAATCCGACAATATCACCAAAAAGAACAGTTACCTCATCAAAAGTATCAGCAACAATTGTGCCATTCGGTCTCAATCTTGGAATCGCGTTTGAGATTGAATTTATTAAGGTTTCAGAAGATGTATTATTGGCAATGCTGGAAGTAATATTGGCAGGGATATTGATGGGTGTATAAATCTGTGATAATTTTAAACGCTCGGCGATCGCCTTGGGTAAAACATTGAGTAGTAGGCGTTCTGATCGCATTTGCTCAACTCGCAAGTTATCTTCTATATGACGACGTTCCTGAGCTTCCATCCCTAAAGACAATAAATCTCCCAAAGAGCTAGCAAAGCTAATTTCTTCGATCATCCAACAACGTTCTACTTCAATCTGTTCAAACATCAAAACGCCTACAATTTCTCCACCAACATCAAAAGATGATACTAATAGAGATACAATCCCTGAAGGATAAAGATAGGTTGCTACTAGCTCTTTTAGGTTTTCTTCATCGTGTACATCTTCTATAGCCAAGTTTCGTTGTTCTTGAATCAGCGCAAAAAAAGCAGGGAAATTATCTGCCCCTAAAAACTCAGACTCGGTATGGATATTTTTACTTTTTATATAAAGATCAAGGCAATGCAGTTTTGTTTTGGTGGTGTCAAATAACCAAACACTCACACGCTCAACATCTAAAGACAATGCTGCTTTTTCGGTAATATGTTGAACCGCCATAATGAAATCACCGAGATTGATAGCTTTATTTTTAGTAAGCTCAATCAAGATTTTTTGTTGTCTACGCAGTTGTTGTTCGCGACGTTGCAACCCAAAATTACTCTGTTGCAATGAGAGTTGAGAATCCGCTAGTTCACTGGTTCTGTCTCTAACCCGCGATTCCAATTCAATATTTGCTTTTTCTAGACGATTAAATGATTCTGTTACCATTTCTGCCATGCAATTAAATGATTCAGATAAAACTTTAATTTCACTTGTCCCTTTTACAGACACTCTAGAATCTAACTCGCCATTGGCGATCGCTTGAGAAGCACTGCTTAGTTTGAGCAATGGGGCACTAATATAACGGGCTGTTATCATTCCAACTAAGATCGCTAAAGCCAATGCTGCTAAACTAAATAGAATCGTTACCTGTGTGCGATCAGATATTTGTCCCATAAAGCTCGATTCTGGAACAACGATCACAATTAACCAATCTAATCCATCGCGATCACGCCAAGACTGCACCTGAATAAACTGCTTTTCACCTTCCAAAATTGGTTCTAATTGTTCTTTCCCCTGAATCGAACTAAAATTCCCAAATTCATTAACTAAGTAGCGAGCCGTAGCTCGTGACAGAGGATCGTTGCTATTGAGAATATTCAGTCGCTGGGGCTTCCCATTCACAATCAAAAAAGTGCGCTCAGTACCAGAAGTTCCTACTACTAATCCTGATCGCTCAATCACAAAAATATGACTCGATTTGTCTAATTTTAGCTCTTGGAGAAATATATTTAACTGCGTAAGAATATAGTCAACACCTAATACACCGATCAATTTACGATCGCGATCGTAAATT
>JAYVVP010000387.1:0-2670 GCA_043786935.1 Pseudanabaena sp. | reverse complement strand
AGATAGGCAAAAAACTGATCTCCCGAATTAAACCCCTGAGTCGTGGCAAAGCGCATATCATTATTGTCAAGCGTATAGGGAATGATGAGATGCGGCTTGCGATAATCATGATTCCAATAGGGAAGATCGTCGGCATAGCTATCAGAATCATAGAGGAATCCTCCTTCCTCAACGACCAAACGGCGTGTATGCGGACTAGTGCGCCCAGTGTACCAACCTAAGGGGCGATCGCCTGTTACTCGTGTATGAATGGAGATCGCCTTTTGAAGATGTTCCCGTTCCTGTTCAGAGGAAAAATATTTATAATCAATCCAGCGATAGCCATGACTAGCTATTTCCCAATCGGCTTCTAGCATCGCGGCAACTGCTTCAGGGTTGCGTTCTAACGCCATCGCAATCCCATAGATTGTTACAGGAATATGGCGATCGCCAAACATGCGGTACAACCGCCAAAATCCTGCGCGACTTCCATATTCATAGCAAGATTCTATATTCATATGGCGCAATCCATCAATGGGGACAGCACCCACAATTTCCGACAGGAAAGTTTCTGAGGTCGTGTCACCATGCAAAATACAAGTTTCGCCGCCCTCTTCATAATTAATCACAAATTGGACAGCAATACGAGCGTTATCTTTCCATTTGGGATCGGGAGTATTTCTCCCATAGCCAATCATGTCTCTGGGGTAGGTCATAGAATTAGATATAACTGAATTTGTTTATGGCTGTTAGCTAGTCACTAATTGCTAAAGTTAAGCGCCATCGGGCAATTTCGATAATTTCCGCGATCGCCTGTTTTTTTTCGATCTGGATCGCATTTTCGAGTCTTTGCTCAAAAGCTTTGAGAATAGTATCTTTAGTATGATTGCAGACAGCAATAATAAAAGGAAATCCAAATTTCTCTTTGTAAGCATCATTAAGTTGTTGAAAGCGATCGTATTCTATGGTAGAAAGTCGATCTAAGCCAACCTTAGACTGCTCTTGTACCGAAGCTTCCGCCATTTTAAACTTAGTGCCGAGATCGGGATGGGCGCAAATCAACTTTAACTGCTCAGATTCGCTCATCTTGTTAACGATCTCCGCCATAGTTCGATGTAGTTGGATGACATTATTAAACGTACGTGATCGCCATGCTTCGAAGGCAATTTCAGGTGTATGTTCAAAGATAGAACCAAGCACTTCGGTAAATTCTGCTTGACTCATTTGATTGAGATTATCGATCATATAATTTGATGGGTGACTCAATGCAAAGGGCCTCCGCTAATTATTTTGGAGATCGCCTTAGTAACATCCAATGGACTTTCCTGTTCTAGTTGTTCATACCATTTTTGAGAAACTTCAGGATCTCGACCGTGAATAGTTTCAGCCCGATTTCGCGCCTTACTGACGATTTCAGTAGTTCTGACCTTCCGCTCCTTTTCATAGCGTACCAGCGCATCAGGTACACTCAAATTAGTCGATATTAGATAATTCGTCAGTACTAAACCGTCTTCCATCGCCTGACAGCCACCCTGTCCCAAATCGGGACAAGTCGCATGAGCTGAATCACCAACTAAAGCCACTCGACCTCTCACCATTCTTGAAATCGGTCCAACATCATGGATTTCTACACGCGCTACTGCATTAGGGTCGAGGCGATCAATCAATAGCTGCACAGGTTCTGCCCAGCCTTGAAAATATTCCTTCAGTTCATGGCGATAGTTGGTACGATCGCTAGTTGTGCCTTTGGGCAATGGTACATCAAAAAAGAAATAGAAGCGATCGCCACCTACGGGCATTAGTGAAGCTCGTTTATGTTCGCCTACATAGATTGCCCACATATCCGAGGGGGCAAGATCTTCACTAAGAGGAACTAATCCATTCCAATTAACATAACCACCATACTTTGGCTAGATCTTTTCACCAAGGATATATTCTCTCAATATGGAATGCACACCATCGGCGGCTACTAATAAATCCCCCGTAACACTACTTCCATCTTCAAATTTGGCGGTGACATCGCGATCGCTTTCTAGACATTCAATACATTTTGTACCCAGAGTTAATTTGCCGCCTGATAACTCAAATGCTTCTAAAAGGAGGTTTTGTAAATCGCGTCTGGCGACAGGATAGGGGCGTTGACCAACTTCATCGATTAAAGGATCGAGTGGAATTTCATTCAGCAATGTTCCTGATAGATAGCGATATTCCATGCGATCCATCTTTCCACCGATCGCTGCCATTTGTTCGCCTAAGCCAAGACGATTGAGAACCTTTACTCCATTTGACCACAGCGAAATTCCTGCACCAGTGGGACGTAATTCCCGCACGCGATCGTAAATTTCCACTTCATAGCCAGCCTGTCGCAGCGCAATTCCTGCTGTCAGCCCACCAATACCCGCACCGATCACTATTGCTTTTAACCTGTACACTACAACAACTCTGTGTAAAATGTATACTGTATACAAAATTGTTTTCAGTAATTGTATATCGAGTTACATAACATCACTACAGAAAAATCTTGTCCAAATTTAGAATGAGTATAATATCGAGCGATCACCAAACTTAGTTACAGCAATCTGCATCGTAAAACATTTAAAATTAAGTTTAGAGATGAGAATATAGAGCTTATAGTTTGATTGCGAGAGTTTTGCTTTACTATTGGCTTTATAGTCAAAGAACTGATTTGTC
>JAYVVP010000386.1:0-7610 GCA_043786935.1 Pseudanabaena sp. | reverse complement strand
TTGGGTGGGAATGCGATCGGGATAGGAAAGAGAATAGAGTAATGGCAAGCGCATATCAGGAATGCCAAGTTGAGCAAGTACAGAAGTATCTTCTAATTCAATTAGAGAATGAATGACACTTTGCGGATGAATCACGATTTCAATCTGGTCATAACTGACACCAAATAGATAATGTGCTTCGATTACTTCCAATCCTTTATTCATTAAGGTTGCAGAATCAATCGTAATCTTTTTGCCCATTGCCCAGTTGGGATGTTTCAGCGCATCTGCGACGGTTACTGATGCAAGATCCTCAGTGGCGCGATCGCGAAATGCACCACCTGAAGCCGTAAGAATAATCCGCCGCAGTCCACCCTCTGGCACACCTTGCAAACATTGAAAAATTGCTGAATGTTCGGAATCCGCAGGCAGTAACTTCACCCCATGTTTTTTGATCATTGGGACAACCACCTCCCCGCCTGCGATCAAGGTCTCTTTATTTGCTAACGCAATATTTTTACCTGCTTTAATTGCCGCGATCGTTGGCAAAAGTCCCGCACATCCGACAATTCCCGTCACTACTACTTCAGAGTCACCATAAGCGGCTACAGTTTCGACTCCCTCAGCTCCAGCTAATAAGATTGGCTTTATTTCAAGATCAGCGATCGCCTCTTTGAGTTCAGCGAGTTTATTTTGACTAGCGATCGCCACAATTTCGGGCTGAAACTGACGAATCTGTCGAGCCAGTAATTCAATATTCCCTCCCGCCGTCATCCCTACAATCTGGAATTTGTCAGGATACTCCGCTACAATGTCCAGCGTTTGTGTGCCAATCGAGCCAGTAGAGCCAAGCAGAGTAATACGTTTCATAAGAGCGCTTTTATTAAATATTGATTTTAATATTGATTAAATTTTGGCACGCTCCTGTAAATTTATTGCATCAACCGACTTCTAGGTTTTAAATTATTTGAAACTTAGGATTGATTTTTAGAGAAGTAGTATCAAAACATTGCGCCCAGTTTAAAAACTTCTCGTTAATGATGTCACTTTGGAGATCAACAAGTAAGGCTAAATAATTTCCTTGCTGCTTAATCACAATAGCAGTGTACTCCTTGCCACGAATTACCGCATGGGTAAAGTTTTCCACAGGCAAAGAAGCCATTAACAAAGACTTTAACCCCAAAGCTTGAAAAATTGGTTGTACCCAAATAATGCTCTTACTCCCATCCACCAAAGTGTAATACTCCTTGGGAAGCCCACTCAAGTCAAAAGTTGCGGCTCCAAGCATACAAGCTTCAAATGATGTTGTTTCTACGAGTGTCATATTTGTTGTGGCAAGCGATCGCTCTTCCATGAGTTTTCCAAGCTTAAGAAAAAAAGGGCGCAAAGCAATCATTTTGTTTTCAGGCAATAGTCCAATCTTCAATTTGCAAATCAGGTATTTTACAGAAATCCTTGTGATTACTCGTAACTACGATTCCCTTAACAGAAAGCGAGATCGCTGCAATTTGTAAATCTTTCGTAGCAACCTTATTAGTTAATTTCTTTTTAAGATCTCGATAAATTTGATACGCATTTTCATCAAAATCCAACACATTAACCCTTTTCAAAGATGCCAATGTCTCCTTAAAGCCCTTATAAGCCCAGAGACAGCGAGAAGAGTTTACGTCCATAAACTTGAGCCAACCACGAATTTGTTCTTCTGCGGTAATTGCTGTTATAGCAACATCTTTTGGATTAATAGTAGAAAGATGTTTCAGAACATTGGGATGAGAATGTTGTAAGTAAGTCATATGGTTAGTATCAAGTATCCACAAACTCATCTAACTTAATTCCTCAGCAGTAATATCTTGATGATTGGCTTCGATAGATGCCGCTACTTCTTCAAATAAGGGATTATCTTTGTGCATACCAGCCATTTTTAGCCAAGGATTATCTTGGTTAACATTAGGCAAAGAACCTAAAAGATTTTCTACTTGCTTAAGTTGGCTTCGAGCGTCTGACACTTTTTCTTCATATTCTTCCACAAAACTGGCAATTACATCTTTGAGTTCATCGACGGTTAAATTACTAACTATCTGGCTTGTCATGTTAAAGCACCTCTGCTACTTGTAAAAGTATAACTTGATGTTACGTGGAAGTCTTGAAGGGCTTACGCAACCTCGACCTTACAGAGGGCAAATATCATGACTCTAAAGCGTCGATCGTCTGTAACTCTAGCAAAGTCGTATATTTAGTAAAATTGTTCCACGTAACATCAGTAACTAAAACAAAAAGGACGCGAAGCGTTCCTTTTATTTACCTTAATGCTGAGTTTTTCGACTTTTCAACTTCGCGATCTTTCTTGCCACGCCAGATAAACCGCAATGGTGTTCCATCAAATCCGAGGGTTTTACGGAACTGATTTTCGATATAGCGCTTGTAGTTATCGTTAAAACGATGAGGATCGTTAACGAATAGAATCACCGTAGGCGGGCTGTCAGAGATCTGAGTACAATAATAGACTTTGCCCTGCTTACCGCCACGACTAGTAGGCGGCGCGTGCCATGTTACTGCTTCATTCAAGGCTTCATTCAAGATCGCAGTCGGAACGCGGCGCTTATGTTGCTCAGCGGCGATATCAACACGATCAAGAACTTGTTGCACACGCTGACCTGTTACAGCGCTGACAAAAATAATTGGTGCATATTCAACAAACATCAGACGGCTCTTAACGTCTGCGGTGTAGTCGTAGATAGTGTAGGAATCTTTTTCGATCGCATCCCATTTATTTACGACAATTACACAAGCTTTTCCTTCATCATTAATTCTGCCAGCCAATTTTTGATCTTGATCGGTAACTCCATCAAGAGCATCAATTACTAGTAAAACTACATCAGAGCGTCCGATCGCTTTAAAAGCACGGTTAATGCTAAAAAATTCGATGCCGTAATCAATATTCTTCTTACGCCGTACCCCAGCGGTATCGATTAAGCGATATTTCTTACCATCGCGCTCAACAGACATATCGATCGCATCGCGAGTTGTGCCAGAAATCGGACTAACAATACTGCGATTTTCACCAATGAAAGCATTGAGCAAACTAGATTTGCCAACATTTGGACGACCAATAATCGCCACTTTGATTTCATCGCTTTCAGTTGCTACTTCTTCGGGCGGCGGTAAATGCTTAATCAACTCATCCAATAACTCGCCCGTACCGTTGCCATGAATACCTGACATCGGAATCGGTTCACCTAAGCCCAAATTCCAAAATTCTGCTGCTAGTGAAAGTCCAAATTTGGAGCCTTCACATTTATTAACTGCCAGTAGCACAGGAATATTCAGCCGTCGTAGCCATCCACCCAGTTGTTCATCGGCATCAGTGATCCCCGCGAGTCCATCTACTACAAAAATTACCGCTACGGATTCACGAATGGCGATCTCAGCTTGTTCGCGAATCATTGGCAAAAACTCAGTCTCGTCGTCAAAGACTAATCCACCTGTATCTACGACTTGAAATTCATGTTCGCCCCAAAAACAATCACGATAAACGCGATCGCGGGTTACCCCAGGTTCATCGTAAACGATCGCGTATTGCTCTCCCGACAGGCGGTTTACGAGCGTAGATTTGCCCACATTGGGGCGACCGACAACGGCAACAATCGGGAGCGGCATGGCTTTACAGTTTTGGAATTCAGAACTCACTAATATAGCTTTAAATGAGTGAGTTCGTCAATCTAATTTTTGAATTTAAAATTTAGTGAAAAGTTTTCTAAATAGCCATAGTAAAAATCCAACCCCGTGATCGCCTTTCGCATAAAATCAGCTAGCCAAAAGCGCGATCGCCTATCTTGTAGGTAAAATACAATGAGTATCTTTTTCATATTTGCTTATGAATACCCTAACTCCAACGCGGCAACAGATTATTGAGCTACTTGATAACTTGCCAGAGGATACTTTCTCTGAGCTTGTTAGTTTTATTGGCTATCTTCGTTACAAGACTGTTGAAACAAAAACAGAAACACCTCACAATAGTTTTTTACTGTCAATTGTGGGTTTGGGTGCTTCCAATGAAAAAGATATTTCAGATAGAGATGAAGAGATTTTAGCAAGTGAAGTTAATCCAATTCGTGGCTGGAGTATTCATTCAGATGAACAGGTATGACTGTTGTACTTGATACCAGCTTTCTATTTGCTTTAACAGATTTAACAGATCGGAATCATGATCGCGTTCTAGCTGCGGTGCAAAGTATAAATGAGCCATTACTGCTTCCTAGTGTCGTTTTGCCTGAAGTTTGTTATTTGATTGCTTCAAGATTAGGACATAATGCTATGCGGAAATTTATTGCCAATTTGGTTGTTAGTGGAATTCAGATAGAATCGATGACAGAAAAAGATTTGGAACGAGTTAATCAAATTTTAGAGCAGTATGCTGATAGTCAACTTGATTTTGTCGATGCAGTGATTGTTTCCATTGCTGAAAGATTAGGAATTACTCGCGTTTTAACTTTGGATCGCCGTGATTTCTCGATTATGCGCCCTAGACATTGTGATTGTTTTGAGATATTACCTTAAAAAAGCGCGATCACTAATACTGTTGATTTTAAACCTCTTACATGGTGTGGCAGTAAGGCGATAACGAGGTAAAATTATATGAAAGCTAAGCTAATATAATTGAACGACTGTTTTAATATTTTCCCGAAAAATTTGGTGTAAAAAATGGATGTATCACAAGGATGGATTTGCGATACCTGTGGATCACCTATCAAAGAATCTTCTGATGGCAGAATAGAGTGGTTAGAATGTAATTATAATGGTTGCACGGGTAAAGGATTACGCCTTGTTCATCACATCTCAGCTAGTCCTCACAAAGATGTTTTTTCGCATGGTTGTTATACGTATACAGAAACACCCGCTCAAGGATTAAATGATTGTGAGTTGTCTGAATTTCTGGGAAGTGATGGACTGATGGTACTTCTATCCAAGCTTACAAACAGAGAATTACCAGTTGACGAAGTTGTTGAAATGATCAAGCGACTTCATATATCTGGTCATGAACAAGCTAGACTACATTTTGTTGAAGCTATATCAGAAGGTGTTTTTGAGTCAAGTGTAGACCAAGGATATTACTCACAACAAGATATCGAATCAGTATTAGAATTTGTACAAAATAAGGAATAATGAATCCTTTCCAAATTTACTCTTGAATTCGTTGGATATTACGATATGAGAAAACAAACCCTAACATCAATATTTATTTTTACCACGGTTACTTTTCATCTTCTAACTTTACCTGTTAGTTCTTTTTCAAATGACACACCTAGCTTGAAGACTCTTGCAACGTGTGGAAAATTAACTGGCTTCTATATTTCACAAGAGGGATGGCGTGTTTCAAGTCTTTCTTCTTGTCTTCGCACAAGATATGGAGGAAATTACATTTTTTATTCTGCGCTAAAAGATAAGCATTTAATTACATGGTCATCTGAAGGAGGAAATGGAGTCCGAAGCTATACAGTTATTTCAACTAATTTGAATACTAAATCTTATATTCAATATGAAGCTGGGCTTGGAATACGTGGTAATGGTTTTGTAAATTCTCTAAAAGTGGAAGAAGCAAATGGAAGTGATATTATCCCTATAGTCAATATATTGACAGTTCTTGAGTGGGAAAAAGAACTTTATAAACCTTCTTCAACTTATAGAAATGACAAATGCAATGCAGCTATTGAATCAGCTAATACACAGATTGCAGTAAAAAAAGAGATTAATCTGAGGAGTTACGTTCGTCCTACAGCTTTTATAAGACCAATTTATTTAGATAATAAGCCACTAGAATATAGTTTTTCTGTACAAGGTAAATCTGCAATTAGCATAGTAAGAGCCACGAGTCTTTTATCGTCAATTAGTTCTAAAATTATCAATTCATGTCCTTTGGTTAGTGTAGTCAGTTTTGGTGTTCATGAAACTGATGATGTTGTAACCTATGGTCTACTTGAAGGCGGTTTAGTTAAGAAGTTTCAGTGTGCCGAAATTAGAAAGCTAGGTGAGAAAGTCAACTGGGGATATACACGATGCCTATAGTTTTATATGTATGAGTTCCTTTTAAATAGATAATTCAGGCGATCACTTTTGTAAAGAGCAGGATTGATTCGATTTTTCAAGATGACCTTTGAACTCGCTTGGAATAATTACTAACAAATCATTATATTTATTAAAAAATCATTTACTAAACTATGCAAATCACCCTAGACATACCAGACGATATCGCCACCACTGTTCAGGATAACCTGCCGCAAATACTGGCAATAGGATTGCGAGAAATGAATACTAATCCCAATAAGGGCTTTTCGGGATTGACAGAAATTTTGCATTTTTTAGCCCAACTTCCATCCCCTCAAGAAGTCTTGAATTTACACCTTGCACCAGCCGCACAGCAAGAAATTGATAATCTATTAGAAAAAAATCGTACCCAAGACTTTAACGAAAGTGATTGCCTACTATGGCAGCATTATGAATTTATGGAGCATCTAGTGCGTCTTGCCAAAACTCAAGCCTTGATTAAGCTCCAGCAGAGTCAATGATGCTAGAAGACGATATTCGATGGATACAACGATTTTCTAACTTTGAGAGAGCATTCCTGTTATTGCAGGACTCACTCAAAACAGAACAACTTTCCATTTTAGAAAGAGCAGGATTAATTCAATTTTTTGAGATGACCTTTGAACTCTCTTGGAAACTACTTAAGGACTATGAAGAGACAGAAGGATTTATTGTCAAAACACCTAGAGAAGCGATTAAACAAGCATTTCAGTCAGGACTAATTAATAATGGACATGACTGGATCGAGGCACTGCAAGATCGTAACTTGACCGCGCATACTTACAATGAAGAAACAGCGATCGCAGTAGAATCAAAAATCAGAAACAAGTATTTTCAACTTCTGTTAGAGATATACGAATATTTCAAAAACAAGATCGAAACTCTATGAAATATGGACTAAGGGATAGTGACATCGCCCATATTATTGATGCAATTCGACAATTTCCAGAAATTGCTGAGGTTGTCTTGTTTGGCTCTCGTGCTAAAGGTAATTATAAGAAAGGGTCTGACGTAGATTTAGCAATTAAAGGCGATCGCCTGACCTATGAAATTACGGCTCGACTTGCTGATTGCCTTAACGAAGAGAAGCCACTACCTTATTTTTTTGACGTGGTGCATTATGAAGCGATCGCTGAACCGAAGCTAAAAGAACATATTGATCGGGTGGGTGTAAAGCTCTTGACTCCTGAAAAGACTCTAATGACTGTCTAGTTTCTACGCAAAATCGCGTTAAAGTAGTCGTAAATCAAATCTATTCGGATGACAATGCTTATGTCTCGTTTACCTCTTGCCTTAGCAACTGCCTTTAACCACCGCAGTGCTCTCAAAATTATTAGTGGCCTTCAAAACTTTGATAGCAACTCTGTAAAAATGGTCGTGCAAGCAGCCGATCGCGGTGGGGCTACTTTTGTTGATATTGCAGCTGATGCTGAATTGATCGCGATCGCTAAAGCTAATTGCTCATTGCCAATTTGTGTATCGGCAGTTGATGCTCAGAAACTATTTGAAGCAGTAGCAAATGGTGCTGATCTAGTCGAAATCGGTAACTA
>JAYVVP010000385.1:0-7736 GCA_043786935.1 Pseudanabaena sp. | reverse complement strand
GTATTTTTAACCAAAGTTTATCTTTTACTACTAACTTCATACGGCATATATTGCAATGCTTTTTCTTACTCATTACGCGGAACCATTGCCGATGCGTTTATTACTCTATTTATTTTTGTGTATTAGTTCGTTAGGGATAGCTATTTTCTCTAGCCAAAATATTTATCTTGTAACAGTTAAGCTAATATCTTTTGAATCAATCAAATTACCCTTGGGGCTAGTGCTTGTCTTTTGTACAGGATTAGGGGCTGTTCTGGTAACTTTTCTTACAACTTTTTCCAAAACATCTCCTCAATTTACATTTCCAAGTATTCCTAAATTCACAAAATCTTCAATAAAATTACCTTTTCAAAACAATCAAAAAAAAACACAGAAAGTAACACCAAAAAATTCATCTACTAACAAAAAACATGAAGTTACTAAAGATGACTTTGATGATGAGAGAAATGATGATTGGGTTTAGAATGTATTCTTAAATACATTTATGTGTCTTTAGTTTTGTTAATTTTCGGTAGTTACGAAATTGTTAATTTAAGCAATTCTTTTAATCATAATTAATGATTTATTTGAATTATTTAACTGTGACAAATGCATTTTAATGGTGTGAAGGCATGAAAAAAGTCAGTAATCTCTCAGTACTCTTCGGTCTGAGCTTGTTAGCTGCGGCTACAGGCGCGAATGCCGAAACTCAAAGTCAAGCTCAAATAAAATCTCAAGCTCAAGCATCATCTGTTCCATTATTGCAATCGTCACTGCCTGTAACAGAAATTAAGCTGAATGAATCAGAAACGATTCGGGCGATCAATACAGAATTAAACCGTCCTAAGGAAGTAGCTCAAAATGTTACTTCTGTATCTCAACTAAGTGATGTAAAGCCTACCGATTGGGCTTTTACTGCATTACAGTCTCTAGTTGAGCGTTATGGATGTATCGCAGGTTATCCTGACCGTACTTTCCGTGGAAAACAAGCAACCAGCCGCTACGAATTTGCCGCAGGTTTGAATGCTTGCTTAGACAAGATCAATGAAATTATCTCCGCAGGGCTAGCTGATAAAGTCAGCAAAGAAGACCTTGCCACTCTCCGAAAGCTTCAAGAAGAGTTTGCTGCTGAACTAGCCACTCTTCGCGGTCGCGTTGATGCTCTTGATGCCAAGGTCGAAAAGCTTGAGGCTCAACAGTTTTCTACTACTACCAAACTAAGCGGTTTGGCATTTTTCAACGTCACTGGTGGCTCAGGTCGTAACGTCCTAAGAGACACTCTATTCAGTGACCCTCTAAAACCCGGAAGAAGCATTCCCGCTGTAGGAAACGCTCCGAATGTAACCATGAGTGGATTGGTATGGTTGACCCTAAACACCTCATTCACAGGTAAGGATAGTTTAGTAACGCAACTAGCTGCTGGCAATGGTGATTCAGCCTACTCTAGAGCCTATGGCTCCTCTAATTTCTTCAATACTACTGCTACTACGTTTACCAATCAAACAGCTGGCGCCTCTGCTAACACTTTTGTATTGCGTGAATTGTCTTACCAATTCCCTGTCTTTGGAAAAGCCTCTTTAGTTATTGGACCTCGTGTCAACTTCTATAAGTATTTTGATGGTAATCGTTTCATCTATCCTTGGAATACCACCTTTAACTCGATCAATAGCACATTGTTGAGTGACGCTAAGCGTGGTGCTGGTGCAATATTTATGACTCCATTGGGTGATCTATTTGACTTCAAGGTTGGCTACTTAGCAGAAAGCAATGAATTTTTTGGTGCTAATTCTTCGGCAGCTAATCCAACCCAAGGTCTAACTGGTGGAACCAATAATATAACAGCGGAACTTGGTTTCAAACCATTCGACTCCTTCAAGCTTCGTCTGATCTATAGCCACGGCAATATTACTGGAAATAGAAATGCTCTTGGAGCGCTTGATGGTACTGTTGGCGGTTCTCCATCTCTGCAAGCTACTACAATCCCTGGCTTTAACAATGGACAATCGGATATTTTTGTAGCTAACTTTGATTGGTTGGTCACTAAAGGGTTTGGTCTTTTTGGTCGATATGGATACGGAACAACCAACCTCAACAGATCTGCTGGCGGCTCTACCAATGTCAACCAGTATACTTATCAGATTGGTGCGGCTTTCCCAGACCTCTTCAAAGAAGGTGCTCAAGCGATGATCTCCTTTGCATTACCATATAAGTTTGGTGATACTGATAACGTGCTTGTTTCTGGTAGGGGCAATGATGGTACACAGTACGATCTCGAACTGTCTTACATCTATCCAGTTACAAAGAATATCTCTTTAGTACCTTCTGCTTATTTCATCTTTAATCCTAATAACTTCTCTGGAAACCCAACCGTATTTATTGGAAACTTGCAGGCAGTATTTAGCTTCTAATTACGAGGAGTAGATCTTCCAAATGTAAAAAGGTGTGCGAAGCACGCCCTTTTACATTTAAAGGAGAGAAGCCCAAGTAACTCAAGTAGTTAGTAAAGTTGATAGAAGTTGCTTCAGATGAGCTAGTGGCTGAAGTTTTGAGCATTTTAGATGTTTGTATTTATTGAATCGTTAAGCGTTACATTCCACAAACTGATCATTGATGCTTAGTTACAGACCTTCCGAGATAGAATCATCTTCTGTAAACTGCTCGATCGCTTCTAACATTCCCTCTGAGTATGGCTCTAAGATGGTGGTGCAAACGTGAAGTTCAGCTAGGGCATTACAGAACTCATCAGATTCTGGGTTGGCTGTTTCAAGAATGTTAATTGCTTCAATGGCGCGTTTTAGTTGGGGTTGATATTCTGCCATGTGACGCTTGAGGCGATCAATTGGTTGTTTGTAAGTTATATTCATCTTTTGAGTTTCCTTTCTAGTTTTGCGATTTGGTCATGACAGTTTGCTACCAGTGAGCTATTAATCCTAAATCTTGATTTTCAATTGGCTTTTCTCTTTCTTGCGCCAGGTTTTGTAAATGTTCTTCAAGTGCTTTGTATTGCCCTTCTAATTGAATGTGGTACTTTTTGTTGTCGGTCATTACTTCTGACATGTAATTTAAAAGTTTGACAAATCTGTTTATGGTATGTTCGCCATGATAATCATCCTTTTATCGTAGTTATATTTTATATTGCCTATCACCAAATCTACATTGCGATCTCCTAAATCATCAGTGTCTAATCGCTCTACAAAACTTGAGAGTTAATTAAAACAGAATTTTGGCTAATCATCACTATTTGAGTTTTCAGGAAATTTACGCCTTTCACCAGTTAGGCTTAAAATGCTAACTTAATACCAATTTTGCAAATTAAGATTTAGGCAAATCTAGTTATGACTATGCTTTACAAAATCCCATTATTATTGACTCCACAGCCTGAAGGTGGTTTTACGGCGACTTCTCCGCTTTTGCCAGAGTTAGTTACTGAGGGTGAATCTATTGATGAGGTTTTAGTCAATGTGCGCGATGCGTTTGAGGTTATTCGGGAACTTTATGACGATCTAGGTAAAAAACTACCTCATAATCTGCTATTTGCTGACCAAGATTCTCCATCCCTGATAGAAACTGTTATTTCGGCATAATGAATTATAGAGAAGTTGCGAAGAAGTTATCTAGACTCGGATATGAAGAGATTTTTAGACGTGGTGGTGGTTCACATCGAAAGTGGTTTAATCCTGTTACGCAAAAAGCGACGGTGATTCCTGATTGGAGTGGTCGAGATTTTGAAGATATCTAGAGATATCGCCTAAATCATCAGTGTCTAATCGCTCTGAAAACTTGACAGTTGATTAAAACAGATTTTTAGCTAAGAATCGCTATTCAAATCTTCATGAAGTTAAAGGGGATTGCATTCTCTTTAAAAACACCAATTTCTTTAACACTTGACGACACACTTTGAATACCATAGTATTCAATTATGACATATAAAATCATTGACTTATTTTCTGGCGCAGGCGGTCTAACTACAGGATTTCATCTTGCAGGTTTTGAATCTCTATGCGCGATCGATTTGAATTCAAAAGCTTTAGCAACTTACAAGTACAATTATCCAGCCGCCAAAACTATTAACGCGGATATATGCAAGGTTGATCCTTCTGCGTTGCGATCATCTTTAGGAATAAGAAAAGAAGAATTAACAGCATTGATAGGTGGTCCACCCTGTCAAGGATTTTCAAGAAATATTCCTGCTGAGTATCGTTATTTTGACGATTCTCGCAATCATCTATATCGACTATTTTTAGAGTTTGTAAAAGAATTCAGACCACTTTACGTTGTATTAGAAAACGTACCTGAAATTTTGAAGGCTTACAATGGCGTTATAAGAAATGAAATTACGCAACAACTTGAATTACAAGGATATAAAGTTAATTCAGGATCATTAAATTCTGCAAACTACGGAATACCTCAAACTAGATCAAGAGCTTTTTTCTTAGCTAGTTTAGATAAGTCACTTCAGTTTCCTGAACCTACACATTTTGGCGATATTCGAGGTGATTATAGAGCTACAAAATCTTGTAATCAACTTACTTTTCTAAAACCGAACACTTCTTCAGTTGTTACAGTTCGAGATGCTATTGGCGATTTACCTGCATTAGAAGCAGGTCAGGAATACGATCAGGAAGTTTATCCTTTTCCACCAGAAACTATATACCAAACAATGATACGAAATGGAAGTACAAAACTTACCAATCATATTGCCCGTGCTTTAAGCGCTATTCAAATGTCAAGAGCGCGTATTCTCAGTGAAGGTCAGGATGCTAGAGATTTGCCACCTGAATTAGCCCCTAAAAAGCATTATAGTGGTGCATACGGACGACTTTACTGGAGTAAGCCAGCAAGAACTATTACAAGATGGTTTTTCACCCTGGTTCTGGTAGGTTTTTCCATCCAAATCAAAATCGTACAATTACAATTCGTGAAGCTGCAAGACTACACTCTTACCCCGATAGTTTTCATTTTTTAGGAACATATACTGATATGGCTTCTCAAATCGGTGAATCAGTTCCCCCATTATTAGGTAAAGTAATAGCTGAATCTATTCTTCAAGCTCATATTTAGAATGTTTCATTGGGTTGATCTTGTAAAGCTTAGAGAATAGAATAGACGTATCGATCAGGCGTAAGCCGATTTCGTTCAACCTTGATATAAACTGCCTCCAGAGGAAGTGTTCTAGTTCTAAAAAGCTGCTTTTGATTTTTGTACCAAACTAATTCTGTTTTACCCCCAACACTTCCTTGTAAACCTGCCCCTGATTGTGCAGTATTTTTGCCAATTGTCCAATTCCATGAAAAAGTACTAGGATCAAATGGATTAAGAGGATATTCGCAATAGATATATTCAGAACCCTTAATAGTTTTCAGCAGTATACTTTCGTAGCTATTAACTACTCCTTGTACTGCCTGATTTGATATGATTTTATCATTCCAATGTTGGATAATAGCATTTCCAAGATCGGTAGGCGAAGAGAGTTCAGTTAGACTAGGAAACCCAAGTTGAGTAGCCTTTTTGATGATATCCGCTCTTTGAATGACAAAAGAAAACATATTTACAGAAGTCAGACTATTTAATTGTAAAGACTTTAACGACCAACCTGTTGAAGTTGTAGAATCAACAGCATCATAAAGTAGTTTGCTACGTCCTAATGCTGGATCTGACAAATTAATATCCTTAACATAGTGAAACATAGCTTCCCAAGTATGGTCTTCTATTGATCCAATGAAGGGAGAAGCTATAGTAGCAATAATCGCTTGTCTTAATTTTTGGATTTCAATTTCTGTCAGCATTTAATAACCCTTCCACTGCATATAAAAATTCACTCATTGTCAATCCGAGAGCATTTGTTATATGACTAAAAACTCTAATAGAAGGACTTTTTAGACCTCGCTCAAGTTGACTGATATAGGTTCTGTGCAAACCTGTAATTTCTGCCAAGTATTCTTGTGACCAACCATTTTCTATACGGCGGCGCTGTATTTCTAGTCCTAAAATTTTATCCAGTTGGCTAAGTTGCATGAACTAAGATTAAAAGGTTGAATACCAAAGTTCCACAGACTAAAGTATTCAATAAATCGATTTTAAATTTTGTAAATGCAAATATTTGCTTGAGTTGGGATGACTTTCTGGCAACTCTGCGCGAGACTACGGTTAAGGAACAGGAGGTGGCGATTAGTCAAGCGATCTCTATTATCCTTTTAGCCATTGATCTGCCCTAGAACATCAACGCATACGCAAAGCTTATCCTCGTCTAGGAAATATGAATCTGAAAGAAGATGATTGTAATGATAAATAGAGTGGTCGAAGTAAGTAATTTATGGGCTTGAGTGATTTGGTAGAGAGCCAATTAAGATTACAATATGTTAAGCAAACGTAACGACAATCAGGGTCGAGCATAACAAGACATGAAAGCAGCGATTATTGGTGCAGGCTTGGCGGGTATGAGTACTGCCGTAGAACTCAGCGAACAAGGGTATGAGGTAGAACTTTTTGAATCCCGTCCTTTTGTTGGTGGTAAGGTCAGCAGTTGGCTAGACAAAGATGGCAACCATATCGAGATGGGCTTGCACGTATTTTTTGGCTGCTATTACAATTTGTTTGCGCTGATGAAAAAAACAGGCGCATTCGAGCATCTGCGTCTTAAAGAACACACTCATATTTTTGTAAACCCAGGTGGCAAGCAAGCTGCCCTTGATTTTCGCAACTTTGGTGGCGCGCCTTTTCATGGGCTGAAAGCATTTGTGACCACAGGGCAATTACCACTCAAAGACAAAATCCAAAACGCGATCGCGATCGGGCGTAGTCCTTTAATTCGCGGTTTAGTCGATCATGTTGGCGCAATGAAAGAAATCCGCGCTCTTGATAACATCAGCTTTAAAGATTGGTTTCTGTCGATGGGCGGCTCTCAAGCTAGCCTTGATTTGATGTGGGATGCGATCGCCTATGGATTAGGCTTTATTGATTGTGAAAATATTTCGGCACGCTGTATGCTGACTATTTTCCAGTTTTTTGCATCCAGAACAGAAGCTTCGATTTTGAGAATGCTAGAAGGTTCTCCAGATGTTTTCCTGCATAAACCGATTGTTAAGCATATTGAATCTAAAGGCGGCAAAATCCATTTGCGGCGTGGTGTGCGGGAAGTTCTCTTTGAAGGCGAAGGCGAAGAGACTCAGGTTACAGGTTTGATCGTTGGGAAAGAAGATGGCGAAGAAATTGTCACTGCGGATGTGTATGTATGCGCCACTGATGTACCAGGTGTAAAGCGGATCATTCCTGAAAAATGGCGGGTTTGGTCGCAGTTTGACAATATTTATAAACTTGATGCTGTGCCTGTAATCACGGTTCAACTACGGTTTGATGGATGGGTAACTGATATTGATAATCTGCTTTATGCTATTAAAGTAGACTTCTCAACTTTTGCTGATCTGGCGATTACTAGCCCAACTGATTATTATAAAGAGGGTGAAGGTTCTCTTTTGCAAGTGGTAATTACCCCTGCGGATGATTATATTAAGCTCAGTAATGAAGCGATCGTTGAGAAGATGATTGCTCAAGTGCATGAGATTTTCCCTTCTTCCCATAAGCTCAATGTAACTTGGTCAAGTGTAGTCAAGCTAGCTCAATCTCTTTACCGCGAGGCTCCTGGACAAGATCCTTTCCGTCCCGCGCAAGCTACACCTGTTAAAAACTTCTTCCTTGCAGGTAGCTACACAATGCAAGATTACATCGACAGTATGGAAGGTGCGACTTTATCGGGCAAG
>JAYVVP010000384.1:0-7770 GCA_043786935.1 Pseudanabaena sp. | reverse complement strand
ATTTAAGAGAAGCTTCCAGTACGCTCAGATATCGGTATACCCTGGCTGAGCGTAGTCAAAGCCAATATTCTCACCAATCATTTAGGATTGCTGTATTGCGATAAGCAGCTTAAGTAGTTTGCTGTATTGACGATAAGATAAAGCTAAAGTGTTTAAGCTCACACAGAAATAACCTATATTTCTGTAATCTAGCTAGTAAGAATATAGATTTGCCATATGACTAGAATTAAAAAAGACTTAATCAAAAAAAATTCACAAGTTGATTTAGCCATAGTTGATTCGTTAGAGATTCTAGAATCTGATCCAGAGACAAATAGCGTCTTGCAAGAACCAGATCAAATTGACAAAAAGGATGACAAGTCAATTGATCGATCTATGTATTTCTTTAACCGTGAATTAAGTTGGATTGCTTTTAATAAGAGGGTCTTGAATGAAGGGATTGACCCTCGGACTCCATTGCTTGAAAGAGCGAAATTTTTTGCAATTTTTAGTACTAACCTTGATGAGTTTTTTATGGTTAGAGTTGCCAGAGTAAAGAAAAAGTTTTCTGAGCAGCTTGATATCGTTTCTGATGATGGACTAGATCCAGATAAGCAATTAAAAGTGATTCGTGATGCGCTGGTTCCATTGGTGAAGATGCAACATGACTTCTTTGAGAATACACTTCGCCCAGAATTGCATAAGCACAAAGTGAAGTTGCTAGACTACAAAGATATCGACAAGAAACATCAGCGCTACCTCAAAACCTATTTTCAGGAAAAATTATTTCCTGTGCTCACGCCATTGGCGGTTGATCCTGCTCACCCATTCCCTTACATTTCTAATCTCAGCCTAAATTTAGTGGTGATTGTACGCGATCGCGAGACAGGTGAACAAAACTTTGCGAGGGTAAAAGTACCAAATGTATTGCCTCGTTTTGTAAAAATCCCTGAGACGGATGCTCATACGTTTGTAACTTTGGAACAAGTAATTGCTCATAATCTGGAAGCATTGTTCCCAGGAATGGAGATTCTTAATTATTATCCATTTCGGATTACTCGCGATGCCGAACTTGATATCGAAGAAGAAGAAGCTGATGATTTGATTTCGGCTTTACAGGAAGAGCTTCGCAAGCAGAAATTTGGTCCAGTAGTTCGGATGGAGATTGCTAGTGATGTACCGCCAGAAATCCGCAAAAAGCTGATTGAGCAACTAAGTATTACTGAAGCCGATGTTTATGATATTCCTGGGCTAATCGGTTTAGGGGATTTAATGGCGATCGCTTTTTTGCCAATGCCAAATGATCAAGATAAGCCTTGGAAATCGGTTACTCATCCGAGATTGAGAAAGGCAACTGAAGAAGAAAATATTTTTGATATAATTAGTCAGGGAGATTTTCTGGTTCATCACCCCTATCAGTCGTTTACGACCACTGTGCAGCGCTTTATTGAAGAAGCCGCTAGCGATGCTCATGTGTTAGCAATCAAACAAACTTTATATCGGACTTCTGGGGACTCACCAATTGTTCATGCCTTGATTCGTGCGGCAGAGAATGGCAAACAGGTGGCGGTGTTGGTAGAACTGAAAGCGAGGTTTGATGAAGCTAATAATATTCTCTGGGCAAAGAAATTAGAGAATGCAGGAGTCCATGTAGTGTATGGGCTAAAGAACCTCAAGACGCATACCAAAACGGCTCTAGTCGTGCGACAAGAAGGCGATCGTTTAGTGCGTTATGTGCATATTGGCACTGGCAACTATAATCCAAAAACGGCAAGATTTTATAGTGATCTTGGTATATTTAGCTGCTGCGATGATTTAGGGGCGGATTTAACTGATTTGTTCAACTATCTAACTGGATATTCACGTCAACGCGAATATCGTAAGCTTTTAGTCGCACCTGTAAATATGCGCGAGAAGTTTTTGCAACTGATCCAACGCGAAATCGAAAATCAAAAGCAGGGGTATCCCTCTTACATTATCGCGAAGATGAATTCTCTGGTTGATCCTGAAATTATCTCGGCTATTTATGAAGCTTCCCAAATTGGCGTGAATATTGATCTGATCATTCGCGGTATAAGCTGCCTCCGTCCAAAGGTAAAGGGCTTAAGCGATCGCATCAGGGTGATCAGTGTAATTGGTCGGTTTCTGGAACATTCACGCATTTTCTATTTTAGTAATTCAGGAAAAGAGCAAGTATATATTGGCAGTGCCGACTGGATGCCTCGCAATCTTGATGCTCGTGTTGAAGTTGTCACTCCAATTGAAGATACATCTCTCGTAAAAGAACTCAAGCAGATTTTAGAAATTGTGATGGCAGACAATCGCCAAGCATGGGATCTCAGATCTGATGGTACATATGTCCAAAGGACTCCTAAGGATGGAGAACCAGAGATGAGTTCTCAAAAGCATTTTATGTCTCAAGGTAGACCTGAATTTGCCTAAAGCAAGTAGAGTCAAGTAGGGACAATTCATGAATTGCTCCTACTTTTTAGACAAGTTCTTTGGGCTTTATACCTAGTTCTTGGAACATCTCAGCATCATCTTGCCAATCTGGATTAGCTGTAGTTAATAACTTCTCGCTCGAAAATATGGAATTTGCACCTGCGAGAAAACATAAAGCTTGATCAGAAACACTAAGGCGATCGCGTCCTGCGGATAATCTCACAATCGCTTTGGGCATGAGAATCCTTGCGGTTGCCACCATCCGAACTAGGACTAAAGGATTAATCGTCTCAAGATCACCAAATGGAGTTCCTGCAACTGGAGAAAGTGCATTAATGGGAACTGATTCTGGTTGAGGTGAGAGATTGGCGAGTGTATGTAAAAGCTCAATGCGATCGCGATCAGTTTCACCCATACCAACGATGCCACCACAACAAACTTGAATTCCTGCTGCCGCAACATGTTGAATTGTTTCAAGGCGATCGCGATAAGTCCGCGTCGTAATAATTTCAGGATAGAAACTTTCAGAAGTATCAAGATTATGATTATAAGCAGTTAAACCAGCTTTGGCTAGTCTTTGAGCTTGATCAGAGCGCAACATTCCCATCGTTACACAAGCTTCCATTCCCATCCCAGACACTGCTTCTACCATCTGGAGCACACGCTCAAACTCCTCCCCATCAGGAGCATTACGCCAAGCTGCACCCATACAAAACCGAGTTGCACCATGCTGCTTTGCTTCTTGGGCTTGACTAACCACCTCATCTAGTCGCAGCAGTGGATAAGTCTCCACCCCAGTTGGATAACGCGCACTTTGAGGACAATATTTGCAGTCTTCGGGACAACGCCCTGACTTAATATTTGCAAGTGTACACATTTGCACAACATCAATCTGGTGATACTGCCGATGTATAGACTGCGCCTCAAATACTAGGGACAACAGAGGCTGATCATAAGTCTTTGTAACGGATTCGAGTGAAATCAAGAGAGTATTTATACTGAAAATTTAAGTTTAGCGATCGCCATTGTACTGCGAAGGAATACCGATTTAGAGAGTGATCGCAATACTTTTTTAAATTAAAATTCAGAAAACAGATTCAGCGTAATGTCTACCTCTACTTTATCGGTTTTACGGCTCAACTATTCTCAACTATAATAATGGTGAGTGCTATATTTACGTATGTGACTTACATATGTGAGTAAGAATAAAAGACTATCGATTAAAATTAATAAAAGCATTTTACTGGATATCCCTCGCGTCAATTCTAAACCAAAACTTTAATGATTCCTGCCCAAGAGCCATCTAATGAACTGGAGAGAGTTGCCGCTCTATATCAATGCAATATCTTAGATACTGAGTCAGAGCAGGGCTTTGACGATATCACTCAATTGGCTGCCTATATTTGCCAAACCCCGATCGCCCTTGTTAGCTTGATTGACGGCGATCGTCAATGGTTTAAATCAAAAGTAGGGATTACTGAGACAGAAACACCAAAAAGAATTGTTTTTTGCGCTCATGCAATTCTTCAAGACGGAATTTTTATAGTTCCAGACACCTTGAATGATCCAAGATTTTCCGATAATCCCTCAGTAACTTATCCACCAAATATTCGCTTTTATGCAGGAATTCCGATAAAAACCGCAGAAGGCTATCCTCTTGGCACATTGTGTGTAATTGACCGCCAGCCCAGAGAACTTACTCAAGAACAGATTTCAGCATTTAAAGCTTTGGCTAATCAGGTTAAATATTTAATTGAAACTCGCCGTAGCTTAACCGAAATTAGTCGTTTATCTATACCTACAAAAGCTCAATCATCTAAGGGCAACTTTCTAAAAAAGATCGCATTTTGGACTAGCATAGCCGCCTCAATGGTGATTAGTATAGGAGTAACTTCTTTTGTAAGTCTGAATAATTTACAAGCAACACATACTCAAATTTTAAAACAACGAGAAGTGTTGGAAACCATTAATCAACCGCTTGCTCATTTGCGTGAGTTGAAACTTGCAATGACAAATTATTTTCTTACAGACAGCAAAGAAAGTTTAGAAGAATATAAAGCCTTATTTTTGAAGTTGGAGCAACAAGATTTGCAAGCGCTTGAGCAAACACTTGTAAATAGCAATAAGAATGAATTTGATGACAAACAAAATGGTAGTTACTATAGAAAAGAAACGATTACTATTTTGATAGAACATATTCGTAGGGAATTAATTAGCTCTCGCCAAATCACATGGTCATACCAGACTTTAGGAATCAAAGCTTTGCAAAAAAAACTACTAGAAAAAAATGCTAAAGATTCCGTATATATTGGCAACCTCGAACTTGAAGAATTAATTAAGCTTGAAAAGATCGATTTAATGAAAGGGTTACAAAAAAGGAAACTTTTAATTAATAATTCTATAAATATTTCCTTAATTACTTTATTGTCTACGCTGGGAATACTTGGATTGCTATTTTGTTATGTTTACCGTGAAATTTATAATCGTCGCAATCTAGAAGTCAACCTTGAGACAGAACGAGATTTTACAATGGCCGTGCTAGATAATGTAAGGGCTCTTGTGTTTGTGCTAGATCCAAAAGGTAAAATCATTCGATTTAATCGTGAATGTGAATTAGTCACAGGCTATTACTATGAAGAAGTACGAAATCAAAGCTTTTGGAAAATTTTTTTATTGCCTGAAGATAGAGAATCAATCCGCAAAACTTTTGCTCAATCTTCTAAGCAAAATTCATCAAATCCGTACGAAAATTATTGGATAACTAAAGATGGAAAACAGCGTTTGATTTCATGGTCAACTACAGCGTTACACAACTCGGAAAGTAATGTTGAGTACATCATTGGCACAGGACTTGATATCAGCGATCGCAAGATAGTTGAAGAGGAAGTGCGCTTGCAAAACTTGTGCTCACTTGTCTTCTCACAAATTACTCTGCGAATTCGGCAATCACTGGATATTAATGAGATCTTCAGGACAACTGTTAATGAAGTTCAAAAATTTCTTAAAGCTGATCGGGTACTTGTTTATCGCTTTAATGGAGAATGGGAAGGCGATATTGTCGTTGAGTCAGTGGACCCCCCTTGGCTAGCTTCATTGGGAAGTGATGTCCAAGATTCATGTTTTCGGAATGGGTTGTGGGAACCCTATCGTCAAGGGAAAAAAGTCGTAAATAGCGATATTCCTAATTCTGACATGCCAGATTGTTATAAGCAATTGATGGCACAATTTCAAGTGAAAGCTAATTTAGTCGTTCCCATTCTTGAAAGCAATCGCCTATGGGGATTATTAATTGCTCATCAATGCAGTGCGCCAAGACACTGGAGCAGTTTTGAGGTAGATTTTTTAAGTGAGCTAGGCAATCAAGTGGGCATAGCTCTCTATCAAGCCACCCTTTTGGAGCAAGAAGTACAGCGTCGCGAGCAACTCTCACAACAAAATATTGAATTAATCGAAGCTCAACATGAAGCAGAAACAGCAACAAAAATGAAAAGTGCATTTCTTGCCACCATGAGCCATGAAATCCGCACTCCTATGAATGCCGTTCTGGGTATGACAGGTTTGCTTGCCGATACCGAGCTTTCGGCGATGCAGCGTGACTTTGTGGAGACAGTTCTGACTAGTGGCGAAAACTTGCTCACATTGATTAACGAAATCCTTGATTTCTCTAAACTAGAAGCCAATGAGATGGAATTGGAAGAAATTGACTTCAACCTTAATACTTGCGTTGAAGAGGTAGCCGATCTGCTAGCCATGCTTGCTCAATCCAAAGGATTAGAACTTGCTTCGTTAATTCATCAAAGTGTACCGCTTGATTTGCGGGGTGATGTGGCTCGTTTACGGCAGATATTGACTAATTTAGTTAGTAATGCCATTAAATTCACCCCAATAGGTGAAGTAATTATTAAAGTTAGCCTAAAATCAGAAACTGATTCCATTGCAAACATTGAGTTTAGAGTCATCGATACTGGGATTGGAATTTCTCCTGCCGCCCAGAAAAAGCTTTTTCACCCTTTTACCCAAGTCGATGCTTCAACTACGCGTAAATATGGCGGAACTGGTTTAGGGCTTGCCATTTCCAAGCAGCTTGTTGATCTGATGGATGGTGAAATTGGCATCAATAGTGAAGAAGAAAAAGGTTCTCAATTTTGGTTTATGCTTCCATTTGTTAAGCAACCTGTCAATGAAATCGCTGAAATCGCTAAGTTAAAATCACTTCGAGAAATTAACCTCAAAAATATGCGGGTGTTGGTAGTTGATGATAGTGAAACAAATTGTAAAATTTTGTCCTATCAACTGACTGCTTGGCAAATGCGTGTTGATGCTATACAAGGTACGTCCGCAGCAATCCCTATCATGCAAGCCGCTGTGGCGGAAGGTGATCGCTATGAATTAGCAATTCTAGATATGCAAATGCCTGAACTTGATGGCGAAATGTTAGGCGCACTGATTAAAGCCGATCCCCTCCTTAAAGATACTAGATTAATCATGCTGACATCTCTCAACCAAAAAGGCGGCATGAGTCGAGGTAAAGCACTTGGATTTGATGCTTATCTTGTTAAACCGGTAAAACAGTCTCGTCTATTAGATGCATTAATAGAAGTAGTGGCGATAACTGCCCAGAGTAATGGTTTGGCGTATTTATATCAAGATAGTCCTCTAGTCCCCGTGAAAGACTTTCATCTGTCGAAAAAAAGGATATCTAAACTCAAAATCTTGATCGCTGAAGATAGTCCGATTAATCAAAAAGTTGCCCTCCACCAGTTACGCAGCTTTGGTTATGACGCAGATGTAGCAGGCAATGGGAAAGAGGTTCTTGATTTGCTGGAACGCATCAACTACGACATTATCTTGATGGATTGCCAAATGCCAGTAATGGATGGCTATGAGACAACCAAAGCCGTTCGTCAGTTAGATTCAGATAAGAAAAACACTGTGATCGTGGCGATGACGGCTAATGCTCTGAAAGAAGATCGCGATCACTGTCTTGCTTGTGGCATGGATGACTATCTAAGCAAACCAGCTCGCAAAGAAGACCTTGCTCAAAAACTTGCTGAATGGGAAACAAAAATTTTTGCACAGAATGCGATCGTTAGTTTTGACTTTGACGGTACAGAGTTAGCTGTTGATAATCCTCAAAGTAATAATATTGATGTATCTTTACCATTAATCGACTGGAGTTACATTGATAGCATCGCTGATGGCAACGAAGAATTTAAGACTGAGCTTATGCAGACATTTTTCGAGTCTATGCAGCAGAGTTTCGCTCAACTAGAACAAGCAGTCATCGAAAATAATTACGATGATATTAAACGGGTCGCCCACATTATCAAAGGCGCATCTGGTAGTTTG
>JAYVVP010000383.1:0-2731 GCA_043786935.1 Pseudanabaena sp. | reverse complement strand
ATGTAGCACCTGTCGCGATGAGCGCTCCTGCTATCAACGGTTAATCTGAGAGTTTGATTTCTGAATAAAAAAATCCCCTCTTGCGAGGGGATTTTTTTGTTTGTACAGTTTTCAGAGAACGACTTTTAGCGCTTGCTTGATCGCTTCTTGATATTCCACAACCCCATACAATCTATAAGCAATTTGATCAATTTGGTTTTGAATTTCTGCTTGTCTTAGCAAAATATTCTCTAAATCCGATCGCCCTGCTTCTTGTTGGACTCGTTGCTCGATGACTTCGAGTACACGCAAATTACTAATGCGATCGCAATCGTATTGATAAACTTTAAGTGCTTCAAATGCGGAGTTTACCAAGTTACTAATATCGCGGGTAAGCTTTTGTTTGCGGCGAAAGTCTTGATCAAATTCAATTAAATAAATTAATCGAGCCAGTAAATAGCGGCACAGAAAGTTATTGCGAATTTTCACAGTTACAAGTTCGACCCATTCGCGATCGCCTTCTTTCCAATCTTCATCTTCGGTAATCTCTCCCCAGAAGCGATAACCGTCAATGGTTGGCTCAATTTTTAGTGAGAGTAAATGTCCTTCACGGTTGGGGTTGGGGCTAGTGCATTCGACATCTGCGCCATAATCGCCTGTGATGCTGTGGTAATGGGTGGCGGCGACTTCGGTATATGGGATAGCTGATGATTTGGTTTGATATGCGGTGATAATAGAATAGCGATCACGCCAAATTTGATGGGATTCTTTGCCAAGTTCAGCTAGTTCTTGAAAGTCGGGATTATTTTCTGGCTGCTCAAATACAGGAATCGGTAAATCACCAACTTGATTCTCGAAGTATTCAAACATTCCTTTTCCTGTGAGTTTACCAATACCGCCTAAAGCTCTGTAACGAAATTCTAAGGGTTTAGAGTTGAGTAAAGCACAAATATAATAAAGGGTATCGATACTCGTATTTTCAGACTTTACAAAGCCAGCAACATCACTTTTAAATCCTAATGCTCCATCTTCATCAACAGTAAATTTATTCGCACTAGCGCGGCGAGGGAAAAATATTTTAGGTTCAAACAATCCAACTCTTGATCGATGTAAATGAAACCATTCATAGCCACCAGATTTAAAAACTTTTCTTGCTTCTAATAACTTACGATGAGATTTTAGATAATTTTGTAAGACTTTAGGAATATCTTCCCATTTAGTATCTCGACTGTAGTAAATGATTTGAGTCTCTGAAGGTTTATGTCCAAATCCATAAATAGATGAAATTGAAACCCTAGGACACAAAAATTCTTTAGGAAATTTACGACTAAAATCACCCTCAAATATCTCATCAAGTCCCGTATCTATTCCCTTCATAAATTTCCCGTAATTAGAAAGCTCTATTTTTTGACCTTTGCTATCAATTTCACTAAAGATATGACTATAGGGGGAAATTTCCCATCTATCGGATTTTAAATTTTCTTGATTAACCCCAACCTTAGCAAAACCATTGTGAATAGATAGTTCTAACTTGTTAGGAATTGCAGATTTAGCTTTGTCAAAATCGAGAACGTAATCAGTTACAAAATTGCTTTCAGAAGTAGGAATTTCTTTTTGATATTGAAGAATGCAAGTAGCAATTCCAGCTTTAAAGACTTTGTGACCCAGAAAATCAAGAATATGAGTAATCTTTGTATTGTGGCTGAGAAACTCGCGTAAATTCTTTGATTTATCACCCTGAATAAAAGCGCGTAAAACAATAAAACTCAATGTCCCTGCTTGCTTGAGCAATTCATAACCCCAGCGCAAAAAGTAAAATAGAATATCAGTCTTATCAGTGTAAATATCTGCATAAATCGTCTTCAGCCATAATAATTCCGATGCACCTCTGCCAAACGTAGCATCAACACTAAAATAGGGTGGATTACCAATTATCGCCGCAAATCCTCTTTGATCTGCTGGTAACCGTGGATCGAAAATATGGGGAAATTCTACTTGCCAGTTAAAAGGACGCTTTACGATCGCCTCTTCTAAAGCTGTAGAAATTAACATTAATTGTGATTTCAATCTTTCAAGTTCAGCAACTGTCCAGTCAGGCAAGACTCTCGAAGATTCTGAAGTAAGATACTCGCGAATAGCGCCAACTTCTTTTTCACTAGCTTCTCGATTTTTGATTAATCGAATAGCTTCTTGCAAACTCTCATCACTGGCAAAAAAAGCCGTCAAAACTGGGTTGATTTGTTGATTAATCTCGGTAATACAGCGTTCTAAATTTGTCACCGATTGAGCGCGATTGCGTTCTGATAAAGTCACATTCCTAGCCGCGATCGCTAAATTAGCCGCCCTTGCTAACTGCTCTGATACAGGCTCCAAATTTGCAGGTGAATGAATCAAACTATTGCCAACCCGAATATTTAAAGCCAAAGCAGGTAACTTAGAATTAAGTGTTTTTCGTTTACCATAAACATTAGGACGAGCGCGAAGTAATCTTGTCCATAGTGATAATTTTGCTAAAAGCACAGCTTGTGGATCGAGATCCACACCATGCAGCATTTTCACCACAATGCTTTCTTCGATATTATTAATGTGGATTGCCGCCGCGTGACTAAATAGATCGCCATTACCTGAAGTCAAATTAGGATTTTCGCAAGCCTTGGGTACTGGTTCCGTCAAGTGAGACACAAAAAAGTATATTTGAAGCCAGTTAAAAGACATATCGAATAGAAAACAACTGTGACCAAGAAAGCCCAAC
>JAYVVP010000382.1:0-20096 GCA_043786935.1 Pseudanabaena sp. | reverse complement strand
AGCATTAGACAAGTTGATCCCCGTCAAACTTGCACCACTCAGATTTTCACGACTGAGATCGATTTCATTAAAATCTCGAAAGCCTTTGTTATAGCGATCGACGAGTTCTCCAGCTTTCATCACTCTTCAGCACCATATTTTTGTTATTAGCTTTTTTAGTTA
This sequence comes from Pseudanabaena sp., assembly GCA_043786935.1. GTDB lineage: Bacteria > Cyanobacteriota > Cyanobacteriia > Pseudanabaenales > Pseudanabaenaceae > Pseudanabaena. The sequence continues at coordinate 19,934 of JAYVVP010000382.1, read as the reverse complement.
GTGCAAAACACTTTACTAAAACTTTTTTACTTATCTGTCGGCAAAATTGCACCTGTCATATTTGCACCCTCTAAATTTGTCCACAACATGAAAGCTCCTCTCAAGTTTGTCCATAACATAAAAGCTCCTTTTAAATTTGCACCTGTCAAGCTGGCTCTAGTGAGATTAGCCCGATTCAGATTAGCCCGATTTAAACTGGCTCCGTTTAATACTGCTTCGTCTAGATTTGCTCCAGTCAAATTAGCTTCATTCAATATGGCATTGTGTAAATTTGTGCGAATTAGAAAAGCACCACGCAGATCGACATTACTCAAATCGGCTCCACTTAAATTTGCTCCCATCAAATTTGCACCACTCAAATTTGCACCACTTAGATTGGCATTGGAGAGATTTACACCATTTAGGTTTGCCCCACTCAGATTTGATTTCATTAAAAATGCACCAGTGAGATTTGTCCAACTTAAATCGGCCTCAGTTAGATTTGCTTCGTTCAAATTTGCCCAACTCAGATTAGAACCAACTAGATTAGCTTTTTCTAAATTTGCGCTAAGTAAATTTGCCCAGCCCAAATCGACCCGACTGAGAGAACCATTACTCAAATTTGCCTCAACAAGATCAACAGCATTAAGATTAGCTTCATTTAAAATCGCTCCCCTCAAATCAACTCCATACAGCTCTGCTCCTGTGAGATTAGCTTCGGTCAGATCGACATTCATCAGACAAGCCTGACTAAGATTTGCGCCACTGAGATTAGCTTTAATCATTAGAGCGCCTGTAAAGTCAGAGCCACTCAGATTTGCACCCAGTAAGTTGGATTCGATAAAAAATGTGCCATTAAGTTTTGCCTGACTAAGATTTGCTCCATTGAGACAAGCGTTTGTAAAGGTTGCTAGACTCAGATCAGCATTGATCAAAGAGGCGCTAGTGAGATTTGCCCCATTGAGATTTGCTGCAACTAGATAAGCTTCATCAAGACAAGCTCGTTGGAGATCGGCTTTGATTAAAAATGCGGAAGTGAGATTCGCTTCCGACAGATTCGCTTCGACAAGATTGGCTCGATTGAGATCTGCACCATGCAGAAATGCACCTGTCAGATTAGCTTTGGAAAGTATCGAGTCTGCAAGTTTGGCACTACTCAGATTAACGCGCTTGAGATCTGCTCCCTTGAGGTTGATTCCTTCTAGGCTTGATTTGGTAAGATTTGCTTTGGTAAAGTCTGTAAGATTCACGCCTGCCTCGTTTTAATTCGTTGTACTTGTTACATCTAAAGAAGATCTTTCAACATATAAATGTTCCCTTAGGGTTCCTTCGGTCTCCTTGATTTGGCTTGACAAGATGGCTGCGTCTCAATCTTTTCTAGTTATTTCTTGCGCCCCTTACCTGTAAAGATAAGTGATGGGGCTGAGGGCGATAAAATTGCTATAACAATTAGAATACATGAGGGAAATGGTGATGCGATCGCCTTGCAATATTTGGCTTAGATGGTACGGGTTTCATAACGAATGATAAATACAAATACAGACACAAATACAGATCTATACGAAAAAGAGCAGAAAAAACCTGTTTTAGGTAAGGTTTATCTGGTTGGAGCGGGACCAGGTGATGCGGGATTGATGACTTTAAAAGGCAAAGCTTTGCTAGAAAGCTGCGATGTTGTGCTTTACGATGCGTTGGTTAGTGACGAAATATTGGCAATGATTAATCCGATCGCGCTAAAAATCCATGCAGGAAAACGGCGCGGAAATCATTCTTTATTGCAAGAAGAGACTACGCAGTTACTGATCGAAAAGGCTCGAGAAAAGGCGATCGTGGTGCGTTTGAAAGGAGGAGATCCGTTTATCTTTGGGCGTGGCGGTGAAGAGTTAGCAGATTTGCGATCGGCGGGAATTGCGGTTGAAGTTGTACCTGGGATTACTTCAGGTATTGCTGCACCTGCCTATGCAGGGATTCCACTTACGCATCGCGATTTTAGTTCGTCGGTAATTTTTGTGACAGGGCATGAGTCGGCTGGAAAATATCGCCCTCAGATCAATTGGACAGCGATCGCCCAAGCTGCTGAAACAATTGTTGTATATATGGGATTGCACAACTTAGTTGAAATTGTGACGAAATTAATATCGGCTGGTTTGCCTGAATCTACGCCTGTAGCTTTAATTCGTCAAGGAACACGCTCTGATCAATCAGAGTTAATTGGCTGTTTAGGCAATATTGTGGAATTGGTGCAAGAAACTCACTTTGCACCACCTGCGATCGCTGTTATTGGCAATATTGTCAACTTCCGAGAATAAGAAAAATAGTGATCACAAAAAGTGATCATAAATAGTAATCACAAAGCGTCTTCCTCTTTGTGGCAACTGTATCTAAATGTTAGACTAGATTTTTTAAGTGAATAAAGCTAATGGGAACGAGTAATGTGAGTATTTCTGCCGAATTGGAGAATAATAACCAGCGTCTTGAAGTGCAAATACAGGACATTTTGGAAGCAATTTCGGCAACTGAGTCATTTGTGAAGGGAATAGATTTTTTGGAGTTTAGTCGCGACCAAAAAACGATTTTTGCGATCGAACGAGCGCTAGGACTGATCGGTGCAACAGCAAGGCGATTGCCAATAAGTTTTATGGATCAGTATCCCCAAATTAACTGGCGACGCTTATCAGGAGTGGGTGATAGCTTAATGTTTGGCTATTTAGAAATTGATCTTAATACTTTGTGGGAATTGACTCAGCAAGATGTACCTTTTATCAAAGAGTTGATGAAACAGGCGATCGCTAATCTATAGTGCGCTAATTTATAGTGATCAGCATTTTAATCAAACCCATAAAGTAAAAGTGACTTACGCACAAATCCATCCTTCAAGCTGATCGCTATTGTCAGGAATCCCGTAATTTGGTTGTCGAAAAGCAAATGCGGCTTGGATCGTGGCGAGAATGGCATCTAATGAGTCGCCTGACGGATCTTGTTGGCATTTGAAAGCAAGATGATCACTAACTTCTATTGCAAAGCCATATTTTTGTTTAGAGATAGGCGATCGCACTTGATTAATAATTTCTTGGCGTGATAGTTGCATATTAGGAGTTTGTTTTCGCTTGTCATCAGATTTATAGCTTTGTTTACCAATCAAGGCTCTGGCAATGAGAGCAGGATAAATCTCGATCACGATGCGTGGGTCGGAGGTGGGATGACAAGGCAGGATATTAAAACCCGCTTCTAGCATTCTCGGTGCGCCCTCAAAAAACATCTTGCCCACTGGTACGCCATAAACTTTCATCGGACTGATTGCGCCTGCAAGCTTATCCGTATAGCGCAAATGTTCGCGATCGCCGATTGCCCGATCTTGACGATATTGATTTAAAGTTTCGACAAATTCCTGTTTGGTCATTTGCCCGACGCGATTTACATACTCTTTCCAAGTTGTTCCCCACTGCAAATTTTCGATCAGTTTGCGCGGTTGCCCCAGCGGAAAATCTACTCCCGCTATCCAAGATGGCGATCGCTTGAGAAAGTCCATAAATGACGGAAAATCAATAAACTGATGGAACTTCTCAATATTGAGAACATCTGCTTCAAGCCAAGCTTCCGCACAAGCGATCGGCTTAACTTTGCTAGGTGAGCTAGTAAAATCAATTCCATATATTTTCATGCTTTTCCCTAAATCATGAAGATTTACCCAAAAATAAATCTAAAGCATTATTTAAAAATTTTAACTACTTTTAAACAAGTACTAGATTCCCTTTGAGGACAAATTACGATAATTTATCTGTTTCTGACTTTGATCTCTATTTGAGGTTGGGGTGCTTGAGTTGGAGTCGGTGTAGCTACGGGTGGTGGAGCTTGAACGTTAGGAGAAGGTATTCCTGTTGGTAAAGTTGGTGGAACTAATGGAGAAGTTAAAGGAGTCGTAGTTGGTTGAGCGATCGCCCTATCCTTCAGCCCAAGTTTTAATTGATAAGGAACTTCAGCAGTACCAGCAATACCCCTTAGTTGAATCACATATGCGCCATCTGCTGTAATCGGTACATCAGCGATCGCGACATTCGCCGCATCAGGTAAAACTAGCCCCTGAGGATTCAGCACAGTTAGTGATAGTCCATTACCTGTTATCGCCGTACTAAGTGACTGTCCAGACTTAGCTTGTATTGTATAAGTATGCACAGCATTGCCCGACATTTTATTAGGAATTGTCAGTAAGTCTTTATTTGCTTCTAGATTTACAACCTGATTAACTATCTCACTAGAAGCTGTTATGGTAGGGCTAGGACTAGTTTCAGTTGAGATTGGCTTAGAGATGGGAATTGGTTGATTATTGACAATTACAGATGGTTGATTATTTCGCATCATTGCAGGTAGAGCAAAAGCAGCGACTACGGCAACTACTGCTAATAAACCACCAAACAAAAATAGAACGCCTGAACTCGAACTAGCTGAAGAAGAAACAGATACTGATCGGCGATTTTCCGAGCTATTTGATTTAGAGGCTGCCACAGAATTAGCAACTGTTAAACGTCCTGCCTCAGTTAAAACTGTTGACCTAACGAGCTTACTAGTAGTCGCTCGACGCTCGACTTCGGTCATTGTCGCAAACGTAGTAATGCCTTGGGTTACTTCGCGGACGGACTGATATCGCTGCGTATAGTGATAGCGAACCATCCGTGTCAGTACCATTGCTAAGCCATTGCTGACCTGAGCTTTATCACGCCAAACTAGTTCGCCCGTAGTCGGATCGCTAGGTAAATCTGTAGGAGCATAACCTGTCAGGGCTTTAATCGCGACCATTCCTAAAGCGTAGATATCACTACTGTAGGCTGGTCTCCCTGCACATTGCTCACTTGGCATATAACCTGGAGTGCCAATGGTGACTGTAAATCGAGACTCTCCTTTTTCATTAGCAGTCAGTTGCGTATTAGTGTCTTGCATGGCTCGCACTGCGCCAAAGTCAATTAACACAATTTTTCGATCTTTCTTGCGACGAATTAAGTTGTCTGGCTTAATGTCGCGGTGAATCACCCCTTCTGAATGCACAAACTCTAAAACTTCAAGGACATCTTTCAAAATTTTGAGCACTTCAACTTCAGCAAGTTGTTTATCTCTAAACGGTGCATCAATGTTTTCGAGTTCGGCAAGAAGGCGATCTTGAGGCTTATTATCTAGATCTGATACTTCAGGTAAGGGCGCTTTTAGTTCGTCATACAGCGATCGCCCTTCGATAAATTCTTGCACCAGAAAAAATTGTTTGTCTTCTTCAAAATAGGCAAGCAACTGCGGAATTTGATCGTGTCTACCAAGTTTTTCGAGGGTTTCAGCTTCAGTATTAAATAGTCGCCTTGCCTCGCGAATAAAATTGGGATCGTCACTAGCGGGCTTGAGTTGCTTGACGACACAAGGTGGTGAGCCAGGTCGGCGCATATCTCTAGCAATAAATGTATGTCCGAATCCTCCCGCCCCGATCTGTTTGATCAGCTTGTAGCGTCCATCTAGTACTTTGGCTGTCATGGCGATCGCCTCTTCAATAATTTATAGGCTTCATTCCCCAAAGATGCTGGCTGGCATCCCATGGTGCTGTGTCTAATTCTATAGCAATAAAACCTAGAAAGTATTTGAAACCCGCGATATTAAGTCGTATCATAAGTAACTAGAAAAAATATTCTCATGCTAGAAAGTGAATGAATCTGACTGCTGAAACTAACTTAGTTACTCAACAACGCCAAGCCATTGATGATGAACTATCCAAGCGATCAATCGCTCTCGATCCTAGTGGTTACTTTATTATTTACGTAGAGCGCCAACAAAATTTAATTTGTGCTAAACACTACAGCAATATCATCAATGACAAGGGATTAGCAGTCGATCCTGAAACGGGAAAACCAATTCCCGCTAAAGGAAAAGTTGATCGTCAAGCAGTGCAATTATTTACAGGGCGAACTGCTAAGGAACTTTGTGTAGAGATCATTGAAAAAACACAGCCTTGCCCTGTTACACTACTTGACCATGCTACATATCTAGGACGTGAAGCACAGCGGGCAGAGTTAGCGCTGTTGCAGCAACACGAGTATATCCAAGACTGAATCTTACGATGTACAGCCCCTCATAAGCCTAAAGTACAATTCCTAAAATATAATTTTTATAAAATAGTCATAAGCGCCAGATGTCACCTTCAATTAGCTCCTTAAATAATAATTGGTGGGAAATTCAAGTTCTGGCCGAGCAATCTTTAGAAGAGCAGATTTTTTGGCGATTACAGAATTTTGGCTGTCAAGGAATGGCAAGTCAAAATAAAGATGGACGAATTTCTATAAATAGTTATTTACCAGTCCAGAAAGGCACTGTCTTAGATCTAGCCGCGCTTGCTCTCTTGCTAAAACAAGATGCGATCGCTATTAATTACGAAGCACCGATCACGCAATGGACGGTAATTAATGACGAGGACTGGTCATCTAGTTGGAAACAACATTGGAGTCCTCAAGAAATTGGCGATCTTTTAGTGATTTATCCTGCTTGGATCGATCCACCGACCGATGGCGATCGCAAAATATTACGTCTTGACCCTGGGAGTGCTTTTGGAACGGGCGCTCATGCTACTACGCAGCTTTGTTTGGAAGCTTTGGAAATGCGCCTATGGGGCGTAAAACCCGAAGATAATATTGTAGTTGCGGATGTCGGCTGTGGCTCAGGTATTCTCAGCATTGGAGCTTTACTCATTGGCGCAACTCAAACATACGCGATCGACAATGACATTCTTGCCATCAAAGCCACAAATCATAATCGCCAACTCAATGATATTCCTGAACATAAAATCTGGGTACAAGAAGGCAGCATTGAAGATTTGATTGCTCATATGCCTACACCAGCAAATGGATTTACGTGCAATATTCTTGCCGATATCATCGTCGATATGGTTCCTTATTTCGATAAGCTCGTCGGAGAAAATGGCTGGGGTATTTTAAGTGGGATTTTGGTCGATCAAGTGTCGAAAGTGGCAGAGGCACTTGATGCTAATAAATGGACGATCGCCACTTTTTGGAAGCGTCAAGAATGGGCTTGTTTAACGATTAGGCGATCAGAATATTAAATCAAAAAAGAGCGCTTACTTTTAGTAACGGATAGATAGAATGAATTTTACGAGATGGAATATATCGTAATTGCTCAGATTGCATTTCTAGTTCTATCTTCTGTTTCATCGCTAAAATGCATTGATGATTGGCTTCATTTCAAGTAGGAACGAGTTCTCCAGGACGCAATTTTACCCATTTCCCTATCTCTGGTGCAAAGCTTTCACAGCCGACTACATCCCATTCCATTTGAATGTCTTGATTGTCGGTTCTGATATTGACATTAACCGTTGGAGAATTTGCCTCAAAATCTGGATTGTCGGTTAAATGCGGTTGCAAATGCTGCGCTTCGACAGCGTGATAGGTTGTACAGCGATCAACATAGGTGCAGTTTATGCAAATACACATGACATTTATCCCCAATTCATGCAGTCATCTTAACAAATCACACAGTAGAAATGGTATGAAAGGCAGCTTCTATGGTCTGGTTTTTCTACGATACAATACCTATTAGAAGTTTTAATCCTTAATAATTTGTTGCATTAAAAACTATGGCACTTAAGAAAGGCACACTCGTTCGAGCAATCAGAGAAAAGCTAGAAAATAGCCCTGAAGCCACGGCAAACGATACACGATGGTCATCTTATATCTTTGAGACATGGGGCGAAGTGTTAGAGTTTCGCGGCGATTATGTCCAAATTAAATTTGGTAAAGTACCAACTCCTGTAATTTGGCTGCATAAAGATCAACTAGAAGAACAAGCAGCAGCTTAAGCTTAAATTCATCCAATAGATTTTTTAAAAACTTTGCTTGCAAGACTTTTACAGCAGTTGTTGATCAAACTCGCCACAAGTAGGGTCGTAGAGCGAAGCTCTGCAATTAGTTTTATATTTTTATTTGTGGCAAGTTTAAAAGCAAATTGCTGTAAAAAGCTATTTTTATAAAAGCGATCGCATTTGCCTAGCAATCAGATCAGGATGTTCGGCTTTCATCAAGGCACGGACTACGGCGACCCGTTTTGCACCTGCGGCGATCGCCTCGCCTAAATTATTTTCATCAAGACCACCGATCGCGAACCACGGAATATCTAAATGCTCTTTGGCATACTGGACATATTCATAACCTGAAGCGGATTTGGTGGGTTTAGTTGGCGTGGCATGGACGGGACCAACACCGACATAATCAACTTGATTATTAAGAGCAATATCTAATTCTTGAGGACTAGTAGTTGATTGCCCGATGATGTACTGCGAAGCATCACCGCCATTTGCATTGAGAACTCTGCGGACTGCCGATACAGGCAGATCAGTCTGACCCACATGCACCCCATCGGCTCCCACCGCGATCGCAATATCTACGCGATCGTTTACTAAAAACAAAGCATTGTACTGATGGCAAAGTTCACAAAGCTGCTTTGCGATCGCAAAGCGATCGCCATCTTCGCCGTCTTTTTGACGATGCTGGACAATTTGCACGCCGCCTTGCAGAGCGGACTCTACCACTGAAACAATATTATCTATTGGCATAGTGACGAGATATAGAGTCGCTGCTTGTAACTTTTGGCGGCGAATTTGTCCAATATTAGTTCCAATATTAGTAATATCATGAGCTAATAATTGGCTTTCAAGGGTATAAACCTGATAGCGCATAGTTTTCATCGCTGCGCCCATGCTCGGATCGACAACTTTACTATATTCTTCTAAGACTCTGAGAGCTTCTTGCAAGCGTGCCATATTCGCTCTCAACACAGCTTGCACATCAGCACGGCTAACTTCATTGGCATGACTCAGCCCTGTGGCTGGATCATCAGGCGTATTACGGGCGCGGCGAAATTCTTCTTTGTGCCATTGAGCTAGTTCTTGGCGCATTTGCTTGCAGCGATCGCATAGTGCTAAATCTTCTAACCCAAAGCGACACCATTCTTCAATAGTTCGGAGAGCTTCACGAGAGCGATCAAGGTTGGCATCAAGGATGCGATAGATAATTTGTTGAGACATATCAATGAGACAAAAGAGAGACAAAAAGGAATAGTCAGCAAAAAGTAGCGTTTCGGTATACTTCTTACAGCAATTTGCTTTTCAACTCGCCACAAATAAAAATATAAAACTAATTTCGGGGCTGCGCCCTGCGCCCCTACTTGTGGCGGGTTTGATCAACAACTGCTGTATATAAGTTAAAAATCAAAATCAAAGGCAGGTTCGGCGCGTAGCTTGCCTAAGCCCAATTCTTTATCGTCAATTAAGTTGATTTCGTAGTAGCCCAAAATATGATGTGGTGCAGGATTACCACGTGAAGCACCAGTTATGCCCATAGCAATGATCACGCAAATATTGCCCTTAGTGTTTTTGCTGCGCTGCTTCCAGCGTTTGTGATGTTCGCCATTGAGAGCTTTTTTGTCAAATTCGCCAAATAAATGCAAGTCATCATTGCCCATCAACATTAAGCCTAGTTGACAAGCATTACCGAGGATGTCTTCGGCAGGATTGAAGCACAGAGACTTGATGCCATCAAAACTATTGATCTCTTCAATTAATTCCAACGCTTTTGGGCGAGAAGTCTGAATCATTAGCCCTGGAAGACCTTCACCTTTTTTAGCAGAAATCATCGCCGAGATTTGGTCAGATTGCTGACGATGAATTGTCGCGCGACGTAAAAATTCTACCTGCACCCAAGGTAAAGTCATCATATGGATCAGGGCATTCTCTGGCCAAAGATCTTCATTAATTAGTGGCGAGTCATCATCATCTTCTTCTTCTTCTTCGACTAATTGATGTAACTCATCAGCCAAATCTGGCATGGTCTTGACAAGAACCTTGATGGTTTCTTCGACATCACTATCTAAGCTGGGCGCATAAACTGTGTAAGTACCTGAAAGATTGCCAAAATTTGATTTTAAGCGATTGCTATGTTGCTTCCAAAATTTATTTAAGGCTTCAAGCGCCACTGTCAAAGCGATCGCCTCTTCATCGTACAAATACGGTCTACCCCCTTCTAAGGGATGCAAAGCGCCATAAATTGGCTTTATTGGTGCTGTCGCGACAGCTAATGCGCGCACCTTACCGCGAAATGGAAGTGGGGGAAAGTCATCTTCCATTTCTAAATCAGGTGTTTCAAACAAATTAAACAAACAGTCTTGATGCAAAAATGTCTCTTCGATTTCATCGTCGGAACTGCCTGAGACAATCCGATGTCGAAATTTGACCAGCGACTCTTCGGTACGATAAAAAATTACGCCTTGCTCTAAGCCCATCTTTCCCATAACGATCGCATAAAGTGTGTCGAGATCCCATCGATCAAGCTTGATCGAAATCACTTGATGATCCCAAAGTACATCCCAAGGCGCATTTTGCCATAGCTGCTCAGATTGCTTTTGCAAAGCTCCTGCAAACTGCTCGGGCACGATCGGCGGATTAGCTGAAAAACTTTCGAGAATATGCGAAAAAATCTCGTCAACTAAGGGTAAGTGCTCAATATATTCGACTGAAATCCCTAAATCTTGCAACACGCCGCGTAAATAAAACTGAAGTTCGCGATCGCATACTAAAATCTTTTGTGGCAAAGAGGGCTGTGCAGGACTTTGAGGATGTTCGATCGCTTGCAACAGAGCGCGTACAAATGCTTCTTGCCCTACTACCGAGTCAACTACATCCATTGAACGTACCATTCCCATCGAGCCATCCACCCATAAAATGCAGTGGGGCTTAGACTCTCCGTCATTAGCATGAAGCGGAATAATATTAGAAGAGTCTGTAGGTTGGCGTATTTTTGCAGGTAAAGCACGGCGATCGCCTTCCCAAACTGCATTTGACTGCTTGAGATTTTTGAGGCGACGAAGAGTAGATCGGTTTAGCGTGGTCATCGAAAATATTCTCTAGATTAGCCACTCTCAGAAAATTCATAAGAGTGCATTGATCGATTTAACTATGTTATGACTAAAAAATGTCATATAAGCATAGGAATTATAACAATTTCCAGTAGGAAATCATCTAGGGGGCACTTGGCATCCCTATCCACTTTTTAGGTTTTAGCTATATATTTAAAGAAGAGGCAGCGCAAAAAGCCGCCTTTTCTAATCTAATCCTCGAATAAAACTATATTCTGCATCTATGTACGAGCTAAAACCGATTCTCAATGAGTTCTTAGGGCAACCCGTTGCTTTTTTTGGTGGACTCGTTTCGGGCTTTCTCAAGCTCGATCTCCAACAAGATCCCTTAAAAGGTTGGCTAGAAAAGCAAGGAGCAACACCTACAACAACAACGGTGTCTTCGACTATCAATAATGACGGTCCGCAATCAATTTCTATTGATTAAATAAATTTTAAGGCTTGCTAAGCAAGCCTTAAAATTTATTTAGTGTCATGCTTTTAAATATAGCTTATGTGGTTTCCCTATCTCTTGCTTGCGATCGCCTATCTTTTAGGCTCTTTTCCAACAGGCTATTTAGTCGGACGTATGGCGGGTCTTGATATTCGTCAGCACGGATCAGGATCTACAGGGGCAACCAATGTATGGCGGAATGTAGGCAAAGTTGCAGGGATTAGCGTATTTGCAACAGACTTTGCGAAGGGAGCGATCGCCATTTATCTCATGCAACAGGCGAACTGGTTGCAAAAAAATTTCGGTTTGACAGATTCTAACCTTAGCCTTGAGCATCTATCACTGTTTGTGATTGGCGCAGGTATGCTGGCTCTAATTGGTCATAGTTGTCCAGTCTGGCTAGGTTTTAAGGGAGGTAAGTCAGTTGCAACTGGGGTGGGGATTTTATTTATGTTGAACTGGATCGTGGCGATCGCTGCGCTTAGTATTTGGCTAGCAACGATGGCAATCTGGCAAACTGTTTCGATTAGCTCAATCGCTGCTGTCGCGATCGCCCCAGCCTTAATGTGGGCATTGCAAGCTAACATGACCTACTCAATATTTGTAACAGTTGGCTGCATATTTGTAATTTGGCTGCATCGCTCTAATATCGAGCGTATCCTCAACGGCACTGAACATAGCTTCAAATCAGGCTCAAAAGCCTAAACAGAAAACCCTCGAATTTGCTTTTCTAAAAGAATTTTTACCTCATAAATCCAAAAGCGGCGCTTAGCGCCGCTTTTAAAATATTAAGCTTCTTCTTTTTCTTCGCCTTGTAGCTTTAGCAAAAAATATCCAAAAGCAATACCGACGGGTATCAGTACCATCGACAACACCATTGCATTAACTAGTTCTCCCACAATTTTCTCCAAATAAATAATATTGCTGTAGGAATTTTACAGCAAAAGATAGGTTAAGGGCTGAGCCTATCTTTTTAAACTATGATCTCGACATCAATTGCATCAGCATAGTCTTCGCCCTCAGGCTGACTAGCATCAGGTTTATGAGCGCTTTCCTTAGTTTGATAAGGCTCATTTATTTCTGTTTCATCTAATAAAATTGGACGAATCTCGTAATGCACCCTCAAGTTAGACGGGGTGCTGCGTTCAGCTTCACGGATAAATCGATTAGCTTCCCATTCGGCACGAAATGTATTTAATAATTTCAGCGTTTTGAGGCGTTGCCGCTCTAGATATGTCCATACTTCCCACGCATTATATTGCGGGATTAGTTCAGGTGCTTCTAGAGGCACTTCAAAGTCATTGGTCTCGTCTACAGATTCTGGAGGTGCTGTGTCTGAGACTATTCGAGGTTCATGAAAATTCTCAGCCTCTTTTGGGACTGATGATGGTGAAGTAGCAGTGACATCTTGCGATCGCGCTAGGCTTTTGATCTCTTTAGCGCGAATTTGTTTGATCTGAGATAAATCATTGGCGATCGCTTTCACTTCGATGGCTGTCTGAGATTGATCGACCCATCCTTTAAAAACTACTTCTTCATCATTAATTAATAGGCGATCGCCTATCTCTAGCGCAAATCCTACTAACGAATTAAATAATGGCTTAGCATTTGGCGAAGTCCAAAAGCCCTTAAGATTATTATCCTCGTGATCGTAACTATCTTCGGTGGGGACAGATTCATTTTCCTTTGCCTGACTAGATTTCCCATTGTCAATCAGGCTCTGGACTCCCCCAGTTGTGTCCTCAGTTCGTTGATTTGCGAGTGGAGTGGAGCCAAGCAATTCTCGATATATGCTAAAAGCTCAGGCTGCAAAGTGAAAGGAGTTGATTCTAATATTTTTTCGGCTGTTGACTCTGAAGCAAATTCGCGACTTACCACTGTTAATATCCAATCCGCGATCGCCTGTTGTTGTGCATCAGCTTGAGATTTAATTTGGCTCAATAAGGGCAGAGGAAAACGAAGATTTACCTGTTTTGTCCTATGAGGAGTCGCCATTATTTGCACTTACTTAAAAAGTTGAGATCTTAATTATAGCAATCGTCATCCAAAATCCTAATAAAAAAAGGCAACAGAAAGACAGTGTAAAGCATTCTGCCCTTTCGTAATTAAAATGTAATAAGACCCAGACCGATTGAAACTCAGGAAAGATCAGTAATATTTCTGCACTGCTTATCTTTTCCGAGTTTTAGTCTAGATACGATAGTTGAAAATTACTTAATCTGTACAGCAGACTTACCTAAAGAAAACGTAACCACAAAAACAAACTGGAACATGCAAAAGCAGAAACAACTCCTAAGATAAAGCTATTCCATACAATAATCATTTGCTTTTCTCCTAAACGAAGTTTCAGCGCATCGGCGCATTACGTATTATCCAATACTTAAAGATAGTTTGTAGTGATTCTAGACAAAAATTAATAGAAATTGTCAGCGCCCCAGAACACTGTGACTTTTAACCTTTGATAAGATAATTGCCTGTACTTTTCTCGTCCAAAATCATGACCGATTGGCAAATTGCCGCCGAATTTGAAGACATTCTTTATCACAAAGCCGATGGCATGGCAAAAATCACGATCAATCGTCCTGAAGTTCGCAATGCTTTTCGCCCCAAAACGATTACGGAAATGATCGCCGCCTTTGTTGATGCTCGTGAAGATATCGAGATTGGCGTTGTCCTCCTAACGGGTGCTGGCCCTGCCCCTGATGGCAAATATGCTTTTTGTGCGGGGGGCGATCAGAAAGTGCGTGGCGATGGTGGCTATATCTCTGAGTCTGGTGTACCGCGCTTAAATGTGCTTGACTTACAACGCCTAATTCGCACTATGCCTCAGCCAGTAATTGCTTTGGTAGCAGGATATGCGATCGGTGGCGGTCATGTACTACATGTTGTCTGTGACTTGACGATCGCTGCAAATAATGCCGTTTTTGGACAAACTGGCCCAATGGTAGGCAGTTTTGACGGTGGTTTCGGGGCTTCTTATTTAGCTCGATTAGTAGGACAAAAAAAAGCACGGGAAATTTGGTATCTCTGTCGTCAATACGATGCTCAAGAGGCTCTAGAAATGGGCTTAGTAAATAAAGTTGTCCCGATTGAGCAATTAGAATCAGAAGGTATTCAATGGGCGCAAGAAATTTTAGATAAAAGTCCTCTCGCCATTCGTTGTCTCAAATCAGCGTTTAATGCCGACTGCGATGGGCAAGCAGGTATTCAAGAGCTAGCGGGTAATGCGACGATGCTGTTTTATATGACTGAAGAGGCTCAGGAAGGTAAGCAAGCATTTTTGGAAAAGCGCAAACCAAATTTTCGTAAATATCCTAAGCTGCCATAATTTTCTTTTGTAGCTGTCGCCAGTTTAGTTAAGACATAAAACCAGAAGATGAGTGGCGATGCTTCGCGCCCCACTCGCTACTTGGGTTTTGATATGTCCTAATGCAAGTGACTACAGCTATAAATGAATAACCCCGCCGCAAGCGGACGGGGTATCAAATTCTTTTTTTACTAGAATTTACTCACACCGCAGAGCGGTGGGGTATTTACTCTCCTAGTTGAATAAAAACAGAAAATAGAAGTGAAGCATTTTATATCTCTAAAATTTAGTAAGCTCGCGTAAATATTTTTAAGATAATTAACTAATTTAAGATGACTGCGCTACAATATTTGCGGATGAGTATTTCTTGATCGCATGTTTGTTTTCAATACTGACAGTTGTCTTCTGTTTCATCATGGCAGGCTTCTTTCCGAAATCTCTATCTCCACACATCACTGATTGTTGAAGCAAGTATTATGTCTATTTATGTTGGTAATCTCTCTTATGAGGTTACAGAAGATGATTTGAAAGCCGTATTTGCTGATTATGGCAAGATTACGCGCGTCCATTTACCTATTGATCGTGAGTCAGGCCGTCCACGCGGTTTCGCTTTTGTGGAAATGACTGACGAAAAGGAAGAAGATGCAGCAATTGAAGCTCTCGACGAAGCTGAATGGATGGGTCGTGCACTTAAGGTAAATAAGGCTAAGCCTCGCGAAAGCTCTGATTCCTTTGGTGGCGGCGGCAGAGGGGGCGGCGGTGGTCGTCCATCTGGCGGCGGTGGCGGTGGCGGTCGTCGTTACTAAATACTAAAAAAAGAGGAGGCAAATTGCTTCCTCTTTTTTTTAATTTTACTGGGGGCGCGAAGCGCTCACTTTATTATTGGGATTTGATACTGCGTCGAAGAGCACCGCCGTCGCCAATAATTCCTAAATTTTGAATTACTTGATATTTTCTCGCTTCTTCAAGTTTATTAAGATCGTTGTAATTGACCCATGCAATGCAATCTACAGGGCAAGTATCAACCGCTTCTTGTACCAATTCTTCTTGATCGCCATCTTGGGCAATTACTCTAGCCCGCCCATAGTCTTCCTCCAAAAAGAAAGTACTACGAGCTGTATAAGCGCAATGTCCACAACCAATACATACTGTTTCGTCAACAAATACAGCATTTTGTCGTAATTCGCCGCCAAGTTCTGGTTCAAAGCCAGAGCGATCGCTTGTCTCTGACTCTGAATTTACTTGTGTCGCTATACTTAAGAGCGAATTATCCATTCCAACGCTGAAGAACTAGACGTACAGAGCCATCTTCGCGCACTTGCTGCTCGGATAACGCAAAACCTTTGGAGCTAGATTCAGCCATGACTGTAGCGATCGCGTAGCGTTGTGTCACTTTTTGCAAGAAACTTTCTACAGTCCAAGGCTGTTGCCAAAATTGCATATCTGAAACCAGCGCATATTCAGAGCCATTCCACTGAAAGCCAACATCATAACCATTATCTTGCTCGATCACCACTTCCGCCGTTGCTGTATTGCCTTGGTGACCGCGCATAGGAGAATTGCCTGATTTCCAGTTAATTCCTAACTCTGTCAGTGCTTTTTGAAGCGGCTCTAAACTGCGAATTTGAGTTTTTACTTGGCTAAAATGTGACATAGTTTATCTCCTAAATTTCAACTTAAACGGCAAATGGACGGAATCTTATATCTTAGTTTTATCTCAATTTAATCAAACTTGGGGTTTGCTATGCTTTACTCCCACTGACTAAATCTAGAAGTATCAGTATCTGAGACCCTTTCAAATTGCGTAACTGCCTGCGGTTGAGCTGTTAGTTGATGCTTAGCAAAATTTTCGGAAGTTAACTCTCGATGAGCAACTATACCTAGTTTTGCTTCAATCTCATCTGTCACCTCCGCACAACTAGAGCCAACAATCCCCGTCACACGTTCTTCGACCCGACCATCAGAATAAATAATAAATTCTAGCGTTTCCATGCTGATTTCAAGCTGTTGAGTTAATAGATAGTTTGACCCAAAGTTAATATAAACGTCAAGAAGTTAACATTTTAAAATCTACAGGCTAAGTTAATCAGCATCTATCGTTCAAGCTCTATCCCTTAATATCAGCAACTCTTGTTATGAAAGCAAGACTTGTTGTTTCAAAGCTACTGCCTTGAATGAATCATAATTATCCTGATGTCATTAACAGTAGCCCTATACCAACGGTTTGACTAGCTTGTTTTCATAATGAGAATTGCTGCTTTTCAACAGCAAGGAATTATGATTAGCTCTGGTGCTCTAGGATCTACTACTGGGCAAATTGGTCGTAGAATCAAAATATTCGGCGCTCAGTGGAATCGTAATAATCTTTCTCAAGTTCTCAAACATCACTGTGCTTATCTCACTAATGCAATGAGTACATTTACTCATTGCATTAGTGAGATGCTCCCGATCACGCTTTAACTATTCAGTTCATATTTACATTTCAGCCTAGAAAGAGTTAGATAAAATGTTGAATCGCAAAAGAATTTTCTGGCTAGATACTGCGAAAGCATATGGCATAATCTTAGTTTTTTATGGACATATCATTGAAAGATTTGAGATATTGGGAAGTAGTTCCATGGCATACCAGCATCAAATTATTTATGGGTTCCATATACCATTATTTTTTATTGTTTCAGGCTATTTTTCAAAAAATTTTTTACTAAATCTAAAGCAACGTTTATCAACAAGAATTGTACCTTTTATCTTTTTTAATTTTTGTATTTCTTTACCTTTACAAATTTATAGCGATTTAACTAACCGAGTAATTCGATTACCTCTATATGCATCTGGAATTGTCAGCATATTAAAAGCTTCTCCAGTATTTAACTTTATGACTTGGTTCTTAGTCTGCCTTTTTACAGTTGAAATCATCGACTATCTAGTTAACAAATATGTGATAAGCAATATAAAAACTACTAACTTAAATTTGAATTGGTGGTTTATGCTTGCTGCAACTATGTCCTATGTGATAGGAATTACTGTAATAAGTAACCAAGAGTTCTTTATTTCTAACACGGGAATTGGCTTAAATTTTTGGTTCTTACATGAGGCTTTTGTTGCTTATCTATTTTATAAATTTGGCAGGGTTTTAAACAATATTGGAATTATCGAAAAATGTAATTCCTTGTTTAGTAATCTTTTTATGATAATAGCTTTTAGTACAATCTTTTGGGCAACTATTAGCTTAAATAGTAGAGTAAACATGGCGCTTTCTCAGCATGGGAATCCAATTATCTTTCCAATTACGGCGATTTCGGGATCGTTATTTGCAATATTTTTAGCAAGACTAACACCTCAAAATAGCTTGATCTTATGGGTCGGAAGAAATACGTTAATTCTTATAGGTACTGCAGGTATATTTCATCACTTGATCAATGAATCATATACGAAGCTGATATATCCATATATTCAGCACACAGATCTTGTGATTTCCTTAGTATCTGCTTTAGGAACAATTGGATCTATTTTGTTTTCAGTTCCTATTGTGTATGTATTAAATAAGCTATTACCTCAATTGGTAGGCAAACCCAAAATTAGTGAATCATTTCTCCCACAACTTAGGGACTAGCATTTCTAAAACAACCAGATGGACTTGAATAGCTAGACTGTAATCAACGTATTTATATTTATATTAATTCGGCGTAAAATGAATATTTCAGAACTCATCCTCCATCAGTCGTCCAGTTACGTTTTGGTTTACGTTGTGATTTGATGTAATTGCTCAACCTAGAAAGAATAAGGGTTTCAGCCAATAAATCGCCTCAAAAAATAACTAAATGACACCATTCTCATTAAGTAAATAATAATTAGCTGATATATGAGTAAAATAGAGACAAAACTTGTTTTTTGACGGTCATTTTTTGCTGATTTTACTAGGTTGAGCAATTACGATTTGATTAGTGTCATTTGTAACTTTGAAGTTGGTCTTGTCTTTAGAGTTTTATACAAAAAAAGCACCTGCTGAGCAAGTGCTTTTTTTATTAGGTTAATGGAATCGGGCAGAGTCGAACTGCCGTCCGCACTAGCGCCTAACCTCCCAGTCATTCACAGGTTTATCCGATTTGATCCTCACGGAGGGAACTGCTATTTATCCCTAGCAATGGGGGATGCACTGATAAAGTCTTGAGCAAATAACCTACCAGAGAAAGTTATAAGCAGCATCCGTTGGGGGTTGGAGTGACATATTTAACGGAGTCATACATCACACCTCGAAACCGAAAAGGTTCTTAGGCGGCTACAGGAGCTGCTTTACGAGAAAAAGATACAATGTTGTTCGCATGTACTTGTTTGAGCCATTGATTTACGAGAGAATAGCTCGCTCTCGACCTGCATCAAAGGATAGTTTCTACTAACACGTCGAAACCCTTACGATCCCAATTATGTTAACTTCGGTTAAATAAGTGAAGTCAACTGTGTAAGAACATAGCAAACTTAAGCTTATCTATCGCCTGTTACACTAAATGATAGCTCACAAAACTGATAATTGGGGCAAAGTATTTTAATTTTTGTATCCTGTAAACCGTTAACGCGATCGCCAACTCTCGAAAGAGGAGGTAATGGTTAGCAACGCTTAAGATAGTCTTATACAGTGAATTTCTTAATAATTGTCGTGAAAACACTGTAAATAGTCAGCTAAAGAATAACGCAAACGAGTTAATTGTGTTGACAGGTAGTTTCATCATATACAAAGAGAGTTAGCAAACTATGACTGAGCAAAAATCAACAACAATGAGAGATTTATTCCCTAGGTACTATCGTCCAACTGATGAAGAGTTTACTCAATTATGGAAAAGTTGCTTTTTTGTACTAGATACCAATGTTCTTCTTAATTTGTATCGATACAATCAAAAAACTCGTGATGATTTTTTTAAAGTTCTTAGAGTTGTTGAAGATCGTCTATGGATACCTCATCAAGTTGCTCTTGAGTTCCAAGAAAATCGTCTAAATACTATCAACGGACAAAATCAAAAACTAGACAACTTGAGAAACGCTTTAGATAATATTAAGACTGCCTTAATGAAGGAGCTTATAAAATATCCTTCTATTCCTCATGAAGAACTATTAGAAGAAATAGATGCTAAGTTTAAATCATTTTTAGATAGTCTGAAAACTTCAGAAGAAAAACGGCTCTTCTGGGGTTGTGGGGATAACTGTATAATGAGATACAATCATACTAAATAATTAGAGATGGATATATATCTTGATAGCTTACTAAATCTACCG
>JAYVVP010000381.1:0-7838 GCA_043786935.1 Pseudanabaena sp. | reverse complement strand
TTCGTGTCCCTTTGATAATGCTATTTAGGTTAAGCGCACTATGGTTGAATTTTTACGAGTTGGCAATCCTGCTCCAGATTTTGAAGCAGACGCAGTGGTTGATCAGGAATTTACAAAAATTAAGCTCTCTAGCTATCAGGGCAACAAATATGTGGTTCTGTTTTTTTATCCTCTCGACTTTACGTTTGTTTGCCCTACCGAAATTATTGCTTTTAGCGATCGCTACGAAGAATTTGCCAAACTAAATACAGAAGTAATTGGCATTTCGGTTGATAGTAAATATGCTCATCTTGCTTGGATTCAAACGCCTCTTGTTGATGGTGGGTTAGGTGAGATCAAATGTCCGCTTGTGTCTGATCTGACTAAGGCGATCGCTACTGCTTTTAATGTTCTTGATCCTATTGCTGGTATAGCTTTACGAGGATTATTTATTATTGACAAGGCTGGTATTGTGCAACACTCGACCATTAATAATCTTGCTTTTGGACGTAGCATCGATGAAACTATCCGCACGCTCAAGGCGATTCAACACACTCAAATTCATGACCAAGAGATTTGTCCCGTAGATTGGCAACCAGGTATGGCAACAATCAATATTTAAATTATTAGGCGAACTGATCGCTGTCTTTATTCTCTAGGTTTAGTTAACTACAGTACAAAATGAATCTGCTAAATCGGTTAAATTACCTTAAACTAAAGCTTAATGATAATAATTAATATTGATGGGGAACCTGAGTAAAGCACATGGCTGAGCAAAAAAAAGCTGTTTTAATGATGCACATTGACGAAGAGCAAGGAAGATTGTGGCAGACAGCTTTGGCAACTCAGCAATTAGAAGTAACTTGGGAAAATATTCAATTTGACTTAGTTCAGTATTTGGAAAAATGCGATCGCCAAAGACTGCCGAATTTGTTACTGATGGATATGGCGCTCAAAAGCTCAACTTCGCAAACATTACAATCATCATCAGTTTGTCAATGGATCAACAAGCAACAGGTTGATATAAAAGTTGTCTTGTTCAATCCAAGACAAGACCGCATCAAAGACATTGAACATAGCTGGGCATTAAGACGTGGGGCAGCCGATGTATTGCCTCGTCTATCGCCAGAAAATCTAATGGCTGAAGTAGCGAGAGTTACCGCCTTAATTGGGTGCTCATTAATTTCTCAACCCCTAGAAAAAATAGCTAAAAGTATAGGTGCTGGCTCTAAATCTATCCAAACTGAAGAGAGAGATTTATCAACTACACGAGACATCAATTCAAGTAAAATAAGTTCAAAACCTGAACCTCAAGACAATTCTAAAGTTGATTCTAAGTCTGATGCTGGAGGCTCTGTAATGTATCGAGGTGTAAGGGTTAGGCGATAAAGATAGTAAAAAATGTCTAGTAAGTCAACGCATCAAAAGTCTTATCAAGAAGAGCAAGATTTCATTTTATTCGCACAGCATGGCTGGGCAGATACAGATCACGATATTGGTCAACTAGCCCGATCATTAGCAAAGCTAAATTCAGTTACACCAGTTTACGTTCCCAATTTGGGTCTTATTGATACGTGGCTGAAGATTGCCCCTTTAATCGATAAAGTTGACCAGATCGCCGTCGAAGCGATCGCCACATCTCCTGATTTACCATTGCGAATAATTGGGCATTCCATGGGGGGATTAATCTGGCTCGAAGTTTTAGCGCGTCATCCTGAATGGTTACCCAAAGTCCATAGTTTAGTCCTAATTGGATCGCCTATCGGCGGTTCAGATTTGGGCAGATTATTCGATCCATTTGGTTGGTTCCCTTTAATTGCTCGCGATCTGGGCACAAATCGCCGCACTATTGCCGAAGCGATCGCCTCAAAAATCCCAACCATTTCAATTGTTGGTGATATTGGTAACAATACTGATGGCACTGTTCCGATGGGCTGTTCCCAGTTTGCCCAAGCAACTTTTGTGCGTATAGATGGTTTGCGTCATGCCACGCTGAAAAATCATCCTAAAGTGGTCGCTGCCGTGCAGGAGTTTTGGCAAAACCCAATTATCGCCCCTAGCCTAACTGACACTGCTTCGTTATTAATCGCCAAACTGCGATCGCTAGATCTTACGGAAACTAATAATCAAAATTTTCGATATGCCAAGGTTATTCAAACTTATCCAGATGGCGCAAAGTTATGGATGTGGAAAAATCTATGGCAAATTACTCATGTATTTGTAAGCGATCGGGTTGCCACATCGCAAACTTCTGGTGATAGATGTGTTTATAGTGCTTATGCAGGTTGGAAAAATGCAGATAAACTAAGCAAGTTTAGCTATTAATAAAAAGTAGTGCGGATACAGAGTCTACTCTCTACTTTATGTTTAGTTATATCGCAGATAAACTATGCATATCATCCAATCGACACCATTGAGATTTATGATTATATTTGATAGGAACTTTAGGAAATTTTATGGGAATCGCGGTTGGTTTGGTTGAAGTGCTAGGACATCCTCCCGCACTTTCTGTCGCTGACACAATGGTTAAAGCTGCCAACGTTACATTTGTTGGTTACGAAAAAGTTAGCGGTGCTCGCCTAACCATCATCGTGCGCGGACCTGTTGGCGATGTCCAAAAAGCTGTAGCCGCAGGAATTGAAGCTGCTAAGCAAATTGAGGTACTAAGTTCTAAAGACAAAGCTTTATTTTTGTCCGCTACTGTGATCCCACGTCCCCATGCAAACGTCGAAGTGATTACTAAAACTATGGGCTTTAAGGATACACTGGAAAGATTTCGCTAAGGTCTTACTCTGAGCCTATTCTGAGCCTGTAAAAAAGGAATTTTAAAAGTAAAGGCAAATGATGAAAATTTTGGTCTTGCATGGACCAAACCTAAATATGCTTGGGTTGAGAGAGCCAACGGTATATGGCTGTATGACATTAATGCAAATTAATGAGCGTTTAGTTCAAGATGCGATGGAGTTAAATGCAGATTTGACCTTTTTTCAATCAAATCATGAGGGCGTACTGATCGATACAATTCATGCAGCTTTTCAGGTACAGCAAGGAATTTTGATCAATCCAGGCGGTTTGACCCATACAAGCGTGTCTCTACGAGATGCGATCGCCTCAGTAAATATCCCAACCGTAGAGGTGCATCTCAGTAATATCCACAAACGCGAAGAATTTCGTCATCATTCGTTTATCGCGCCGATCGCGCTTGGTCAGATTTGTGGCTTTGGTGCAGAAAGCTATAGTTTGGGACTACGAGCATTAGTTACGCATTTAAAATCAATATAGTAGTATCAGCGCTTTACGAACTTTGACTATATCGGTTTTACGATAACTTTTATGACAGAACCTTCGCACTATTGGATTACTAATGCTCGGATTCCCAGTTGCTTTATTGATAGTTCGCTTTGGGAGCAATTTTTAACACCTCCTCTAACGCCGACATTACAACGCGATCGCTTATTTCCCTGTCATCTAGAAATTCGCGATGGCAAGATAATCGCGATCGCCACTAATTTCCAAGTAGAAAGTCAAGTAGAAAATTTACCTGTTATCGATGCCAAACAAGGGATCATGATTCCTTGCTTTGTGGATATGCACACCCATCTTGACAAAGGACATATGTGGGAACGCAATCCTAATTTAGATGGCACATTTGAAGGCGCACTCAAAGGTATATATCAAGATTGTGTGGAACAACGTAATTGGAACTATGATGACCTTTATCGCCGTATGGAATTTGGGCTAAAATGTAGTTATGCTCATGGGACAAGAGCCATTCGTACTCATTTAGATTGTCCACCGCATCAAGTTGCGACCACCTTTCAAGTATTTAGAGAATTGCGTGAGAAATGGAAAGAGAAACTCACACTTCAAGCAGTATCTCTAGTACAGCTTTCCTATTTTGAAACTAAGGAAGGCGAACAGGTTGCCGATGCGATCGCGGATATGGGTGGTGTTATGGGTGGTATTGCCCATATGAGTCCAGACTTAGATCGATGTTTAGATCGTGTTTTTGCCTTAGCCAAAGAACGCAATCTCTGCCTTGATTTCCATACTGATGAGAACAATAATCCTGAATCTCGAACTCTGTATCATATAGCCCAAGCTGCTTTAAAAAATAATTTTAGTTCGCAAATTGTCTGCGGTCATTGCTGTAGTTTGGCAGTGCAAGATCAGCAAACTGTTAATGAGACGATCGCCCTCGTCAAACAAGCTAATATCGGCATCGTCAGTTTGCTGATGTGTAATCTGTACTTACAAGATCGGGTAACCCAGAGAACTCCTCGCTGGCGTGGTGTAACTTTAGTGCATGAGCTTGAGACCGCAGGTGTTAGCGTAGCTTTAGCGAGTGATAATTGCCGTGATCCTTTCTATGGATTTGGCGATCATGATATGTTGCAAGTCTTTAGTATGGGCACAAAAATTTCTCATCTGGACATGCCTTACGGTGATTGGATTGCGTCCGTAACTTCTCGCCCTGCTTCGTTGATGGGACTGCCTAATTCGGGTCAGGTTGCCATCGGTCAACCTGCCGATCTAGTTCTATTTAAAGCTCGCAGTTATAGCGAGTTACTATCTCGCCCCCAAAGCGATCGCACAGTAATTAGAAATGGTGTCAAGATCGATATCACTTTGCCTGACTATTCTGAACTTGATGATTTGCTCTAGGGCTTTCCACGTAAAGGAGAAGCTATTTCTTCCCAGTCTGGGCTTTAGTTATTACGCTCTCTATCTTGAAATTCTTGAGATACATGGTCAAATTCTACTTCCATCTGCTGCAAAATACTTTTGACTTTGGCTATATCTTCGTTTGTATAGTTATTAGATTGGATATAACTCTTGCATAGAGATTGTAGCTCTTGACAGAAATCAACAAGTTGAGTAGCTCCAAATATACTACTACCTCCCTTAAAGGAGTGATTTTCTGATTCCATAGCTACAAAGTCTTTATTTTTAAGAGCTGCTTTCATATTGAGAATCACCTGCGCCGAATGTTCTAAATAAGTACTAATTAATTTAGATAAATCCTCTGCCCCGATCATATTCTCTAGACTCGTGAGCGTTGCCAAATTAAGTGATTGATGAGCAGGTTTTGAAATAGGCTGAGCAGGTTTGGGAATAAGATGTTGCGGAACTTCTTGCATGGCCGCAATTAAGCTTTCAATTTGTAGAGGTTTAGTGAGATATTCATCCATCCCAGCTGAAACAGCAGCATTTCTGGATTCTGAGAAAGCATTTGCAGATAGACCAATAATCCAAGGATGTCGATCTGGTAATTGGCGAATGTTTTTACTTGCCGTAAGTCCATCCATAATCGGCATTTGAATATCCATAAATATGAGATCATAGGCTTCATTTGTTAGAGCTTTAACGGCTTCTAATCCATTCTCAACAGCTTTGGCTTCGTAGCCTAAATTTTCTAGCAGCAATAATAAAATCTGTTGATTTACAAGATTATCTTCTACAACTAGAATTTTAAAGGGATAACGCTTAGCAAAATTTTCATCTAAAGTTACTGAACTTGAGCTAGAAATGGAGCTACAGGTAGATGGTTTGGGATCTTTCATAGTAAAGAGATTTATAAAGGTTTGGTAGAGTTTGGATGCAGAAAGTGGTTTGGTAATCGTATCTGCAAAAAGAACTGAACTAGAATGGGTGCTAGCAGATACAGTGGTTAATAGGACTAAATTTATAGTAGGGAAAAAGTCTTGAATAGTTCTGGCAAGGTCTAGAGCAACCACCTCTCCTAATTGGATATCGATTAAAACTGCATCAAAAATACATAGATTCATGAGTTGCAGAGCTTCATTTACAGAGCTGGCTACTTGCATATCTATGTCCCATGACTGGGTGTACAAAGCGATCGCTTGTTGCAGTTTAGAGTTACTATTGACGCTCAAAATGCTCTTGCCTTTTAGCTCTGGAGCAATTTCTATTGGTTCCGATAAATTCTTAGTAGCGATCGCTGTAACGCGAACCGAGAAACTAAAAGTAGTACCTTTACCAACCGTACTTTTAACATCGATATGACCGTCCATGAGTTCGCAAAGCTGCTTACAGATTACTAGCCCTAATCCAGTGCCACCATATTGGCGACTAACAGAGTTATCTGCTTGGCTAAAGGCTTGAAAAAGTTTAGAAATCGACTCAGGTGGAATCCCAATCCCTGTATCGTGTACATTAAATAGCAATTCGTAGCTATTAGTTTCTTGATCAATCAATTTTGAATCTACAGTAATTACAATTTCACCGCTGTCTGTAAATTTAACTGCATTGCTTACCAAATTCACTAAAATCTGACGCAAGCGATTATGGTCGCCTATGATCTGTTTTGGTACATCTAAATTAATTAGCGAAATCAATTCTAGCGATTTTTCCGCCACGCGCGAAGTCATTAAATCAAAAACTTCTTCAAGGCATTTTTCTAAGTCTAGGGGATGTTCTTTGAGTTCAAAGCGACCCGACTCGATGTGTGAAAAATCAAGAATATTATTAATCACTGATAGCAACATTTCTCCACCTTGACGGATGGTAGTAACATATTGTTGCTGTTGGGTGGATAAAGGTGTATCTAACAAAATCCCTGTCATGCCAATTACTGCATTCATTGGTGTGCGGATTTCATGACTCATGACTGCGAGAAACTCAATTTTGGCTTGGTTATTAGCTTCTGTAAGATATGCAGCCGCAAGTTTCGCTTCAATTTGCTTGCGATCGCTAATATCTTGATTAGTTCCATAAAGCCTAATTACTTCGCCGTTATTATTACATTCAGCATGACCAATTGTTTCAATATAACGATAAGAGTTATTAGGTTGGATCATTCGTAATTCTAGACGATAAGATTCACCAAAGTCGATTGCTCGCTGGATAGCTTGGTTCAATTTTGCGCGATCTTCCACTTCCAAAATCATCAGATTTTCTTCATGAGAGCGAATCCCTAAAGCAGGATCACGCCCAAAAATGTTATACACCTCTTCTGACCAAGTTCTTTCTTTTTTTACCAGATCCCATTCCCAATTGCCAAGTTTAGCGACTCGTTGGGCTTCTGCTAGCCTTGCTTCACTCTTCTGCAAAGCCTCTGCATTCAACGATGTTCGTAAGCTTGAATTAAGACTTTCTTTTTGCAAAGCAATCTCGATCTGCATGGCTATTTGTTGCAGCATCAGCAGATCATCTTGATCCCACGAGTCTGGCTCTATATCTAGATATTTATGAACTGTCAAAAATCCCCAAAGTGTGCGATCGCAATCAATCTCTGACAAAAAAACTGGCACAAACAAATAAGCTTTCTCTGCAAATAGCTTGGTTAAGCTAACTTCCCGTTCATATTCTTTACTAAGGAGATTTTCGATATAAACCTGCGAACAAAATTCACCATTTGGGGCGATCGCCTCAGCAACGATACTTCCACTAACGCCTGTTTCGTCACCATTAGCTGACTTATTTAGCTTATAAATAGCAACATGAGCAACCTGAAATGAATCTAGTAACTTAGCTGCGATCATTTCCAAAATTTCTACAACATTGTCAGCCTGATTCATTCTTTGCAAAATTTCTGTACAAAGACTCATTTGCAATCTTAATTTGTCCATCCTTAAAATCTCCACGGCTGTTTTGATACCACCTTTTGTTAAATATTCGTCAGAATTAGGTGCTGACTGCCTAAGATTTTACGTCCTGATTTAAATCTTAGAATTAATAGAAAATTTTCTTAGTAAAATCTATCATAACTAAAATTTATATAACTTTAACTTTAGTATTATAGGACTTACGCATTGACAGAATAACAAAGATATGATGATTGTAAATTAAGCATTTATCTGGTGGTGTTGGAGTGAGAGAACAGACAAAACCCACAA
>JAYVVP010000380.1:0-7849 GCA_043786935.1 Pseudanabaena sp. | reverse complement strand
AATGCATATGAATCTTGGGATAGTTTAGTCTCGTATGTTGAAAAAGTTCTTCGAGACTTTGGCTCGAATTATGTAATTAATTTTGCTTAGCTACTTAGAACTTAACTAGGATGTTAAAACAAATTTAATTATTGACCAGCTATAGCGATTTCGCTTAGGATTGAGTAAAGGTGGCATATTGCGCCGCTTTTACTATTTGAAGTTTAGAGATATTACCTTGACTACTGTTTCGCTATCACAACGCGCTATTCAAATTAAAGAATCACAAATTCGTGAAGCCTCGCGTTATTGCGAGAAGTTTGGCGCAATTAATCTTGCTCAAGGCTTGCCTGATTTCCCTGCGCCAGAAGCTTTAAAAGAATCGGCAAGAGCAGCGATCGCGGCGGATGTTAATCAATATGCTGATAGTTGGGGCTGGGAAAAGTTGCGAGTGGCGATCGCGGAAAAAATGCAACGCGACAACCACATTACCGTTGATCCTGATACAGAAGTTACAGTCTGTTGTGGCGCTACAGAAGGGTTAAATATTGCTTTGATGTCATTAATTGATCAAGGCGATCGCGTATTAATTTTTGAGCCATTTTACGAAAACTATATTCCCAATCTTGCGACTGTGGGCGGTATACCTGAATTTATTACCCTACAACCGCCACAATGGGAAATTACCAGAGAGATGCTTGAGCCTGCTTTTAAAAAGGGAATTAAAGCAGTGATTATTAATAGTCCTGCCAATCCGACGGGCAAGGTATGGACAAGGACAGAACTGGAACTAATCGCTCAACTTTGTCAGCAGTACGATGTCTATGCGATTACCGATGAAATTTATGAATACATCATTTATGAAGGCGAGCATATCAGCCTGATCAGTATTGACGGGATGCGCGATCGCACAATCGTTGTTAATGGATTTTCCAAAACCTTTTGTATCACAGGTTGGCGCTTGGGTTATACAGTTGCTTCTCCTCAAATAACTGCCGCGATGCGTCGGATTCATGACTTTATTACTATTTGCGCCCCTACCCCTTTACAACATGCAGCCCTGACCGCCATGCAGTTTGGACGCGAATATTTTACCAATCTTGCCCTAGATTACAAACGTAAGCGCGATATGCTTTTTCCTGTATTGGCAGAAATCGGCTTATCGCCTGTACTTCCCAAAGGGGCTTATTATATCTGGACAGATAGCTCAGCGATCGCTTCAGACGCGAATAGTGCTGCCTTTCGTCTTGCTAAAGAAGCTTTGGTGGCAGCCGTGCCAGGGACTTGTTTTAGTCATCCTGATCGCGACAAGGTAAATGGCTTACGGTTTTGTTTTGCAAAGAAAGATAGCACAATTACATCAGCGGTTGAAAATTTGCGTAAACTCAAACTATGAATACTCAAGAATATTGAACTTTTGGCTATATTTCTTGAATTATTCATCTAAAACCTCATATTCTCTAAAATACTTTCAAACCAAGTCTTTTTAGAAAGTATGGAATTGCTATAGGCGGGAGCAAGACTATGTTTGAGAATATGCAAGACAATACGGTCACAAAAACATTTGAGATACTACATAGTTACCCAGATCTGGTAAATTTACAGACTCTAGATATTTCAATATTTGAGGACTTGAGACTATCAATTGGTGACGATCTATTCTTTTCTGATTTAATTACGACTTATCTTAGTTCAGCAGAAACTTTGATTGAGTCAATCCAGATTGCGTTTGCCAATCAAAATGTGAGTGAATTTAATCTAGCGGCGCATTCTCTCAAATCTACCAGCGCTAGTGTTGGCGCAACTAGGCTGTCAGCGATATGTCGGCATCTTGAAAAAGATGGCAAAATAGGTAAAATTACAATCTCGTCGGATTTTTTGGATTTAGTTAACAATGAATATGAACAAGTAACGTCAGCGATCAAAGTCTACATCCTTAAGTTCATGGCAGAATGAGGGAGAAATGACTGAGATTGCTAATCCATGAAAGTTCCCGCGATCGCTGTTACGCCATTTTCTCAAAAATTACAAGCGCCATTTTTTAAAAATCATATTTCGGTGTTACAGATCAATCTCGGTAAGATTTGTAATCTTGCTTGCACACACTGTCATGTCGAAGCTAGTCCTAGTCGGACAGAAGAGTTAACGGACGATGTTTACCAACAACTAGTCCAGATTATTGAGCGATTTCCGCAAATTAAGACAGTGGATTTGACGGGGGGTGCGCCAGAGATGATGTATGGATTTCGCCCATTGATCAAAGTAGCCAGAGAACATAGTAAAGAAGCGATCGCCCGTTCTAATTTAACAATTTACTTTGAGCAGGGCTACACAGATATCCCAGAATTTTTTGCCAACCATCAAGTGCGGGTTGTCGCTTCATTGCCTTGCTATCTTGAAGATAATGTCGATAAGATGCGGGGTAAAGGTGTATTTGATCGCTCTATTCAAGCTCTGCAATGGCTGAATCGACTCGGCTATGGTACTGATAGCGATCTAGTTCTAGATCTGGTCTACAATCCACCGCTACCTACCTCTAACAAATTTTCGCTTGCACCCAATCAACAAGGTTTAGAATCAGCTTACAAAGCTTATCTACAAGAGCATTTTGGGATTGTTTTTAATAACTTATTTACGATTACTAATCTTCCTATCGGTCGCAGTAAGCTCCATTTACAGCATCGTAAGTTAGAAGATGAATATTCACATTTTTTAGAATCTCATTACAATTCAGCCACCCTCGATCATCTAATGTGTCGAAATCAGCTTTCAGTGGATTATCTAGGCAATATCTATGATTGTGATTTTAATCAAATGGAGAATTTACTAGCCCGATCGCCTGAGCGCGAAGTTCTCACTGTGGCAAAGATCTTAGAACTTGGAACTTTAGATGTTATCCACGAAATCCAAACTGCTGCTTATTGTTATGGTTGTACAGCTGGAAGTGGCTCCAGTTGCGGCGGGTCATTGTTATAATTTTTGGCGGTGCAAAGCGCCGCTAAACATCATTTAAGGTACAGGCACAACATCAAGTAAGCGCTGAATGATATTTTTAGGCGATCGCCGACCAGCAGCCATAATCCGATGACTCAATACATAAGGCGCAAGGAATTTCACATCATCGGGAAGAACATAATCGGATTTGCGACTAGAATCTAGCATTTGTTGGATGAATGCATAGCTCTGAACAGATCGCAATAGCGCAGAAGTTCCTCTAGGACTAGCTCCAAGTGTGACTTCTTCATCGTTACGAGTTGCCCGCACAATGTTGACAATATATTCACTAGTCGCATCACTAACAGGGACTTGAGCGCAGAGTTTACGGATTTCGAGGACTTCTTCTGGAGTGATACAAGCTTCTAATTGAGCAGAACCAATTTGCCCAGTTTGCATCCGTTTCAGCATTTCTAATTCTTCAGTTTCGTTTGGATAACCGATGCTAAATGATAGGGCAAAGCGATCCAGTTGAGCTTCTGGTAAGGGAAAAGTACCTTGATATTCGATTGGGTTTTGAGTCGCGATCGCAAAAAATGGTGAAGGCACTTTACGCGATATGCCATCGACAGTAACTTGACTCTCTTCCATTACCTCTAGCAATGCTGATTGAGTGCGCGGTGTGGCTCGATTGATTTCATCCGCTAGCAATACATTCGCAAATACAGGACCTGGCAGAAACTGAAATTCACCTTTTTGGGGATTCCAAATATTTGTCCCCGTAATATCGGTTGGTAGCAGATCGGGTGTACATTGCACACGCTGAAACTTACCAGAAATAGAAGCAGCTAGAGATTTGGCTAATAAAGTTTTGCCCACACCTGGGACATCTTCTAGTAAGGCGTGACCGCCCGAAAAAAGCGCCACTAAAACCAGTTGAATGGCTTCATCTTTACCGACGATCGCTTTGGCGAGATTATCAACTAATTGCTGTACTTTGAGTTGCTTTTCCATTTTCCCCATCAAGCTTGTGCTGTCGAGTTTTGCAATATTTGTCATACTAGCCTATCGCAGTTCGCTAGGGCTTGAAGTAATGTTTGAATTTGACCAGCCGTATGAGTTGCCATCAACGTGATCCGAATTCGGGCTGTCGGGACGGTCGGAGGGCGAATTGCAGGCGCAAAGATGCCATTGTCATGCAAATGTTTTGCCATTTGCATCGTAGTTGTAATATCCCCAACCTTGAGCGCAATAATTGGTGAATCTAATGCGATCGCCTCAATCTCCAATTCTTGTAAGCCCTGCGTGATCTCTGCCACATTTTGCCAGAGTTGCTGACGGCGATCGCTCTCTGATTTGATAATTTTAATCGCCGCGATCGCTGCCCCTGTATCCGCAGGTGAGAGTCCTGTTGTGTATATCCATGTTGCCGCGCGATTTCGCAGAAAGTCGATCAACTTAGCTGAGCCAGCCACATAGCCACCCAAACTTCCCAAAGCTTTGCTTAGCGTTCCTACCTGAATTAAATCTTGCTGAATTCCTAATGCATTCGTCAAACCACCACCGCGATCGCCAAATACTCCCGTTCCATGAGCCTCATCGACTAGCACCATACAGTCATATTGGTTGGCTAAATCGATGATTTCTTGTAGCGGCGCTAAGTCTCCATCCATACTAAACACGCTGTCAGTTGCAATCAGACAACGGCGATATTTGACACGATGTTGCTGCAATTTGGCAGTGAGGTCTGCCATATCAAGATGCTGATAATTAATCGTCATTGCCCCACTCAGTAGCCCTCCTTTTTTTAAACAAGAGTGATTATATTCATCCCCTAAGACCAAATCCTTTTGTCCCACAATTGCTGATATCGTACCCAAATTTGCTAAGTAGCCAGAACTAAAAACTAAAGCTGCTTCTGTATTTTTAAGATCAGCGATCGCTGTCTCTAACTCTTCATGCAAAGCTAAATGACCAGTCACCAAACGCGATCCCGTTGAGCCAGTGCCATACATTTCTGTAGCCGCGATCGCCGCATCAATTAATCGGCGATCGCCCGCCAGTCCCAAATAATTATTACTGGCAAACATCAACATCTCGCGCCCATCAATAGTAGCGATCGTGTCGGCTCTGCTAGTAATAGTTTGCGTAGAGCGATACCAATTAGCTCTATGGATAGATTGCAACGAGCCATCAAGCCAGTCGTAGGAAGTAGATATAGGTTTAGTCTTCACACTTCTTCATGAATTCAGATTAAAATTGACTAATGGGATCTGAGTAGTTTTAAGCTAACTAATCCCCGCAATCTATTATTTATGATTTAGGTTTAAAGATGACAGTTGCTTATCCCCATAAATTTCGCGGTCAACTGAGTGCTGAAGACATTCTCGACAATGTTGTACGTCAGCGCGAAGTTCACATGACCACACTGAATCGCTATCGCTTTAGTGAACAACGTAGCTGCAAAGATTTGACTGGACTGATTGAACTCCTTAATGGCAAGCCTCGCGATTTGATTCAAGACCTCTCCCATCATGTTTCTGACGAAGCACGTCATGCGATGTGGTTAACCGATTTGCTCTATGAGCTTGGTGAAGAAATCGTTACACCCGATGGGAATTTGTATATCGATGAATTTAATCGCTTGAGTAAGTATGAACCTTCTGCCAATCCTGAAGATATTGTCATCGATGCTTTAGCGGGCATCAATGTTGCCGAAAAGCGTGGTTGTGAATATTTTGCCGCCCATATTCGATCTCTCAAGAAAGTTGAGCAGACTGATGAAAACATCAAGATCCGTGAAACCATTGAGAAGATTCTCCCTGAAGAAGCGGGTCATGTACGTTGGGGTAATCGAAAGCTTGCTGAAATCGCCAAAAAGAGTGAAGCTCATCGTACTAAGGTTGAGGCGGCTAAGCGGAAGTATATTGCGATCGAGCAAGCTGCTTTTGAGTCAGGCATGGATGTTCTTGCTGGTGCAGAAGTTCGTCGTCTTGAGAATTTGTTAAAGATTTCCGAAACCCTTCCTCTTTGGCAGCGCCCTCAATACTTAATCGATCAACTTCCTCAGACTTTGTTCTCTCCTGAATTGCAAAAAACTAGAATCGATCTAGTCAAAAGAGCATGGGATAAAGATCCTTCTTCTTTTGTCGAGAAGTTTATTCCTATGTTCTTCAATAGCAATCTCAAGGAGACAGCTAGCAAAGCTGGAAGTAAGTAACCTCAGTTTTTATTGCAGTTTTCTAGTTAGTTTGTGCTAATTAGAAAACTGCATAACTAAATAATATTTAGAGATTCTCTTCCTTGAATTACGTCCTCTAGTTTGTCAATAATCTCAAATATATATCTCACAATTTTAGATACTTTTTTCGCATTTTCAGAGTTAGAAGCATAATCGTGCATATGATTTACTGAATTACGAAACTTCCGAATATCTTCTAGATTTCCAGAAACTTCATCTCTACAACCAAAGATTATTTCTAG
The DNA here is from genome assembly GCA_043786935.1 of Pseudanabaena sp. Lineage (GTDB taxonomy): Bacteria > Cyanobacteriota > Cyanobacteriia > Pseudanabaenales > Pseudanabaenaceae > Pseudanabaena. The sequence continues at coordinate 1,453 of JAYVVP010000380.1, read as the reverse complement.
TTTCTTTACTACAGAAATTTTGTGATTAAGATTAGTAGCAGTAAGTTTATCAATTGCCATGTTACTAGCTGTAAGCTTAGTCCATTTTTTGTTAATCTCAATTTGTTCCTTACTATCTAATTCTGACATCCAATCATTGTCGTTAGGGCATTTTTTCCTAATTGATTCAGCCATCAAGATTTTCAAATAGTTAAGTAAAGAAGATAAAACAGATCTGACTGCCAGTTTTTGCAGATGACTGATTGTAACAATTCCACTTATCTCTTTTCCGTCTAGCACTAAACGGAAAGGACTAATATCTGAGTCTTTTAAGAAAGATATAATGTCACCGTTTATAGAAATTAAAATTGACTCATCAAGTTTTTTGAAAATTGGCTCATCAAGCTGTTCTATAGTTAAGTTAACTGAATCAATTGTATTTTTAGAATCTCTAAGATTTTTGGCATTTAAAACACCAACAACACTATTTTTAGAGCGAACTGGAATATAGTCAAATTCTTCTAACTCTTTTCGATTTAGAACTTGTTCTAAAGGATCTTCAACATTACAGGTTTCTAGATTAAATGTGGAAATAAGAGAAATAGACATCCACGAACTATTAGGTTCAAATAACTTACTATATCCGCTTAGGGATTTATTAACCCAATTATTTTTATTTGTCATTTTTTTTGATTTTTATCTATCTAATTCTACTAAATTTATCTGTATAATAAAAATCAACTAAGGATTTAGAAGAGATTCTAATTCTTGTAGCAGTAAATTTTGTTCTTGTCTATTGGCTTCAAGACGGCTCAAAACTGCTGCAATGCATTTCTGATTTTCAGTTTCTGTGGAAATATTTTTTTGCTCATTATCGTTTTGAAAAGATTTTGAAATTGACCCAAAAACATTGGAAATTAGTTTAAAAGGGTATGTAATTATTAATATCCAAAACTTTTCTGTTAGATGTGATATTGCTCCTATTAATCCTGAAAATAAAACTAATCCTACTAGCACTATGATAAGAGCTTGTAAAGGATGACTTGTTAACCAAAACAATTGCGGATTATTATCTATCAAACTATGTAAAGATGAGTTAATAGAAGTCTGGATTCCTTCAGAAAGTGTTTGATTTAGATTATCAATTTTTCCAATATTTGCCTGTAAAGAGTCTTTTAAGTTTGTAGTTGCAGAACTTATTCCATCAATTAGTTTGTTGGTTTTTTCGGTAATGTTCCCAAGACTAGTATCAGCTACTTTAGCAAGATTTATCCTTGCATTTTCTGCAATCTGATTGATACTTTCCATGAGTTGATTTTAATTGTTATTGCCTAACAGGTCTACTAAACTCAACCATTTTACTCTCAAGACTAAACTGGCTCTTCTGAGTATAAGGGGATAAGGAAAATCAATGAGAAAGACAAGCCAGTAATCTAGATCTAAAGTTTGTAAAATTCACAAAACCATAAGCCTG
>JAYVVP010000379.1:0-7855 GCA_043786935.1 Pseudanabaena sp. | reverse complement strand
ATCCTGCTCCCAAAGCAGGCGCGCTACCAAGCTGCGCTACATCCCGTTGCAGATGACTATAGTACTACACAAAGCGTTAAATATACCAAAATTATTTTTTATATCAGAACTTTTATTTTAAAGTCTCAAAATCTTAAATGCATTGCATGTCAACTTTTGATTTCCAGATCTGCTTGCAAAAAGTCGATAAATTGCTGAGCAGTTCGTCCTGACTGACCATTGTTGCGGGTTGCCCATTGCAAGGCTCGAAAATTGAGATCGCCATCAAGTAGTTCAATACCTGCACGTTTGGCGAGATGATGTACGATTTTAAGATAAATTTCTTGATCAGCTTGCAAAAATGTAAGTGTTAAGCCAAAGCGATCGCTTAGCGACAGTTTTTCTTGCATCGTGTCCCAAGGATTTACCTCTTCGCGATCGCTAAGTTTGGGACGATCGCTAAAATATTCGCGCAATAAATGACGACGATTTGAAGTTGCGTAAACCAGTAAATTATTTGGCTGTGCAGAGAGATTTCCTTCTAAAATCACCTTGAGTGCTTTATAGTCTTCGCTTTCTTGTTCAAAAGATAAATCATCGACAAAAATAATAAATTTTTGCGGGACTGATCGCAACATATCGGCAATAGTTGGCAAATCCTTAAGATCATTTTTGGCAACTTCTACCAGACGCAGCCCGCGATCGCGATAGGCATACATCAATGATTTGACCATTGAGGATTTACCTGTACCACGACTGCCGTAGAGCAAGACATGCAAAGCTTGATAGCCCTTTAGAAAAGCTTCTGTATTTTTGTAAAGAGTGTGACGTTGTGACTCGTAACTAATTAGATCGGATAATTGCACCAAATCGGGATAAGCAATTCCTTCTAAATGACTTTTACGCCAACGGAAAGCGTCATAATCGGTGAATATACCTGTGCCTGAATTGTGATAGTAATTGGCTAATTCGGGTAGTAGTTGCGTCCATCCATCAGTTGATTGAAATTTCAGGATCAGCGATCGCTTGGCTTCCGACAGTTTGGACATATCACTATTTGACAACTGCCAAGCCGTTGAGCAATCGCTCAATGGTTCAATAAAATCTACTAATTTGTCCCCGCCCCACAAACTTAACTCTTCTAAAACTTGAAGATCATGCTTAGCAGCCGAGACTAAGTAAACAGGTAAAAGCGCAAGTTCTATTTTTTGAGCCTGTTGGCTAAACGGGTTATCAGATGTCAGAATCTGCGAAATTACATAATCTCTCCAGTTGTAGCCTGTAGCCGCGAGCGCTCGGAACCACTTACCATAAGCAAATAAATAATTAAGTCGGCGTGAGCTATTTTCGTGTCCATCTAAAGCATAGTTAGCGAGACACTTCAACAACTTCACATAGGCTTCCCAAGGGGCTTGCTCTAATATATTTTGGTAAAGAAGTAATGAGGCGATCTTTACTTGTTTTGCATAAATTGATTGTCTTGTCTCTTCGAGCATATGTAGTTATTCGAGCACATGTAAGTTAAGTGTGTTAGATAAAGTTTACAAATAACTTTTGAATTCTTCCCATGTTACCTCTTGTTGAATGTAGTCAGGCTCATTTGGTTTGTAGGGCGCAGTTAATCGATCAATAGTCAAAATTTCAGCATGATCGGGAATTACTGGTATATCAGGATCGAACGCAGTTGAGCGCATCAATGCGCTAGAAAACCCCTTGAAAATCATCACTTCATCTAGTTCATTCTCGATCTTTAACTTTACTAGCAGTACCTCTTGAGGATGTTGAGTGCTATATGTTTCTAACTGTTGACCTTGATTTGCTGACATATTTTTTAATTTAAGTTTATACAGAGCTAGCGCTTCGCGCCGAATCTATTTTTTGGATTTTATTTGGAACTCAAATTGTAATGATAATGTCAACAAAAATAAATTAAGTTCAAAGTGCTTGTATATGTTTAAGACCCGATCGCCCAAATTACTGATTCAAGCTTTACCTATTGCTATTCTGATATTTTTTTTAGGTAGCTTATCAGCGATCGCGCAAAACACTTTTGGCAGGACTGGACAAGATGGCGATCAGGGTAGAGAGGGGCGTATAGGTCGAGACGGTCAAGATCTAAAAATTGTGATTGATGGTAAACCTGCTGCCTACAACCTCTCTGGAACAATTGGCGAAGATGGTGAAGATGGAACACCAGGTCGCTCAGCAAGTAGTTGTGAACCGCCTTATCGTCCTGAGTATTCGTTAGTAGGTGCATCAGGTGGGGATGGTGGAAATGGTGGGCGTGGCGGAAATGGTGGTAATGGTGGTAATGCCACGATTTTTTATACTGATATTGCGGCACTCTCGCAGTTAGAAATCCGTAATGCTGGTGCTAAGGGTGGTCGAAATGGTCGTGGCGCAATTGGTGGTAAAGGTTGTGAATGTCAAGAGTCAGAATGGCGGATTAAGTATTGTATTTGGGAGACTGAACGCAGACCATTTAACGATGCTAAAGCAGCTTGGCAATATAGCTCTAAAGAAACTCGACTTTGCGCGCGATCAGGCAATAACTATGATTATTCATCCTCAGAAGTTTCAGAATATCGCAAAGATGACTGGCTTTATCGTCGCACTAATAAGGGAGTTACGCGATCAGATTATTATTCTTGTCAGAGTGGGAGGGATGGTGAGCCAAGCAATAATGGGCGCAATGGAGAGACAGGAATGTATAGGAAAGTTACGCTTGTACCACGGTTAGATATTCCTGCGGAGATAAGTAGCGATCGCGCAACAATAGCGGTCGCAATCAGCAAAAAAGTGGGACTGGTCAAAAATATTTGGGTTGAGAAGAATGGTTTGTCACGTTTATTAAGTCAGAGTTCAGACGTACCAGATACTTACACTTATTTGCAAGATACAGCACGATTGTTTTATCGGTTTGATTGGGCTGCCAAAGAGTCACCGACAGCATTAGGAGTTGATCGCGTCGAAATTGGAGCCGATGTGAATGTGCAAAATGCGATCGCCACCCTTCAATACCAAATCCCTGGGACGTTAGAATATCAAGCTATTCCCGAAAATAATCTCCAAGTAGTCAAAATTACAGGCGGATTCGACCCATCTCGCATTAGTTCTTTACAAGTTCAAAAAATCTCAGGTATTAGTACTGAAAATCAGCTAATTCTTAGCGATCACGGGAATGTGCGCGAATTGCTTAAGGATACTCAAATCGAGGTGCAATGTTTGAGCAAAGAATCAGCGACTGGTGTAGTTGCAAGTGATTATGTAAAACGACGTAGCATCACTTTCAAAATACCGCCCAAAGCTGAACCTAGTAATGGGGCGATCGCGACAAGCAATATTTATAGTTTACCGATGGGGCGTTATTGTTCACCTTGGCTAAGAGACAGTAACAATGTTGCCTATCAAGTTGCAGTAAAACAAACCACTAAAAGCGGTGCAGTATATGATCAAAATCTTAATTTAACCTTTATGGTTGGTAAAAACTGAAACTAGAAAATAGGATGCGTCAGGAAGCTTCACCTTCTATTTTCTGATTTTATGACCCCTTCTGTGAGATTCTGGTAACAATACAGACCCTGCACAATCTGCAAAAATGCTTATGAGTTCTATTCGTGTTGTCCTAATTGAAGATCATGACCTAACCCGCATGGGCATGAAGATCGCTTTGCAACAGCAACAAGAGCTTGTCTTTGTAGGTGAAGCGGCTACAGGCGCAGAAGGCGTGGCTTTAGTCAACAGCCAACAACCTGATGTCGCGATCGTGGATTTAGGCTTACCTGATATGGATGGCGTGGAAGTAACGCGCCAGATTAAAGCTGCGGCTATTGAATCAGGTAGAACCACTAAAGTCTTGATCCTTACCCTAACCGATAGTCAAGAGACAGTGCTGGCAGCATTTGCCGCAGGTGCAGATTCCTATTGCATCAAAGATATTAGCTCAGAAAATCTTGTCCAAGCCCTAAAACTAACCGCCGAAGGTAACTCGTGGATCGATCCTGCGATCGCGAAAATTGTCTTGCAGCAGGTGCGTCGCCGCGAAGCTACGGTAGAAATTGATGCAGCGGAGGCTGATTACAAACAAGTTCTCGACGCAACGCCACTCACTGAACGCGAGTTGGAAGTATTATCTGAGATTGTCAATGGCAATAGCAATGCAGAAATTGCGGAACGTCTTTACATCACAGTTGGGACAGTCAAAACTCATGTACGGAATATTTTAAATAAGCTCTGCGCTGATGATCGCACCCAAGCCGCAGTCCGCGCTCTCAGAGCAGGACTAGTAAAATAATCAAAAAGGGGATGCTTGCGTCCCTTTTTTATTTCTGGTTTTTATTTCTGGATTGAATGGGGCAACTGTGATGACAGAAAAACTCAGCAAAAAACTCTACTCAACTAAACTGTTTGACGTTAAGCAGGACATTATTGGAGCGCTGCCTCTAAGGTTAGTTGAGCAGTGGCTGAGTAGTGAACAAACCCATGCAGATGCATTAAAGTTACTTGATAGTCACAAGGTACAAGGTTATAGCGTATCTTCTGACTCAGTTGGTCTGACTAGGCTTTGTAAGCAAAGGGGCTTGCTGGAAATTTTAGCAATTATCAACCAACCCAAAAAGATTTTATATGGCTACGGGAGCGCGATCGGGGGTGAAAGCATAGGTATTTGGGCGGCTGACAATACCCAAATGTTTTATCCAGATTCAATCAACGCCACAACTCTTGTGTCAACAATGTTGACTATTCAAGACGAAATAGCGCAGAGTTGCCAGATTAAAATTGGCATAGGTGCTCATTATGGAATCTTTTATTCCATTAGTGGAGGGTTGTATGGATTAGAAGCGGATGCGATTGAGGAAATTGCCGAGAATCATACAGAAGGGGGCGAGATTTTAATTAGTCAATCTATGTGCGATCGCTTACCGCGTAATCATAACTTTACAATTCAGAAGCGCGATGATTTAACTAATTTAACTACAGAGATTGGCAATATTTATCGAGTATTAGACGGCTCAAGATTATCGAGAATACAGCCGCTTAACCAACGTTATCCTATACCTTACTCTGAAGCTTTTTATGCTGATCTAGTAGAATATGAGACTCGATTAATAGACCAGAATTTTGCTCATTTATTAATAGATAAGTACATCCAGAAAAAAGTAGTGGTGCTAATCGAGAGCAAAAACCAAGCAGTAGAAAATCACGAAGTTTCGATGTTCAATCAACTATCATTTTCGGCACTAATGAAAGATGTAGGACTACGCCTCCTAGATCAAAAAGCTGCCGCTGAAATCAAAGTGATTAGCTCGTTAGGAATTTACGTTTTTGATGAAGCTGATACGGCGGTTAGCTTTGCTCAAACATTTCGTCAAGAACTCACAAAGCAAGACATCACTTGTCGAATTGGGATTGATGCAGGTGAAGTTCTGATTTCCGATTTATCAGTTGGAAGTAAAGATATTGCAGGAATGCCCGTAAATGTGGCTTCAAAAATGGCTCAGGATAAAGGTGAATTTGGAAAGATATATCTCAGTGCAGCGATGCGAGACTTAGTGAATGTAAGCGACTTTAACGAAATTAAGTACAACATTTCTGGAGTGGAAATAACATCTTACGAAGGCTAGTTGAAGGTTAATTTAACTAAGATCATCTATTTAATATTTTTGAGGTGAGCAATCATCAAGTAGAGTAGCGATGATTCGTTTGATTATAATGGTTTTTTTAGCAGTGGTTTTGGCGGTGGTAGTAGTGATAGTGGCGATTGGCAATTAATTTGTGAAGCGGTGTTTTGCATAAATAATAATGCTGGTAATACATAGCAAAGGTGTCAGCCAGTCACCCCATAATACATAAAGAGTTTTGGTAGTTCGTAAATAGACCGTCTCCGCATGGGTTTCATAAGCATTCACATCCGAGAGCCAGATTGTTCGCCCATTAGGGTCAACAAAGCCAGAATAGCCTGTGTTGGTGGCTCGGACTGCCCAGCGATCGCTTTCGATCGCTCTAGCCACATCTTGAGCATGATGCTGTGCTGACATATAAGACGCAAAATGAGAATTATTAGAAGCAGATAGAATTAACTTGCCACCTGCGGCAGTTTGAAAGCGGAAGTTGGCTGGATACGCTGATTCATAACAAATCCCCACTATGAAACGTCCCCAAGGTGTATCAACAAGTTGTTCGCTTGATCCTGCTTCAACCTCACCCCTGAGCGGCGATAAACGTTTAATCAGGCCGCCTAATATTGCTTTAAATGGAATATATTCGCCCACTGGTACAAGTCGAACTTTGTCGTATTGACCGAAAATTTTGCCTGAACTATCGATAAGAAATAAACTATTTGTATAATTATTCGGGTCTTCAGCATTAGGATTACGAGTTTTTCCCAAGCTGCCTAACCAGACAGGAACTCGATATTTCTCGACCATTCGATCAAATGGTTCTCGCCGCGCATCATAATCTGGATAGAGAAAAGAAATAGCAGTTTCAGGAGTGACAATCATTTCTGCTCCTGATTGTGCTAGTTTCTCATAGCCTTTAGTGTAATTATCAATCGCAATTTCCCATCCACGCGGTTTTACAGTCAATGCATTTGGGAAGTTACCCTGAATAATCCCTGCTCTAATCGATTGTTCATTGGTACTAACCATGCGATCGCTATTCATTTCCCATGCACCATAACTAGCGATTGCGATTAAAAAAGCAATTGATGCACTAATGTATGGAATGCGATCGCGCCATGTTCTTCGCAATAGAGATTCTGCTAACAATCCATTGACCGCTACGATTGCCGTCGTCATAGTTTGCTGACCAGAGAGGCGGCTAATTTGCAGTAATAGCAAATCATAAGGACTCTGGGTATAGCCCAACGCTGTCCAATAGAGAGGTCCCCAGCTCCAAACTATTTCCAAACCACTAAACATCGCACAGGCAATAATCACCCGACTAATTACATTCAGTCGCTGAGTGAGTAACGCCATGCCGCCAGCCCATAGACAAGATAGTAAGGCTCCACATCCAGTAATCAATAACCAAACTATTGTGGCGATCGCAAAGCTGTTCCACCAAGGTACACCCATCCATGTCATCGGATGCACGCTGGTAATCCAAAATAGCGCCATGCCATGATAACAAAATCCCCACATTGCACCCATAGCGATCGCCTCTTTGACTTTCAGCTTTTGAGCTAGCATCCAAAGTGGAACTAATGCTATCCAAGCTAGCCACCATTGGCTAAATGGAGCAGGAGTAAGTCCCATCAGCACACCGCCTAGTGCTGCAAACAGCAAATTTCGCATAGAAGAGCCAAATAATCTTTGGAATATGATTTAGTTTATAAGTATAGCAAGGAGAAAAATCATGGTTGCTGAACTAGTAGCTAATTTTGATCAGGTTCTAGCCAAGGATTGATTGGCTTAGTTAGTTTTTTTTCAGGCGATCGCAATTATCCATCCTCTATCATGCGATCAACCTTTTAATCTCGATCAAATTCAAATTAAGGGCGATCGTTATGATGTGATCGATAATCAGACAATGAAAACCGACAAACTTTTTTATCGTATCTTTTTATCCCAGCCTGACCTAATCTCAGAGTTATTGCCTGATATTCCTGCAAACTATTAATTTGATTACAGTGTGCCAGTGGTGAAAGAGACAGGACTTCGGTTAGATGAACTACTCACGCCGATTTCTGATGATTTGAATTTGCCATTGGTATTTTTAGAAGCGCAAATGCAAAGTGATGATGACTTTTATGGTCGATTTTTTGCAGAAATAATAGACCTGTTGGGAAACAAAAGCAATGTTTAGAGCAGATTTTGCTCTTTCCATCTATTTTTAAGAAGCGTCCAAATAGAAGTTCCATAAGCCAGCCGCA
>JAYVVP010000378.1:0-7866 GCA_043786935.1 Pseudanabaena sp. | reverse complement strand
TCGCCTTGAGGCGCAAATGCAACAGTTAAAAGAACTTGCCAATTTACGCGGTCAATAAAACGAAACCGTTTTTTATTAATCGCTATGAATTTCCTATCTTTTCATGCTCTTTTATTCAATAACTTTGTTACATTACCAAAAATTTCAACCCTGCTGTTTGAATGATTTAGTCAGCGACTTGACTGAAGAAATGTCAGAACTCGCTACTGCATCGGATATTCACTTAACTAGTCAAGTTCCTTTTATAGAAATCTATGTACTTGGTAATGAATCACAACTTTATCGACTAGTATTAAATCTCATTTCTAATGCAATTCAGTACATTCCTGCTCAAGGAGATGTGCATATAAGGGGTCAACGCACGAAACAGATTAATGTGTACGCTAAGTACAAAAACTTAGTTGATATGAATGTTAAATGCACTATGATTCTAGCAAAGGTTCTTGCAATGAAATCAGGCTGAAAGCAAGAATATCTAGTGACAACCTTGCCCAGTGCAGAAAGTAGATTTTTTGCACTCTCTAAAGTTTGAATTTTAAGTGGAATATTTTCCATTAATCTAGAAGATAGGCTGACAAAGAAATGTAGCCTTAACGTACAAACTCATTCGTTTCGTGCGTTGACCCCTACAAGCACATAAAAAATATGCTGGGACGGTATTCCTTTTCTTTACCTGAAGCTGTTCAACAGGGAGAACTTCGTTTGTTACGAGAATCCTTGCCAGAAGAAGATTTCGAGTGATTTTAAAATCCTTAACCTGCTTTTTCGTTCCAATGCTACTCACCCCCCATCCTCTTCGAGGATCGTCTCTACCTCTAGCTTCTAGACTTTACACATTTTGCTTGACAGTCTCCATGCTCATGCAGGTATCAAGCGTTACATGGCTGTAACTGATGTCTACAGAATCGTGTCTCCAATTTTAAAGACCGTCTCATGTTGATTGCTACTGGTTTATGGAACTTCTATTTAGATGCTGCTTAATGACTTAAAATGACAGAAACCCTGTCCACATCTACCTTTTATTTCCCAACACGCCTATTAATAAGACTTTGCTTGATTCATACTCCATTCTGCAAGGCTACTATATTATCACCCAGATGTCTCACTGCTTTCAGCATTTAGATTAGCAAGTTCTAACATTGTCTTCAAAACAGAATCAGGATTAAGACTGATTGAATCGATGCCTTGTCCCACTAAAAACTTTGCAAATTCAGGATAATCGCTTGGTGCTTGACCGCAGATACCGATCTTGCGATGGTTAGCTTTCGCCCGTTGAATTATTATGCGAACCATAGATTTGACAGCTTCGTTACGTTCATCAAAGATATGAGCAACTAAAGAAGAATCACGGTCTAAGCCCAGAGTTAACTGAGTGAGATCATTGGAACCAATTGAGAAACCATCGAATACCTGTGAGAACTCATCTGCTAGAATCACGTTACTGGGAATTTCGCACATTACATAGACTTCCAACCCATTGTCGCCACGTTTCAAGCCGTGTTTTTCCATTTCCATAAGCACTTTGCGACCTTCTTCAGGGGTACGACAGAATGGAATCATCGGAATTACATTAATTAAGCCCATATCATCCCGAACACGTTTTAGTGCTTGGCATTCCAAACCATAAGCATCGCGATATTTGGGATCGTAGTAGCGAGATGCACCACGCCAGCCGATCATCGGATTCTCTTCGATAGGCTCAAAGGTACGACCGCCTAATAGGTTGGCATATTCATTACTCTTGAAATCAGACATCCGCACAACCACAGGTTTGGGATAGAATGCCGCAGCGATCATACCAATACCGTAGGCTAACTTATCTACAAAGAAGTCAGATTTATTTTCATAATGGGCAGTCAGTTGGGCGATTTCCTGCTTAACTGCTTTGTCTGCAAGGGTAGCAAAATTTATCAAGGCTAGGGGATGTACCTTAATGTGATTGGCAATGATAAATTCCATGCGTGCTAAGCCAACACCATCACAAGGAATGGAAGACAGTCCAAATGCTTCCTCAGGATTGCCAACATTCATCAGGATTTTGGTAGAGAGCTTGGGTAAATTATCGAGGGAGGTTTCGACAATTTCAAAGGGAACCAATCCTTCGTAGACCTTGCCTTCTTCACCTTCGGCGCAGGAAATGGTGACTTTTTGTCCAGACTTGATAACGCCTGTAGCGTTACCACAACCAACGATCGCTGGAATACCCATTTCTCGCGCAATAATTGCGGCGTGGCAAGTGCGTCCACCTTGATTAGTGACGATCGCACTGGCTTTTTTCATAATTGGTTCCCAATCAGGGTCGGTCTTGTTGGTGACTAGCACTTCACCTACTTGGAAGTCTTCAAGATGATGGACTTCTAGAATTACATTCGCCTTGCCTTGACCGATCATCTCACCCACAGCCCGACCCGTAATTAAGACTTTTGGCACTGCGATCACCGATTTATCCCCAAGAAGTCTATAGTTTTTGAGAATGTTGCCGAACTTTTGTGATTGGACGGTTTCAGGACGAGCTTGGACAATGAATAGTTCGCCAGTTCTACCATCTTTTGCCCATTCAATATCCATTGGTGAAAGTTTGCCGCGTACTTCAGAATAGTGATCTTCGATAATGCAAGCCCATTCTGCAAGTTTTAGAATTTCATCATCGGTAATTGCGAACTTAGTTCGTTCCGAAACTGGCACTGGAATATTCTTGGTCAGCTTGCCGCCACCAAGGTCATAAACCATCTTAATTTCCTTTGTGCCAAGACGTTTTTCAAGAATTGGACGGAAGCCTTGTTTGAGCGTTGGTTTGAACACAAAGTACTCATCGGGATTGACTGCACCCTGTACTACATTTTCACCTAAGCCATAGGCGGCAGTAATGAGCGCTGCATTTTTAAACCCTGTTTCGGTGTCAATCGAGAACATTACGCCAGAGGATGCAAGATCGGAACGCACCATTTTTTGCACGCCGACCGAGAGCGCGATATCAAAATGATCAAAGCCATTGATCGTGCGATAGGAGATGGCGCGATCAGTAAATAATGAAGCAAAACAACGATGGCAGGCTTCCACAACTTCATTAGTACCATAGACATTGAGGTAGGTTTCCTGTTGTCCTGCAAAACTAGCATCGGGTAAGTCTTCAGCAGTGGCACTAGAACGCACGGCCACATCGGATTCTTTACCGCATTCCTCACATTCGCATAGCTTCTGATAGGATGTAGCGATTGCTATATGTATATCTTCTGGAAACGGCGTATTTAGTACTAATGAACGTGCCATTCGACCGCGATCGCGCAAGTTCTTCATATCCTCAATATCAAGATCGGCAAATAGTTCACGCAATTTCACTTCCAAGCCAGCTTTCTTAATGAAGTGACGGAAAGCATAGGCAGTGGTGGCAAATCCATTAGGTACATTCACTCCTTTCGGTTTAAGCTGGCGGATCATTTCTCCTAGAGAAGCATTTTTCCCACCCACAAGCGGAATGTCAACAATTCCTACTTCTTCAAACCAAAGTACTAATGCTTGTTCTTTTGGTATATTTCTTGATAACTTTTCAGCAAAAGTTGAGCTAGTCATAATGCTTTAAATCCTTAACCAAACTAATGATTAGATTAATACGTGGATTTCGACTGAATCTTAATGCGATATACTCTAATTATATCTACTGTGAAAGCACCAATACTGGACATTACATTTATTTACTAAGCTTTGCAGAACGTAGGTTCTTTAGTGCGGATGAGACTGATACACCTTGAGCTATGCCCGTAATTGGGCAATTTCCTGAGCCATATCTAGCACTATAGCGGCTCCAACTAAGTTCAGTCCTAAGTCTTGACGCAACCGTTGAATCTGAGCAATTCGAGGGAATGCAGCAGATTGCCGATCACTTCGATCATGCCTAACTGGGATAGCTACAGGATATGTGGTGCGGTTCGTTTCTGAGAAACTAGTCTGGAAGGAATAGGGAATCAAAGCCTTTACCCCGCCTTGGGTTAAATGGTTAATGTTTCACATTTGTTGAATTTAGCAATTTAATAAATGTACTGAATATTGATAAACACTCTTTTCATGACCTATGATTCTTATTCCCTCTCCAACAAATGTGAAACACTACCGATTTTCTGATGCAGGTATCGACTGAGCCTGTATGCTGTCAGTAAGCCCAAAACCAGCCGCAGCCACACTACTAAGAAGACCTATTAGGCTATAGATCAAAAACTTATTTTTCATAATTCTGTTTCAGTTAATGGAATGACATAGGCTGGTTCTCTTTTATTATTTCAGCCCTATGATTGATTTCCAGATTGAGTTAATCAAATCGATTGATTACATTACAAAACAAAATGATCGCCACCCAATATTTAATCTACTCTTTAGTACAATAAAGGGTTGCTTTTAATCTTTCTGTAATGTTGAACAAAAATTCTGTAGGTGAAATAACATTGTGATGAAAAAGCTTATAAACCAATGAATAACTCGAATTTTGGCTGCACCCGAAACAAACTTATTTTTATTCGCCTTTATATTGCACTTCGTCCGTGAATTGGCGGTCTATAAAGTTTGGGAATCACCCTACTTTGGCTTCTACGCGATGCCTTTTTTATCAGACAAGGTGAACTATATTACCCACTGCACTGTAGAAGATGGAGTAATTACTGTGATTAGTGGATAAATAACTGTAAACCAAGAAAATGAAAGGGAGCATCTCACTTAGGCAGTGAGTAGAAATACTTAAGAAGACAGAGAGATAATAGAAAAAAGTTATCGAGGACAAGCAAATGACACCAGAAGAGAAACAAAGACTGGAAGCCTGTACAAAAGAGATAGCAAAAATCTTGTATCGGAACGCGGAAGCAAAAGATGCAGAGCAATTGAAAACATTAGAAGGCATAGAAATAGCAGTTAGGGAGCAAATGTTGGAAAACGTTAGTCCAAATGTAGGAATTTTTTTGTCGAAACAAGCAGTGGGACAAAGGCAGGGAAAGAAAGAAAAGTAAAAAGCTGCATTGGTGAACTGAAGCTCAAGAGCAAGCAAGCGAAGAAATTGCAAGTAAAAGCAAGAAGCAGATTAAGTCCACAACTAGAAAAATGTTGCCTACTGGTAAGTGCTAGTGAGTCCTACGCAAGAACAGCCACAAACATTGAAGAATTGACAGGAATCAAGATCAGCCATAGCAGTCAACAGAGAATAGTTCAGAGACAGGAATTTCCAGAGGTAGCAATGACTGACAGTGTGGAAGAAATGAGTTTAGATGGAGGTAAAGTGAGATTGCGAACCGAGAAAGGGAAAAAGAGTGAGTGGAAAGACTACAAAGCAGTAAACGCCCAAGGAACAATAGCTGCCTATTTTCTCAATAATCAAGGTTTAATTGATTGGGTACAGAAACAACCGTTAGCTGAGATATTCTCTTGTCTAGGCGATGGACATGAAGGTATCTGGAATTTATTTAAGGTAATAGCGCCATCACAGCAAAGGTTTGAAATACTGGACTGGTATCATTTAAAAGAACATCTTTACAATATTGGTGGTTCTTTACGTCGTCTAAATAAGGCGGAAGATTTACTCTGGCAAGGTGCGGTTGAGCAGGCGATTGACCTATTTGAAGGTTGTAAATTCAAACGAGCTATTAATTTCCTCGATTATTTACGCAATCATCGTCATCGTATTCCTGCGTATGGTTATTTACAGCAACAGGGGATTACAATTGGCTCAGGTGCGGTTGAATCAACTATTAAGCAGATTGGTCGTCGTATCAAGATTTCTGGCGCTCAGTGGAATCAGCATAATGTTGCTCAAGTTTTGAAGCATCGTTGCGCTTATCTCAATGGTTATTTTTATTCTCCTAAAGTACATTTACTCTCTGCCTAATTGAGATGCTCCCAAATGAAATCAGAATAAAATTTAATATCATGTAATTTCACTAAAACAAAAATGAAATACAGTAAGCAAAATTAATTTCCATCATGAAATGATAATTACATTTCATGGTGGAGATATAAGTAATCATCCACAAAAAATTTTATTTAGTAATCTGCAATCACATCTGTCAACCAGTGACTTCCTAAATATTAGGTGACTTGAGCCGCTCAATAAAATCAATTTATTTTTCATCGCAAGTCAATTAAATTTCTATGTTTCAAAACAATTTAGATAAAAATATTTAGAATTTTATCCTTATTTCATAATTGTATAGTAAGCTGTAGTTATAAGCCTATCTTATTAAAAAATAGAGCAAGTATTTGATTAAGAACTATTGCATTTGATGTCACTTTATATTGTAGTTAATCAACTCAATCTAGTAATCAATCATTGCCCTGATTTAATGTAGAGAGCAACAGCGTAGGAACTACTTAATAGCTATTTATCTTTTAATTGCTATTAGTTAATTACTCAGGAGTTAATAATATCTACAACTACTCAAACTCGTAAGTCTCTGCTAGAAAGCTGTATTCAGAACTGTTTTGACTGTCTGCGTGAATGTGAATCTTGTGGTGAGGCTTGTTCAACTGGTAGCCATTCCCAAATGTTCGCTCAAGTTATCTAGTTATGTCAAGATTGCGCCGACCTTTGTTCTTTCTATCTCCAATTTATATTTCGCAATTCTGAGTTTCATGCTCACTTATGCGGGTTTTGCTCAGAAACTTGTGAACGCTCTGCCACATCTTGTCTTCGTTGTGCTGAATCTTGCCGTCAAATGGCAATTTCTAAATAAACGATAAAGCATTTTTTCACACTTAGGCTCTGGAGTCTACTTTGATTTTGCTTAGAATTAGGAACTGTAGTTATCTTTCTGCAAGTTTTTCTAAGCAAAGCTGAAGTTCATTTTTAATTGTTTCAAGAGCAAAATTTAGTTTCAAATTAATAGAGTATCTAATTCTAATGAATAATAAAGTTGCATTTAACATAAAAGGAATGAGTTGTGGAGGCTGTGTCAATAGTATTGAATCTACAACCCGCGCTCTAGTTGGTGTTGCTAGTAGTCATGTTGATCTTTCCACGAAGCTAGCAACGATTGAATATGATGAAACCAAAACTAATTCTGCGACTATCCAACAAGCTATTAACAATATTGGATATGAGGCAACCCAGACCGATCAACAATCCAATCAGCCATCTATAAAGGGTTGTTGTTCCTAGAGCAAACATTGCTATGGAATCTTTTTGGGACTGCCTGACTGAGATAATCTTCATAACCTTCTGACAATAGGAACTTTGTAAGCAAGTCATCTAGAAATCTGTATTACCTGATGACTTCCAAAGTTCTAACAGACAAGCCTTACTCACTAAGCCTTCATAGATGAGATCCATATGTCATTTAAAATCACTCATCAATATTCTTTAAACCGCCGAAGCTTTATTCGAGGCGCTGGCTTTGTAGGCGGGTTTGCGATCGTAAGTGGAACTAACAGCCTGCTATCCAGTTGTTCCCCTCAACCTTCGGAAATACCTCAGAAGAACACTCTAGCTGGTGTTCCAAACCCGAAATTCATTCCCGATATTGAAATCAACCTCAAAGCGGAACCAAAAACGGTTCCAATCTTATCAGGGCTACAGACCCAAGTTTGGTCTTACGCAGCTCAACTGGTCAAGGGCGACCCAAGCAGCTTACAAAACATTCCCGATAGTTATTTGGGACCTATTATTCGCGTTCGCAAAGGTCAGCGTGTGCGGGTCAATTTCCAAAATAACCTTCCTCAAGGGCAAGCTAGTATTGTGCATTGGCATGGATTGATTTTGCCAGAGGAGATGGATGGACATCCTCGCTTTGCAATTCAGCCTGGACAAACCTATATATATGAGTTTGAGGTGATTAATCGAGCAGGACTAAACTGGTTTCATCCTCATCCAGATGGGCTTAAAGGGCAGCAAGC
>JAYVVP010000377.1:0-20254 GCA_043786935.1 Pseudanabaena sp. | reverse complement strand
GCCATTTCAGTACCATGCTCAAGGGCAAATAATATTTTTTAACTAATTTGCTTTGACGCTGATCTGGAGACAGAATTTCAATCATCCAGTCAGGCGGGATGTTAAAAAGATTAGCGATTTTGCCATCTGGATCACGTACTATGTGCTCCCATTTAAAAACAGATATATCTGGCAGAATTGACATGCCGCCAAACGTACAACGTAATTCTGGGAATGCTCTAGCAATACGCTTTACTCTTAAAGCACTGTTAATAGAAGATGTAAATTCACCTTGGATAGCGCTGTGTTTGCCTTTGGGTATAGTTTTTTGAATGATTTCATTGTCGAAGTATTCGCTTTCTGGCTCAGTTTCAGGGATGGCAAGAAAATCATCTAATGAGATATATTTGATTGCGGTTTGTACCATTTGTGAATATCTCCAAAATTAAGTAGCTATTTACGGCGTGGACGACGAGCTGATCGCTTAACAGGTGGTTCGTCCTCATAGGGTTTTGATGGATAAATATCTTGATAATCTTCATTACCAAAATCCTCAAAATCATTAGCGTCATCTTTATAAACATTCCTACCGTAAGAAGTTTCGCTAGGTTCTTCGTAGGGGCGATCATACTCGCGATTAAAGTCTTGAGGTGGTCTAGATTTTGAGCGGGGACGGCGTTTTGGTTTAGAACGTGGGGCGTTATATTCATCTTGATAGGAGTCGCGCTCTTGACGACTTTCATAAAGCTTAGTTGCTTGTTTTCCCGCTTGGTTAAAGAGTTTTCCTAGTTTTTGATCGATTGCAAATCCTTTACGGCTTTGAATCGAGATTGTGCCACTAATCCGATCATGAAAGGCTTGTCGTTTTTCATTGTCTACGATCGCGAAAGCAGCATCCGCAGCAAAAGGAATCCATGCAAACACAATTAAGGTCGAGGTGATGGTTTCGATCAAAAATAGCGAGCAAATAAATACAAAAATCTCGCGCTTAAGAAATGCGGCAAATCCTGCGGTTTTACCAAAATCGGCATCAATGACCCGAATGCTCATTAGCCATCTGCCAAAGCTTTGACCTTGAGCGCGGGCAGCTACCAACACACGAAATAGGAACCAAGTCACCAAAAATGTAACAAAGCGCAAAGGGCTGGATGCAGTGATCGATAGCAGAGATAAAATCAACTCTGATATAAACCAACAACTTAAAAAGTCTACGATTAGCGCTCCGAGGCGTTGGTTAACCGAAGCGAGAGGATAGCGGCTGTAAGCTGGCTCAAAGTCCATTGGGCAAAGAAAGTATTAATAAGCGAAGATTGCGAGTATGATTCTCGCTTACTGATCGTATCCTATGCAAACCCAGAAAGCAAAAGGGACGCTTTTCTTACCTTTTATTTTCTAGATTTTATGATTAAGTGATGTATAAAACTCAAGAATGTTTAGCGATCTCGATCGGTAATACAAGGATTCAGGCGGCAATTTTTGGGGGCGATCGCCAAATACTTGAAGAATATTCTTGTCTCCACGATCAATTACCAACTTTAGAGGCACAACTTGCTGTTAGAGATTTTGATCGGATTGCGATCGCTTCGGTGGTTCCCAATATCATTACCTGTTGGCATAGGTTGCCACAGACTCAAATTGTGACGACTTCAGATATACCATTGCAAGGCTTGTATATGTCTATGGGAGTTGATCGTGCTTTAGCCACATTTGGTGCAGGTGAAACTTATGGCTATCCAGTATTAGTGATTGATGCGGGTACTGCGCTCACATTGACAGGAGTTGATGCAACTAAAACTTTAGTTGGAGGCGCGATCATTGCAGGTTTGCGATCGCAGTTTTCCAGCTTGCATCAAAACACATCAGCTTTACCAGATATTCCGATTCCAGAGATGCTGCCATCGCAATGGGCAACTGATACAACAGGCGCGATGCAATCTGGAGTGGCTCGGATATTGCTAGCTGGTTTGCAAGTTTATATAGATGATTGGCGATCGCAGTTTCCTGATAGTCAAGTGATTTTGACAGGCGGCGATCGCGATTATTTAAATAAATGGGGATTGCAAGTGGATATAATTAATAAAAATTTAATTTTTTGGGGAATGTTTCATTGTTATGAGCTTTAATCCAAATCTTTGTCGAAATGAGAGCGAAGTCGAAAGTAAGTTATTTGTACAGTTTCTTTTACCAGCGCTGGGCTATGATGCGAGCAAGTGGCATCAAGAAGTGGCACTTGGTAGTATTCGCTTAGATTTTTTGGCGCTAACTTCTCAAGTTTTCCCTAATGCGACTAATCCATCTTCAAAGGTTTGTGTGGTGATGGAAGCAAAAAATCCTAAACAGAATCTCGATTTTCATGTGCGGCGGCTTAAATACTATTTAACAAAATTACAAGTTATTTATGGAGTCTTGACTAATGGAAAAGATTTTCGGATTTATGAGCTTGTGGGCGATCAGGTGAAACTAAATTTTCAGTGTCAAGGCTTAGAAATTGCTGACAAGATCGAGGAAATTAGAGGTATTATTGGCAGGGATAAATTAGAGGGTATTGAGATAGATAAGTCCAGCTTTAAGTTTGATATTTCTTCTCAGATTAACGATGTATCTTCACTTTCTCAGCAAGTTTCGCTCTCAAACCTAGACGCTCAAGTGACAGGAAATATGAAAACAATCGCAATCTATCACAATAAAGGCGGTGTTGGCAAAACAACAACCGTTGTTAACTTAGCAGCAGCTATCAGCAAGAAGGGAAAACGAGTATTAGTGATTGACCTCGACAGTCAAGCAAATACAACATTTGCCACTGGCTTAGTCAAATTTGAGGATGAAGAATTTGACGATATTGAAGAATCCAATATCCTTCACATTTTGCAATCAGAAGACTTTTTCTCAATTAGAGAAGTTGCTAGAAAATCAAATTTTAGCAATCCATCAATTGATGTAGTTCCTGCCCACATCAACTTGATGAATGCTGAAAATGAACTAAATCAACTTGACTACAGTAGAATGATCCTCGCTCAAAAGCTAAAGGATGTTGAAAAAGATTATGACGTAGTGATCATTGACACACCGCCATCTTTAAACTTTTTTGCGCGAGTGGCTTTAATTGCCTGTGATTTTTTGATCATCCCTTCGGATCTCAAACCTTATGCCAATCAAGGGCTAATCAATGTCAAAGAATTTGTTAAAAAGGTAAATGGATTTAGAAAACAGATTAACAAGAATCCAATTGAAATATTAGGGATTTTACCTAATAAAATTTCTACCAATTCCAAATTTGTCCAGTACAGCCTGCCAAATCGCCTTAAGAAAATTCCAGCCAAATATGAGCTTAATCTCATGGATTCGATTATTTATGATCGTGATGATTTGGCTAAATGTGCTGAAATGACTCAGATTGTTGGTGATTTAGAAATAGCTGATCCTAAATCTATATTTGAATTTAAGCCAGACTCAATGGCTGCTCAAGAGTTTGAATTACTAGCGATCGAAGTATTGGAAAAAATAGGACTATCGAAATGAGATTATCTACTGCTCTTGTAGCTGTCAAGAAAATCACTTCTACAACTCTTGACACAAATTTTGATGAGGAGCAACTAAAAAAATTAGCTCAGCAAATTCTTAAGGCTGAAGGTCTCATAAGCCCTTTAATTCTTCGTCGAAATGATTTACAGTCCTATGAAGTTATTGACGGTCATTTTGAGTATTATGCAGCTGTAAAAGCTAGAGAACTCGACCCACGTAAGGGTGAGATGATCAGTGCATACATTATTGAAGCAGAGAATCCTGTAATAAGTTCAGCGATCTTAGAGCAAGTAGAGTTATTGAAAAAATCAAGATCCATTGCTCTACCAAGTCCTGAGAAATCATCAAAAACTATCATCTCTCAACAAATTCCTGAGATAAATCAAACCCCTAAAGATATTAAATCTCTTGTAGACAAAATAGATGCTATTGAAAACTCTCTGTCTAATCAATCTGAGCAAATTAAAAATATAGAAAAGCTAGTAAGTTCGTCATCTAACTTAATCTCTGATATCAGCAATCACAACTATATTAAAAAATTAGAAGATCATTTAATAGAGATTAAACAACTAATCAATTCTTCAACAAAGTCTCAAGCAGATATTACACTTCAACCTCAATTAAAAGCTTCAATAAAGTCTCAAGATTTGATATTAAATGACTTCAACACCTTAAGTATTGATGAGCTTAATACCAAAATCTTAAACGCAGGATTTACAAAAAGTATGGCAATGGCTTTTGCTGAAGGTATTTATAATGGGCGACAGTCTCAGCCTTATACTTTAACTTCAGGTGTGATTGCAAAGGTTAAGAAACTCGGTACTGTATCAATGCAGAGGATGATCGCATCATGGTAGTCAATCGCCGCCTTTCTCTTTTATGTTTTATTAACTTTGGTTATTGGTATAAATTAAAAAAGTTTTGATTTCATATGGCTGAAATGTGATTTTCACTGAATTTAGATTGTCTTCACTTAGTGAAATCAAAGTATTTTTATTCTCCATTAGATCGCATTCCCAAATGTCTTCAATCTGCAAAAGATCAGGCGAAATATTTATGTCTGTTTCTGTAGTTTTGCCGTGTGCTTCATAGAAACGCATAATCCAGCCTGACTGATCCTGCGATCGCTTGAATGCTGAAATAATGATATTTGGCTCTAAAATTTGCAAATAGCTTTGTTGTTCTGATTGAATTGATAAATTTTGCAAAACAATAGGATTGTTTAACTCTTGAGCAAGTTGGACAATATTTGCTTCGCGCCAATCTCCTTGATGAGGAACTAGTCGATAAGTAAATTCATGATTACCGCGATCGCTATTTGGACAAGGCCAGTTAGGACTGCGGAGCAGGGTTAATCGCAAACAATCAGGCTGAGCATCATAGCCATATTTACAGTCATTAAGAACGCTTAAACCAACTCCTTCAGTCGCAATATCTGCCCAATATTGAGCGGGAACTTCCCATTTAGATTTAGCTTCAGGCGTTTCGCCAAGAGTGCTGCGCTGAATCGTTCCCATGGGAATTTCATAAGTAGCGTAAGGCGATCGCCAATTCACAGGAAAAGCTATTTTTACTAATGTATATTCCTCTTGCCAATCAACCCAGTTATGAACAGTAATAAATGATTCAAATGCTGTTAATTGGATTTCTTGAATAAAAGTTGACTTACGGAATTTTTGGATAGTTTTTACTGATACTTGCAAGCTGCAATTTCTGGCAATAATAATTGACTCAAGAGTAGGAAATTCTAGCTTTTTACTTTCATAGTTAGGATCAATATTCCATGCATCCCAGTATTGTCCTTTGTCTTCAAAAAATTGCAAATTACTTGGCGATTTTAGGATTAGTTTCTGCGATCGCTTGTCCAATATTTGAGCGATCACACCAGTTTTAGTGTCAATCTCAACTTTAAGATCGCGATTTTCTAAATAGAATTTGTCATGATCTGAAGTAATACTTAAAAGCTGATTTGTCTCAGTAATTCCAGCCGTTTCAATTTCTATAAATCCAAAGCTATGAATATCAGCTAACCAACACAATGAATTATCTTGCTTTGTAATTAATTGCGATCGCTGCCAATTGAGAAAATTCCATGCTTGCAGATTCGTATTTTCTTGGGTTTCTTGACTGAGAATGCGATCGCAAATTTCTCTCACCTCAGTCCATGTCTGATCAGCATCGGTATACACTTCACTAATTGATGTACCTGGAAGAATGTCGTGAAACTGATTAAGTAGTAGTCCTTTCCATGCGATTTCTAATTGGTCTTGAGGATAAGGAATATTTGAAGTTAAAGAAGCGATCGCGCTAAATTTTTCGGTATTGCCTAAAAGAATTTCGACTTGGCGATTTTGGCGTTTCTGCTCGGCTTTAGATGTGAATGTACCGCGATGAAGTTCTAAATAAAGTTCATCTTGCCAAACTGGTAAATCTGTAGCTAATTTCGCTTTTAAATTTAGTAAAAATTTTTCTAGCATACTTGGTTGCATCTCAAAAAACATGGGCGACTTAGCCCACTCGCGTCCCGTATCTAACATGTCGACAGTTGGTCCTCCACCATGGTCGCCGACACCGTAAAGCCATGCTGTTTCTGAGATGTTGTGTTTTTCTTCTTGGGTTGCTAAGTATTTAGCGATCGCTACAGGTTCCAATCCTTGACCAATCTCGTTACTAAAGTAAGTAAAAATCCGACTTCCATCCACACCTTCCCACCAAAAGATTTGATGTGGAAATTTATTAGTGTCATTCCATAAAAGTTTTTGAGTAACAAATGCTTCAAAACCACTTTTTAATAATATTTGCGGCATTTGCCAATGAAATCCAAAGGTATCTGGCAACCACGCGATTTTGATTTCTCGATCAAACTTTTCGCGAAAATATGCTTGCCCATAGAGAATCTGTCTGATTAAGGATTCGCCACTTGGCAAATTACCGTCTGGCTCAACCCACATCCCGCCGATAAGTTCCCATTTCCCTGCAACAACTGCTTTCTGAATACGGGTAAATAACTCAGGATATTCTGTCTCCATCCATTGATAAGAGATAGCCGTACTTTGATTAAAGATTAGCTCTGGGTAGCGCTCTTGCAAATTTAAAGCCGATGTAAACGTGCGCTGCATTGCATTTTTAGTTTCTGCGATCGCCCAGAGCCAAGCCACATCAATATGCGAATTACCAAGTATAAAAATCTGACGTTGTTTGAGAAATTCGCTATATTGCAGAAGTGGTTCACGAATTTTAGCTAGCTCCGTGAAAAAGCTTTCCCCTTCCTTTTCGCCTGAAGAAAAAAGTAAATCTAGTTTAGCGATCGCCGTTTCCAGACAATCAAGATCAATATTCTGCTTAACAAAAATTGGCACATAAGCTTGGAGAATTGCTAATTCATCAGCAAATTTATGAGGATCGCAAGCTTGATGTGGATATTCAAATATTAATTCTGAAAGTTGTAATGCGCCAATGTCATGTTTCGGACTATTTAGCTTAATTTCTAATTCATGTAAGTTTTTTTCAGTTAATAAAAGACGACATTTCTGATCGAACAAATCACCTTCTTGTACTTTTTCGCCATTAACCCAGACTTCGCAAATATCTGCCCACCAAATCAAATTTAAGCGAATAATCGACCCTAATGTTGGTAATCCTGTACAGGTTTCTGGTACTTGCCAAGTTTGTTTTAAATGAATGCTTTGTTCATTTTGCAAAAAAGATAATATGGGTATATTTCGCTTAGATATTACGATTGGTAAAATCTCCCAAACACCATTTTTGTTCTTTCTTTGCCAACTACTAAGGATCGATAAACGCGATCGCGATCGCAATTGATTAATCGCTTGAGTCAAATCTTCTACTAAGTTAATCACTTTATAAGCTCCTGATTTTACAAATTTATACCCTGTGCAGCGATCCAAGCCGTAGTCCATGCACTTTGAAAATTAAAACCACCTGTAACGCCATCAATATCTAATATCTCTCCTGCAAAATATAAACCTGAGCAAATCTTACTTTCCATAGTCTGAAAATTTACATCTTGTAAACGGATACCACCACAAGTTACAAATTCTTCTTTAAAAAGCCCCTTACCTGCGATCGCATATTCACTGGCGGTCAATACATTTACAATTTGTTGAATAGATTTATTAGAAATATCTGCCCAGCGCTTTTCAAGTTCAACTTCGGCTTTGTCGAGCAAGTATTCCCATAAACGTAATGAAACATCAAAAGGACAATAATTTGAGATAAATTTCTTAGGTTGATCGGTCTTAGCACTTACTAAAATTTGTTTAACAGCTTCTAGTTTGAGAGCAGGAATCCAATTAACTGCTAGTTTTGCCTGATAGTGGCACTCATGCAACTCTCTCGCCGCCCATGATGATAGCTTTAAAACCGCAGGTCCGCTCAAACCCCAATGTGTAATCAATAAGGCTCCCGATTGTTCTAATGGATTGCGCGTAGATTTTTTCTTTTCAGGATTAGATTCTGTAGTTAAAAGCTTGACGATGGCTGGATTTACGCTCACACCTGCGAGTTCATGGAGTTTGGTGTCTTTAATATTAAAAGTAAACAGCGAAGGAACGGGAGGTTCGAGTTCATGTCCTAGCGATCGCGCGATCGCATATCCTGATGGACTGCTGCCTGTGGCTAATAATAGGCGATCGCAAATTATACTTTCGCCATTTTTTAGAATTACATCAAATTTATTGGCTATACGATCAACTTTCTGCACCATAACATTTGTGCTTAAATTGACACCAGCTTTTTTAGCAGCAAACATCAACGCTTCGACAATTGTTTCTGAATCATCGCTAACAGGAAACATTCGGCCATCAGTTTCTGTTTTTAACTTCACTCCTTCTGTGCCAAACCATTGCACTACATCCAAAGCCTGAAAGCGTGAAAATGCACCGCGCAAAGCTTTGCTACCTCTAGGATAATTTTGCACTAATTGCGGAGGTTCAAAGCAATGATGAGTAACATTGCAACGTCCTCCACCTGAAATCCGTACTTTAGCAAGGGGATGTCGCCCTGCCTCTAATAAGGTTACTCGCGTGTGAGGTGATTGTGCTGCGTGGATTGCCCCAAAAAAACCTGCTGCACCGCCACCAATAACTACAACTTCTGTAATTGTCATACTTACCTTTGATTTATGAGGCAGTGCTTTGCGCTCTCTCGCTTAGATTTTAGCATTTCGACAAGATTGAAAAATAGTGATTACTTCTTCAGGCACTTGTTTAGTCTCTCTTGCGGCTGTGTCAATTTTTAAAAAATCAGTAAAGTTATACTGCAAGCGGATTTTATCTAAACTGCAAGTGTAGAACTCTTTGCTATTGGTAAATCCACAACCTTTCATAAAAGTTTTGATTACCTCTTGTGGATATGTATATTTCTCCTGACTAGCGGGCTTAATTTCTTCTGCATATGTAATAGATAGTCCGCTGCTAACCACAAAAAATGGACTGAGACAGAGTAATAGATGAGGACGCATATTAATTGATGATATGTTGATTATGAAATTGATTATGAATAAGAACTTAATCAAAAAATGGGGGCGGCGGAGAGCATTGTTAATACTTTTGATTTCTGTAATTTCTATCATCAGGATGACTGCATTGATTACAGTTTTATGACAACATCTACTTAGTTATCATGTTTTGCTTGAGCGTCTGAATGAAATCCCCTGACCGTTTACTAATTGTCGATGATGTGCCAGATAATTTGTTTCTCGTTCGCACCATTCTTGAGGAAGAGGGGTATGAGATTATAACATCATCAAATGGTCGTGACGCTCTAAAAATTGTTGAGGCAGAACCGCCAGACTTACTTTTGCTTGATGTGATGATGCCCAGAATGGATGGCTATGAGGTGACACGCCGCATTAGGGCGATGAAAGATATGCCTTTCATTCCAATTTTGTTGATTACGGCTTACGATCGCGCTAATGCGGTCAAAGGCTTAGACCTCGGTGCAGATGAATTTATCCGTAAACCGATCGAAGCCGATGAATTATTGGCAAGAGTGCGATCGCTACTTCGTCTAAAGCATAGTATCGCTGAGCGCGATCGCATTGATCGCCAAAGACAAGATTTTGTCTCGCGTCTAACCCATGATTTGCGTACACCTTTAGTCGCGGCGGATCGGATGTTAGGACTTTTGCAAGATGGTGTGCTTGGAGAGATCTCGCCAGAAATTTGCGAAGTGCTAAAGATTATGGGGCGCAGCAATCACAATCTACTAGAAATGGTAAATAAGCTCTTAGATGTTTATCGCTATGAGTCGGGCAGCAAATCGATTGACTTACAGCCGTTAAATCTGAAGACTTTGCTTGAACAAGTCGTGCAAGAACTTAAGCCGATTGCCATTTCTAAAAATCTTGAATTGATCGCTAATCTTGAGCCTATTGCGGAAGTAAAAGGCGATCGCTTGGAACTATTGCGCGTCTTCAATAATTTGATTGGTAATGCGCTCAAATTTACCGAGTCGGGTGTAGTCGTTGTTAAGCTAAGACAAGATGAAACCGAAGCAGTTATTGAAATCGCTGATACAGGGGCAGGGATTCCCTCGAAAGAACAACCGTTTTTATTTCAAAGATTTAGTCAAGGTAATCATCAAAAACAAGGTAGTGGGTTAGGTTTATATCTTTCGCACTACATCATTAGCGCTCACAATGGCAAAATCTTAGTAAAGTCACCGCCTAATTCAGACTCTCTACAAGGTTCTGCTTTCTTTGTGCATCTTCCCCTGATTACATTATGAGTACTCATCAACTTCAATACGACACGCTCCTTAGTCACTACAGCGATCCATTGCAAGCAATCGCCCTTTTGCGCGAATATCGTCCATATTTTGAGTTGATTCCTAGTCTGCGTCGTCCTAGTGAAAGTTTGATTTCTATTCCGTTGCCAGTGGTACAGCTTACCAGTGCTAACTTGACCCAGACTCACAAGCAAATGCAATGCGATCTTGCTTTGATCATGTGCGACCCTGACTGGAAAGTAAAAACTGGTCAAGAGATTTTTGTATTTATACATCGCCCAAATGAAGATTATTCCGCTCTACTACAACGTTGGCGACAGGTAGAAGTAACTCTTGGCGAAGAATACTATTGGCGATTGCCTTGGAAGCATCGCAGCATCATTAGCGATCGCGGGGAGTCTCATTATCCTCTGTTCGTAACCCTCGACTATTCACCAGTCCGCATCAACAAAGGTTTAGAAGGCGCATCACTCCCCCATGTCAAAGCTTCGCTTCCTGAGATTGAGCCTGACATCGAAGAGAATCAAGAAGATGCAATTCTCGACCAAAGTTGTTAGATTCAGGTTAGGAAAGTTAAGTTTAGATAAGAGATTTCAGCATCTTGCTGCTAATTTCTTGCTGTTAATCATTTGCTATTAATCAGAACTCAAAGCAAGGTAGGATTATAATTTGAGGCGTTTGGCGCTTTGCATTATATAAAGTATTAAAATTAAGAACAAATCAATGACTTCTCAACTGCGCGTATATGTTCCACCTCATCCTGTCATTCGTCATTGGCTAACTATTGCGCGGGAGAAGCATACACCAGTTCCATTATTTCGGACAGCGATGAGCGAGATGGGCAAATGGCTTACCTATGAGGCAATTCGTGAATTTTTGCCAGTTCAGGAAGTGAATGTAGAAACTCCAGTGGGAACTGCATCAGGACAGCTACTTGATGGTTCTATTCCTTTGGCTTTTGTACCAATTTTACGAGCTGGATTGTCGATGCTCGAAGGATGCCAGACATTATTGCCAACAGCAAGTGTTTATCATTTAGGCTTAGTTCGTAACGAGGAAACTCTTGAAGCTAGTTGCTATCTAAATCGATTGCCAGAAAGATTTGAGCCGCAGACACACATTTTTATTGTTGAACCGATGATGGCAACTGGTGGATCAATTATTACTACTTTGAAAATGTTAACTGAGAGAGGAGCCGACGCTTCCTTAATTCGGATTATTAATGCGTTATGTGCGCCGCCCGCTTTGCAACTAATCAATCAGCAATTTCCGACAGTACAAGTCTATTCAGGTTGTATTGATGAAGTTGTAAACGAACAAGGATGGATTGTTCCTGGTTTAGGTGATGCTGGCGATCGCTCTTTTGGAACTTAGCAAAAATTAGCTTTAGGCATTAGCAAGTTTTAAAATCTTTTGCCAATGCGTCTCAGATACAGGGACGACTGAGAGGCGGCTGATCCGAATTAGGTCAAAACCTTCAAAATCGGGATATTGTTTGATTTGGGCAAGGGTGACAGGTTGAGGTAGCGATCGCACAGCGATGACATCAACCACCGCTCGTTTAGGATCATTTAATTTGGGATCAATATATGGGGCACTAATCACCTCAGCAATCCCCATAGCGCGGCGTTCATCACCTGTGTGATAAATCAAGGCAAGATCCTTTGGTTGCATGGTACGGATATGTTTGAGAGCAAGATTATTATTCACGCCATCCCAAATAGTTTGGCGATCGCGCTCTAGGTCAGCGTAGGAATAAACATCGGGTTCGCTTTTGAGTAACCAGTAAGCCATTTTTAAAGACATTTGTAACAGTAGACAGTAACTATACCGAGGTTCCTAGAGATAGCGCGGAGCATTTTCTTTAGAATCACTACAAAATTACACCCAAAAAGTGTAGTAACTGGAACACAAGTAAAATTCTTGTGGTTTATAATTAATAACGCCCCACGCAGCAGTCAGATTAGACAATTTTTGTTGAAATTTTTACTTTGCGTTATATTTTTTTGATAGCAACGAATAATCCGATGGAAATGAGCCGCGTGAATACAAGTCAGTCTAATCAGTCGGGAACTACTAATCTTATTCAAGGGCCATCTTGGCTGGTAGAAGAGCGTGATGCCTGCGGGGTGGGATTTATTGCGGACAAAGAAGGTCGAGCTAGCCATAAAATATTGAGCAATGCGCTTAAGGCTTTGACTTGTATGGAGCATCGTGGCGGCTGTAGCGCTGACCGAGATTCGGGCGATGGGGCGGGGGTGATGACGGCGATTCCTTGGGCGCTTTTGCAGAAAGAAATGCCTGAAATCGATCCTGAACATTCTGTACTAGGAATGTTCTTTTTGCCACAGGATCAAGATCGCGCCGCTCTATGTCGCGAAGTTACCGAAAGAATTGCTAAAGAAGAAGGTTTGAAGCTTCTAAGATGGCGAATTGTGCCTGTGCAGTCACAAGTTTTGGGGATTCAGGCTAAGTCAAATCAGCCGCAGATCGAGCAAGCAGTTTTCGTAGCTGACGCGGATCGCCAAAATCTTGCGGAACTGGAAAGAGCGATTTACATTACCCGTCGGCGGATTAAGCTCGAAGCCAAAAAGTTATTCCCTAATACAAGTAGCGACTTTTATGTTCCTTCTCTATCTAACGTCACAGTTATTTATAAGGGAATGGTACGCTCAGCCGTTCTTGATGCTTTTTATGATGATTTAAGAAATCCTGATTATATTTCAGCTTACGCGATTTATCACCGTCGTTTTAGCACCAATACTTTACCTAAATGGCCGCTTGCTCAGCCGATGCGTTTTCTCGGTCACAATGGCGAAATTAATACACTACAAGGAAATACAAATTGGTTCTTGGCAAGACAAGGTGATCTCGCGCATCCAAATTGGGTTGATGCCAAAGGCGATCGCTTAAAAGACATATTGCCAATTCTTAAAGCCAATGAAAGCGACTCGGCGACGCTCGATCACGTTTTTGAATTGCTGATTGAGACAGGGCATAGTCCACTTGAAGCGATCATGATTCTTGTGCCTGAAGCTTATGAAAATCAGCCCGATTTAAGCGATCGCCCCGAAATTATTGATTTTTATGAATATTACAGTGGCTTGCAAGAAGCTTGGGATGGGCCCGCACTACTAGCATTTAGCGATGGCAAGATCGTCGGCGCGGCGCTTGATCGGAATGGGTTACGTCCTGCGCGTTACATGATTACTAGCGATGGCATGGTGATTGTTAGTTCGGAAGCGGGAACTGTAGATATTCCTGAAGCAGATATTATCGAAAAAGGTCGTCTTGGACCAGGGCAGATGATTGCTGTTGATTTACAGACCAATGAAATTCTCCATAACTGGGAAATTAAGGAACGGGTTGCTAAGGCTCATCCTTATGGTGAATGGATTAAGCAATATCGCAAGAATCTGGAAGTGAAGCCATTTTATGAAGCGACAACTTTAGATGAGCAGCACGTTCTCACCTATCAGACAGCGTTTGGCTACACGCTCGAAGATGTAGAAATGGTAGTTGAAGCGATGGCTCAAGATGGTAAAGAGCCTATATTCTGTATGGGAGATGATGCACCTCTTGCCGTGCTTTCGCAGCGTCCGCATTTGCTCTATGACTATTTCAAACAACGTTTTGCCCAAGTAACTAATCCACCGATCGATCCTCTGCGTGAGGGAACGGTGATGTCATTGGCGATGTGTTTAGGAGAAAGAGCGAATTTGCTCTTAGCTACTCCTGAAGCAGCAAACCAGATTAAAGTACAGAGTCCTGTTATTAATGAAGCAGAACTTGAAGAGTTACAAAATTTAGGCTTTGCTTCGATCAAGTTAGATATGCTGTTTGCAATATCTTCAGGAGCATCAAGCCTTAAAGACGCGATTGCGAAGCTGAGTGAGGCAGCCGTAGCCGCCGTGCGCGGTGGTACAAAGTTGTTGATTTTAAGCGATCGCAACTTGAGTGCAGACAATGCATATATTCCGCCATTATTAGCAGTAGGAGCAGTTCATCATCGTCTTAGCGCAGAAGGGCTGCGGATGAAGGCTTCAATTGTGGTAGAAACGGCGCAATGTTGGAGCACTCACCATTTTGCTTGCTTGATTGGTTACGGAGCCAGCGCAATTTGTCCTTATTTAGCATTTGAAACCACGCGCCAGTGGTGGGGTAAAGCAAAGACTCAGATGCAAATGCAGCAAGGCAAAATCAAGGCGCTAAGCATTTCTCAAGTTCAAGATAGTTATCGCAAAGCCGTCGAAGGCGGCTTATTAAAGATTCTCTCGAAGATGGGAATCTCGCTCTTGTCTAGCTATAGTGGCGCTCAGATTTTTGAAGCGATCGGTATTGGTGACGAAGTAATTACTAATTGCTTTAAGGGAACCGTTTCGCGCGTTGGTGGCGTGAACTTTGCCGATCTTGCTTCAGAATTGCTTAGCTTCCATTCTCAAGCCTTTCCTGAATTGCACCACAAAAAACTTGAAAACTATGGATTTATACAGTACCGCCCTACTGGTGAGTACCATACGAACAGTCCTGAGATGGCTAAAGCACTGCATAAAGCGGTCGCTGGTGATGGTTACGATCATTATGAAGTTTACAAAACTCAGTTGCAAAATCGCACACCGACCGCTCTAAGGGACTTATTAGAATTTAAGAGTGATCGCTCTAGCATTTCCCTAGAAGAAGTCGAACCTGTTGCAGAAATTCTCAAACGATTTTGTACAGGAGCGATGTCTCTCGGTGCATTGAGTCGTGAAGCTCATGAAGTTCTCGCGATCGCGATGAATCGCGTTGGTGGTAAGTCCAACTGTGGCGAAGGCGGCGAAGATCCAATCCGCTATCTGCCAATTAACGATGTCGATGCGAATGGTATTTCTGCTTCTTTTCCACATCTCAAAGGTTTAGAGAATGGCGACAGCGCTAACTCGGCGATCAAACAGATTGCATCGGGACGCTTTGGGGTAACTCCTTCCTATCTGGTTAGTTCCAATCAGTTAGAAATCAAGATGGCTCAAGGTGCAAAACCAGGCGAAGGCGGACAGTTGCCAGGGCCAAAAGTGAGCAGCTACATTGCCATGTTGCGAAATTCCAAACCAGGCGTATCGCTAATTTCGCCACCGCCACACCATGACATCTACTCCATCGAAGATCTCGCCCAGCTAATCTTTGATTTACATCAAATCAACCCCATCGCTAAGGTTTCTGTCAAACTAGTCTCAGAAATTGGCATTGGCACGATCGCAGCGGGTGTTGCCAAAGCTAATGCTGACATCGTCCAGATTTCTGGCTATGACGGCGGTACGGGTGCGTCACCTTTAAGTTCAATCAAGCACGCTGGCTCACCTTGGGAACTTGGTTTAGCAGAAGTACATACAGTACTAATGGGCAACAAATTGCGCGATCGCGTCTTACTCCGAGTTGATGGTGGCTTCAAAACTGGTTGGGATGTGGCGATCGCTGCGCTCCTCGGTGGTGAAGAATATGGTTTTGGTACAGCCGCGATGATTGCCGAAGGTTGCATTATGGCAAGGGTTTGTCATACAAATAAATGTCCTGTCGGCGTGACTTCACAATTAGAACAGTTCCGCAAGCGTTTCCCTGGCACTCCTGAGAATGTAGTTAACTTCCTCTATTTTGTCGCCGAAGAAGTTCGTCAAATCCTTGCCAAGCTTGGTTACAAGTCAATCAAAGATATCATCGGACGCTCTGATTTATTAGTACAACGTCAAGATGTGAAACTCGCAAAACTTGATGTCAATCAAATTAATTTGGGTTGCTTGATTAATCTGCCCGATACCAAGAGCGATCGCAGTTGGTTAAAGCATTCAGAAACTCCTCATAGTAACGGTGCAGTCCTCGATGACGAGATATTAGGAGATGCTGACGTTCAAGCAGCGATCGCGAATCAAACCGATCTCAGTAAAACCTATGCGATCGTCAACACCGATCGCTCAGTCGGCGCTAGAATCTCAGGCGCGATCGCGAAACAATATGGCAACTCTGGACTCGCCAGCAATCTCAATCTCGAATTTGTGGGTGCAGCAGGTCAAAGTTTTGGCGCGTTCAACATCAACGGCATGAACCTTAATCTCATCGGTGAAGCCAACGACTATATCGGTAAAGGTATGAACGGCGGTAACATTAGCATCAAACCAAAACCTGATTGCACGTTCAATCCTGCTGACAACGCCATCATCGGCAATACTTGTCTCTACGGCGCAACTGGCGGCTATCTGTTCGTGCATGGACGTGCTGGCGAACGCTTCGGAGTGCGGAACTCTGGAGCAAAAGCCGTTGTCGAAGGAACAGGCGATCACTGTTGTGAATACATGACGGGCGGTGTGGTTATAGTTCTCGGTACGACAGGTCGTAACGTGGGCGCAGGAATGACAGGCGGGATTGCCTATTTCCTTGATATTGATAGCAAATTCAAAGAACGCCTCAGTCAAGAAGTTCTTAAAGTCCAACGAGTTTGCACGACCGCAGGTGAAAACCAATTGAAAGAACTAATTCAGTCCAGCTATGACAATACTGGCAGTTCTAGAGCAAAAGAAATTCTCGCTAATTGGTCAAGCTATTTGCCTCAATTCTGGCAAGTTGTGCCTCCCTCTGAGCAAAATAGTCCTGAAGCTATAGACGAAGTTCCTGTAGCGGCAACAGTCTAGTTCTTTTCTCAATTGCAATAAAAAAAGGGAGCAGACGCTCCCTTTTTTTATTGCAGTAGTTGTTGATCAAAGCCGCTACAAGTAGGATTGCAGTGCGAAGCCCCGCAATTGGTTTTATATTCTTATTTGTGGCGAGTTTGAAAGCAAATTGCTGTAATTTAATTGCGGCGGACTTTAGGGACTTGGCGGGTGGAAAGATCGCTTTCGTCTAAAATTTGTTTGACTTGAGGCAATGCCAAAACTACTTTCACATCAGTAATTAAGCGATCGCCCCAGAGGTTTTCTACCAAATAGGAAATCTTGCCATAACGTGGATCAATTTTCATCGCCTCCACAGCTAGCTGAACCCCTTTTTTGCGATCGCCTTTGCGATAGAAGGCCGTAGCAAGAGCAAGAGTTGGCTCAGCAGCTAGAAATTCAACTTTTTCAGCTTGCTTGAGAGAGTTTTGCCATTTAGCGATCGCCTGATCGACATTACCGCGCTCATATTCAACTAAACCGATATTATTAGTTGCTGCCCAGAATTTAGTATCAAGGACAAGCACATTATTAAAAAAAGTAACCGCTTCATCGTAACGCTTCGTCAAAAAATAAGCATTACCCAAGTCAAACACTGCCGAGGCGGCTTTCGGTTCAAGAATCAAACCTTTTTTGAGATTGCTAATCGCTTCAGGATAATTTTTGTTGCGGAGATAGGCTGCCCCCAGACTAAATAAAATTGCTGGCTCGTCTTTTTTGAGTCCGTGAGCCAAGTTTAAAGAGGCGATCGCTTCAGAATATTTCTCTTTGCGTAAGTAGATACTTCCCAAAATACCTTGAGTTTGAAATGCTCTAGGAGCTAGTTGAACTGCTAAACGCGCACGCGGCAAAGCTAAATCATACTGCTCAAATTGAGCAAGTTGAGCCGCTTCTCTTGCCAAATTGAGCGCTTGCTCTTCTAGATTGCCAAAATTAATCCGAGTTGTATGAGGTAGAAGAGCTTGAGCGCGTAGTGGAGAGGCTCCAACGCTAACAGAAGCAAGAATTGCAAGCAACCAAATTCGATAACGCACAGGTATAACTCTTACCAATTGTGAATGTATTTCAAATGATAGCGCTTCTTTATCAAAATCAATTTTGGGTTTCGCTAAAAAATCAAAGCGGGACGCGAAATATTTAGCTTTGATTTTTAAGATAAGGAGAAGTTTTTTGAGTAGCGATGCTTGCTAGAATGTCTCTAGAAATTTGTTTTATTTATTAATCGTATTTAAGAAAACTGCTATGGACTTCATAACTTCTGCTTTGTCGGGCATCAACTTTCAGCTAATTTTTCAACTGACATGCTTAGCTTTGATCGTTATTTCTGGTCCTGTAATCATCTTTTTATTATCCGTTGGTGGCGGAGATATGTAATTCTCCTTAACTCTCAAAAAGTAAGACATTAATATAATTAATACATTAAGCTCGAAAATTCGGGCTTTTTTATACTCCGGCAATGCTTAGTAAATGTAGAAATTATGTCTTTACAGGGTAAACTTAAGTACTAAAGCTTAAATAAAAAGGGTTATTTAAAATCCTTTCAAGTAGTTTATAAAGAAATAATGGCAAGAGAATTTGATGTGAGGCTAGGTCTATGAAGTGGGTTACTAGTCTTTCGACAAAAATATCTTTGGAAGCTGCGGTGCAAGATCTGTCGCAGCAAGTTTTGGCAGCACTTGGTGAATGTTCGCTCGATTTAGCTTTTTTGTTTGTTTCTACAGCCTTTGCAAGTGATTACCCGCGCTTGTTGCCGTTGCTTGCCGAAAAATTGCCTATCAAAAAGTTAATTGGCTGCTCTGGTGGGGGAATTGTCGGGAATGGTCGAGAGTTTGAAGACAAACCTGCGATCGCTTTATTAGTTGGACATCTACCAAATACAGAATCAAAAGTATTTCATTTAGATGATAAAGATTTGCCAGATCTCGATAGCTCTCCTGATCGGTGGGAGAAATTAACAGAAGTCGATCCATCTGAGTTGCCGAATTTTGTATTAGTTGGCGATCCGTTTTCATTTCCAATTAACGATTTGATTCAAGGACTTGATTTTGCTTATCCTCAAGCCGTAAAAGTTGGTGGTTTGGCTAGTAGTGGAGGAATGGGGGCAAACTCTTTATTTTGCTTCCATGAGGAAGGGAAATATAAGCTTTATCGAACAGGTTTGCTGGGTATAGCATTATGGGGAGATGTAACTATTGATCCAGTTGTCGCACAGGGCTGCCGACCAATTGGCAGAATCATGCAAGTTTCTGAATGTGAACGCAATCTGATTTTAGGGTTAGAAGGTAAGCCGCCACTAGGTTTATTGCAAGATACGGTTGGTGAATTAAGCCAAAGCGATCGCGAACTTGCCCAACATTCATTATTTATCGGAGTGGTGATGAATGAGTTTAAGGCAAATCCATCGCGCGGAGATTTCTTGATTCGCAATATTATCGGTGTCGATCCTCGCTCTGGGGCGATCGCAGTTGGCGATCGAATGCGTCCTGGTCAGAGAATTCAACTACATTTACGCGATGGCAAAGCCTCGGCTGAAGATTTAGAAGAAGCTTTGATTAATTACACTAATCATCTAAGTTTGGAGGCTCCGCATATATCGCCAAGTGCAGCTTTAATGTTTTCTTGCATGGGTCGTGGTGAAAGGCTATACGACAAACCAAACTTTGACTCTGAGTTGTTGCAAAAGTATTTGGGATTAATTCCATTCAGCGGTTTTTTCTGTTCGGGCGAGATTGGTCCTGTCAGTGGCACTACATTTCTGCACGGTTACACCTCAGTATTTGGAATCGTTAGATCCAAAAATCAATAAATCGATAATCGAAATGTCCGCCTTACATAGCTTTCTGCTATTGATTGCGATTAGTAACAAATACTTACGAGGCGATATACATATGTTACGGTAGAAATAATCGTGACGATGGATTTACTCATCTATATTTGAGAAATCTCTGAGGGAATAGATAAGGATTAACTGAATGTTTGATATGTATTGCCTGGGCGATAGTCTAGGAGAATTTTCGCGATCGCACTGTATTGAAATCTGTGCATTTCTTGTACCTGCTAACTTGATCGCCACTTCACAGACTTTGTTATTTACTTTCCTGAAGCGATCGCCTGTCCAAATTTTTACAATAACTGCAAGTGCAATCTTTTACGCATTACTAATGATTTCGCATGTAATTAGTTGGTATATCATTGGCGTAGTAATGGCTCCATCTTTTATTTTGATGTTTTTGGGCATTACTTGTTTGACAACAAATTGCATCGCTATTTGGTTAAGAATCAATCACATTGAAATTGATTTCTTAAGATTTTTAAGAAAATTCCCG
>JAYVVP010000376.1:0-2768 GCA_043786935.1 Pseudanabaena sp. | reverse complement strand
CTTTTTACTTTGGCGTATGACAGCATTTTCTGACTTGCGATTTTCTGGAATGGCACTATTCTAGCAACTTCTTTTGTTTATTTCCGATGAAGTCTATTTTCTTGCGAAACACTACAATTTAAGAATTTTAAAAGCAAGCAGGTAGACCATCGCCAATGAATAATTCATGTGGCATGATGTCGCATGATTTTATGGATTTGGAGATGGCTGATGCAGGATATGACTTACGGTTTATCGATGGAATGACACCCCATCATTAAGGCGCGATCGCCATGGCACAGGGTGTCTTAAAAAATTACGAACGTCCTGAATTAAGGAAGTTAGCCAACGAAATTATTACCGCTCAAGAATAAAGAAATCGCGCAGACGAGGGAATGGCGTAAAACTTGGCACGGACATTTCACACCTATTTCATTTTGTTGTGAGATGCTTGAGATAAAGCGCTTGCAGTAAATTTTGAGTATAAAAATTAGATTAAGCAAATGAGATTATCCCTAAAACTTCGCGCTCCAATTATAAAAGTGATTCTTAGCTTGATTTTACTTTCTAATCCTGCGATCGCGCTGGCTCATGCTGGTCATGGAGATGAATTTAAAGGAAACGCTGCAACCCACAATACAGGGATTACAGTAGATGATGAAGTTGCTAAGTCGCTGGGAATCAAAGTAGAACCTGTAAAGCTACAACCTCTTAAATTTGGTATTCAAACTACAGGACAGATCGAGACTTTACCAAATCAACAAGTAAAAGTAACTACGCCGATTAAAGGAACAATTGTTAGGTTGCTAGTCGAACCAGGAGCCTTAGTTAAGGCAGGACAACCTGTGGCTATTCTGTCTAGCCCTGAAGTAGCAGATTTACGAGTTAATGCACTAGAGAAACAAGCAGAGGCAAGTGGAAATATTTTAAATGCTGAAACAAATTTACGTTTAGCCAAGCAAAATCTAGAACGTCAGAAGCTAGTTGTAGAAGCAGATATTCGTCAGGCTCAGACTGAGTTAAATTTAGATAGAGAGCGTTATGAGCGAGACAAAGAATTATTAGAGAAAGGCGCGATCGCTAGACGACAGTTACAAGAATCGGAATCAAAATTTGTCGCCGCAAGAGCCGCATTAACAAAGGCAGAAAGTAGTTTACCTTTGCTCGAAGCCCAAGCACAGCTAGAAAGAGCCGAGTCTGATGTGCAAGTGTCTGCGACCAGAGTAGAACTAAGTACGGCAGCTTACTCCGCCCGATTAAATCAACTAGAAGCTAGTGCGAACTCTAATGGAACAATTACGATCGCTGCACCAATTGACGGCGTTATAAGCGATCGCGAAGCGACAGTGGGACAGTCAGTTGAAGAGGCGGGTAAACCGCTGATGACGATTGTAAATGACGAAAGAGTTCTGGCTAGCGCGAATATTTACGAGAAAGATATTAGTAAAATTCGTATTGGTCAACCTGTGCAAGTAAAAATCGCGGGACAGCCATCAAATACATCGTTTCAAGGTAAAGTTACGGTGATTGGTTCGGCTGTAGAAGGGCAAACTCGGATTGTGGCTGTGAAAGCGGAGATTAGCAATGTTAAGGGTCAGTTGAAAGCAGGTATGTTTACCAATATCGAAATTCTCACGGATAATACATCTGTATCAACCTTGGCAATTCCTACTACGGCTATAGTGGAAGCAAACGGTAAGCAGCTTGTATTTGTCCAAAATGGTAAATCTTATCAGCCTGTTGATGTAACTTTGGGGCGGACTTCAGGGGAGTTAGTGGAAGTAAAAAGTGGATTGTTTGAAGGCGATCGCATTGTGACGCAAAGAGCCAATCAGTTATATGCCCAATCGCTGCGTGGCGGTGGCAAACCAGCCGATCATGGAGACACTAACTCTGCATCAGTCTCTAATCCCAATTCTTCAATTCCTTGGTGGGTTGTGATTCCTGCGGGGGGAGGAATTATGGCAGCGACATTTGGGGCGGGAATGGTATGGGCAGATCGTCGTAAGCGCAAAGAGTTTGTTCTCATGTCCAATGGTTACTTAGCTCATAAATCTCTCAATGACTTAAGCCTCACTGACTACGATGCTCACCATCCAACAACACCACACACGTCAAAGTCAGATAATTATCCTAATCAACCGCATTAAGTGAATCACCATGCTTAGTTCTATTATTAAGTGGGCGATCGCCCGTCGTTGGTTAGTGATTTTGGGGGCAATGATTCTAACTATTTGGATTTTTCGCACGATCATCCAAATGCCGTTGGATGTGTTTCCCACTTTTGCACCACCGCAGGTTGAAATTCAAACCGAAGCCCCAGGATTAGCTCCAGAAGAAGTGGAATCACTGGTGACATTACCGATTGAGAGCGCAATTAATGGCACACCAGGCGTGAGCGCGGTACGGTCGTCTAGTGCTGCTAGTATTTCGGTTGTGCGAGTAGTTTTTAACTGGGGAACCGATATTTATCAAGCGAGACAGCTTGTAACGGAACGATTACAGTCTGCTCGAAGCAAGTTACCCCAAGGGATTGAGACTCCCCAAATTGCTCCCATTAGTTCGCCGATTGGTACGATTATCACCTACGCTTTTACATCCAAAACCAATGACTTGATGGAAGTGCGGCGAATTGTCGATTGGCAAGTTACTAATCGTTTGCTTGCTGTACCAGGAGTCACGCAAGTAATTGTATTTGGTGGGGATGTGCGGCAATATCAAGTTCTGGTTGCTCCTGAAAAATTACAGGCTTTTAATGTATCACTGCAAGATGTATCGGATGCAGTGGC
>JAYVVP010000375.1:0-7871 GCA_043786935.1 Pseudanabaena sp. | reverse complement strand
TTGGGGGTAAAACAAGTTCCAATCCGAAAATCTACTAAACTCGCTGCTAGTAAAGTCGAAACACCAGCCCATGTGCTTGCTAAATTACAACATCTTTTTAGTAAGCCATCTTTGCTATGGCAAGATGTCCCGCAGGCTTTTCAAGAGGCGCTCAATTTAGTCAGTTACACCCCAGAATATGCAGGGTTAAGTACTAATGATCGCCATCGACTGCAAAATATCAAAGGTTATTTGCAGCGTGAAAACAATAACTATCGTGATCGTCAGGACTTGTCAGTTAATGCCGAATTACCAAATCCTGAACTTAATTCCTATATTCTTTCTGCTTCTTATTTTCTAACTAATGTCTTAGAAAATTTGGTAGAGCAAGAAGTACTAAATCAACTAAAGCATATGGCAACTGTTTTGCCGCGCAAAGTGGGAATTGATGACGTATCAGCTCATGTTCTTAATCGATTGCCTGCGATGTATGCAACCACTGAGCAAGGTGTAATTTGGCAAACTAAAAAGGCTAAAGAGCAGCTGTCTAGTCAAATTGAATCAACTATAATTCAATCACTGATGACTTTGGGTAAGACAACTCGCCGCTTAACTAATCCTATCCCCTTACTCAAATTTGAAGAAGAATGTGATCATGCTATTAGGGAGTTGCGTCTAATCTTTCAACGTGATGATATTACATGGCATAATTTTGGTTCTTTAGCAGAATATGCGCTCAGTCATGAAAGACAAGGAATCACTGATTGGAAGCAGCAGTGGCGAATGCTGGGACAGATTTATAGTGAAATGTATTTGCAATCTGGGGACGCAGATTTATCGCTTAAACAAACTGTGGAGGGAGAAATTTTAATCGTCCGAACTCATACTAAAGCGGCTTTTGGTTGGATAGCTGATAATCCTAGAAATTTAGGAGTGAGTACTCTCCGTTTATTTCCTGCGGTTGCTGAAATTGAGCTTCATGCTTCTTTTTTAGATTTTTCGATTAGTTACACACGCGAAGAAATGGCAGTAGATGGGATTATCTAGCCAAGTAGAAGAAACTACAAAGCCTCTCAGCCTACTTTTACGATCCATAAGGCGTTAAAGTAGATGCAAATCTAAAATTTTTTGGCTATGGCTTTTCAACGTGCTAGTGGAATTTTGTTACATCCCTCCTCATTGCCCAGCAAATTTGGGATTGGGGATTTAGGTGAGACCGCTTATCAGTTTATTGAGTTTCTATCACGTAGTGGTCAAAAGCTTTGGCAAGTGCTGCCCCTAGGACCATCAGGATATGGAAATTCTCCTTATATGTGCTTTAGCGCGATCGCAGGAAATCCCAATCTGATTAGTCCCGAACTTTTAGCTAAACAACATTTGCTCCAAGAGGAAGACTGGGCAGATATTCCAGATTTCAATCAAGATCGCGTTGACTTTGATGCGGTAAATCCATACAAACGTAAGTTGTTAGAGATTGCTTACGGGCGCTTTAAAAAGGGATATGTCGATCAAGATCCCCAACACCACCATAGTCTTTATCTAGTTCAAGAGCAGTTCAAAAAGTTTTGCTATGAAGAGGCAGACTGGCTGGAGGACTATGTGCTAT
Source organism: Pseudanabaena sp. (assembly GCA_043786935.1). Taxonomy (GTDB): domain Bacteria; phylum Cyanobacteriota; class Cyanobacteriia; order Pseudanabaenales; family Pseudanabaenaceae; genus Pseudanabaena. The sequence continues at coordinate 6,286 of JAYVVP010000375.1, read as the reverse complement.
TTATGGCATTGCATGAAGAAGATCCTAAAATCACGTGGAACAATTGGGAACCTGCGATCGCACGACGTGAATCTCAAGCATTGCAACAAAAACGGGAGCAATTGGAAGATAAAATCGAATTTCAAAGGTTCGTACAATTTATCTTTTTTGATCAATGGCTCAAACTTAAGCAATATGCCAATATGCGAAATATTCTAATTATTGGTGATATTCCCATTTATGTAGCTCACAATAGTGCTGATGTTTGGGCAAATCCTGAAAACTTTGCTCTCGATCCAGAAACTTATGAAGTCGCTTGGATGGCAGGTGTGCCGCCCGACTATTTCAGCGCTACAGGACAGCTATGGGGCAATCCTGTCTATAACTGGGAATATCTCAAAGAAACTCACGTCAGTTGGTGGATTGATCGGTTTAGATTTCTCAATCGTTATGTTGATATTATCCGCATCGATCATTTCCGAGGTTTTGAATCTTTTTGGCAAGTTCCCGCAGGTGAAGAAACCGCTATCCATGGTGAATGGAAACTTGCCCCAGGAGATGAGTTGTTTACTAAGCTCAATGAAGTGATGGGCATATTACCAATTCTTGCCGAGGATCTTGGTGTAATTACGCCTGAAGTTGTGAAATTACGCGATGATTATGGATTTCCTGGGATGCAGGTTCTCCTGTTTGCTTTTAGTGGTGATTCTGATAATTTCCATTTACCGCACAGGTATGTACACAATAGTCTTGTCTATACGGGAACCCATGATAATGACACCGCAGTTGGTTGGTGGCAAAAGTCCAGCGATCACGAAAAGCAAATGTTTTATAAATATATAGTTGGTTTTGCCGCAGGTGAGCCAATTAACTGGGTACTAATCCGCATGGCTATGGCTTCGATCGCGGTGATGGCAGTTGTGCCACTACAAGATGTTCTTGGTTTAGACAATAGTGCGAGAATGAACATTCCTAGTACGGCAACAGGGAATTGGGGCTGGCGTTATAGCGATCCCGATCTGCTCAGTCATGAACTTAGCGATCGCTTAAAAGGTGTCACTCAACTTTATAGTCGTTAAAAATAAGTGGGGGGCGCGAAGCGTCCCTTATTTATTTAAGTCTTTAGAAACTTGACAGAAAATTTGATATGACAATATATATATATGACAATATATTTAGACATCAGTAAATTTCACAAACGATTCCCATAAAGTCGTCTTGCCCCAAAAAAATGTCTTCCCTCGCCTTTGAAGCTTTACTCATCATTTTGCTCATTATTGCCAATGGTGTGTTTTCGATGTCTGAGCTAGCAATTGTTTCTGCTCGCAGAGTTCGACTAGAACAATGGGCAAAGGAAGGAAATGTCAAAGCTAGAGCAGCCCTAAGACTGATAAGCTCGCCAAACAATTTTTTGTCAACTGTTCAGATTGGCATTACCTTAATCGGAATTTCCAGCGGTGCTTTGGGTGGTGCGACAGTCGCCAAAACCCTCAAAGTATCGTTAGATAGTATCCCCTTGCTCAGACCATATAGCGAAACCCTCAGCTTTTTAATTGTGGTTGGGATAATCACATATTTATCTTTAGTAATTGGAGAACTTGTACCTAAGCGCTTTGCGATGAGCAATGCTGAAAAAATTGCCTGTTTCGTTGCCCCACCAATGCGATTTCTTGCCAATGTCGGTACTCCAATTGTCTATCTTTTAAGCGCCTCGACCGAAGCCATACTCAGTTTGTTAGGGATTGAGGAAACTGAAGAATCGCAAGTTACAGAAGAAGAAATCAAGGTGATGATCGCTCAGGGTGCTGAGTCTGGAATGTTTGAAGAAGCAGAACATGACATGGTTGAACGCGTGTTTCGTTTAGGTGATCGCGCTATTAAATCTTTAATGACCCCGCGCACAGAGATTGATTGGCTCGATGTCGATGCTCCCTTTGAAGAAACGCAAAACGAAGTTCTTAGCAGCGGACATTCACGCTTTCCAGTGGCTCGAGAAAATCTCGATAATTGTCTAGGAATTGTCGAAATCAGAGAATTTCTCAATGCCAGTATCAATGGTAACCCGATTGATTTAGCCAAGGTAAGCACTCCAGCTTTGTATGTCGCCGAGACGGCAAGTGCTTTAAGTGTTTTAGAGCAGTTTAAACAATCAGGCGATCGTGTAGCCATGGTAACTGATGAGTATGGCGGTGTTGAGGGAATTGTTACTCTCACTGACCTGCTCGAAGCGATCGTCGGCGACTTGCCCTCTAGCGATCGTGAAGGTGATCCCGATGCTATGCAAAGAGAGGATGGCTCTTGGCTAATTGATGGCATGATTTCTAGCGATCGGCTCAAAGAGATCCTCGAAGTCGAAGATTTACCCCTAGAAGAAGAGCGCAACTACCATACCCTCGGTGGGTTAATGATGACCTATCTTCGACATATTCCCATTGTCGGTGAACATTTCACTTGGGAAACAATGCGCTTTGAAGTTGTGGATATGGATGGTAATCGCGTGGACAAAGTATTAATTAATTTGCTCCCGCAAGTATTACCTTCAGATAGTGAGCCAAAAAATGGCTCTAAACGAACCTAGTAAAATCATCCAAACAGGTTACTTAAGCAACTTGCTCTTAAAAATAAAAAAGTAGAGAAGGGCGCTTTGTACTTTTCTCTACTTTTTTGTCTTTTATAGAAAGCATCATACAGCAAAATATTCTTAACGCAATATAAAAACTCTAGAGTTTGATTGCAACCGGCTCCTTAATTTGCTATATTAGTAACCCGTCTGGCGGCATGGCCAAGTGGTAAGGCAGGAGTCTGCAAAACTCTCACCCCCAGTTCAAATCTGGGTGCCGCCTTTAACAAAAAAGAGTTTACGCTTCGCGTAAACTCTTTTTTGCTTTTACCATGAAGTATCTTCAGCAATTTGCTTGCCTTCAGTTTGCAAATATTCTAAAAATGTCTGCGCGACAACTGATAGCTGCTTATTGGCGAGATGAATCACATACCAGTTGCAAGGAATTGGAAAATGCTCTACATCCAAAACTGCAATCTGTCCAGAAGCTCCCTCTAAAGCGATCGTGTGTCTCGATAATATCGATATACCTAAACCGCCAGCGATCGCCTGTTTAATAGCCTCATTACTACCAAGTTCCATTTTCACCTTGGGCATAATCTTATGGGTGTCAAATAATTTTTGAACATAGCCCCTTGTTCCTGAACCCGCCTCACGTGTAATAAAAGGCAGTTCAGCTAACTTTTGAATGGGAATATTTCTTTCCTTTGCCAAAGGGTGATCATGGTTTGCTAACACAACTAACGGATTAAACAAAAAAGGATAGGATTTGACATCAGGTTCATTAGGAACATTGCTAAGAATATATAAATCATCCTTATTTTCGGTCAATCTTTCTAAAATGCCACTATGATTGGTGACCTTAAGTGATATTTCCACCCCAGGATAGCTCTTACAAAAAGAACCAAGCAACCGAGGAATTACATATTTTGCGGTTGTTACAATAGCAATCTTTAAAAATCCCCGCTTCAAACCTTTCATATCGGCAACGTTCATCTCAAATTGAGATATCCGTTCAAAAATCTCTTGACAGGTTGTAAATAAATTATCACCAGCCTGAGTTAAAAAAAGCTTTTTACCAACTTGCTCAAATAAAGGCATCCCGATCGCCTTAGTTAGATGCTTGATTTGCATAGAGACAGTGGGCTGGGTGAGAAATAGCTCTTCTGCAGCACGGGTATAGCTCAGATGACGAGCCGCCACTGCAAAAACCTGTAACTGATGCAAAGTAATATGACTTGCTAATTGAGAATCGGATAGGCGGTAACTCATAGTAGAAAGCAAGATCATAGATTTTACTCTATGATTTTATAACATTTAGCTGTAAATTGCTTCTATATTTAACAAATAAAACCATCGATTAATAGGTTGTACTTTATACAGTCTATTAGTTAGTAGTTTTTGATTTATCATAAGCATTATGGCAGAGGCTATATGTCTTGGAATAAATTAGATTACCCATAAAGCAGCTTACCTATATAAAATAATTGCTTGATTTTGATCTGTAGTAGTCAGACATTTCTGAAAATATTGAGATAGATAAGATTTACAGTCCATTGGATTGGAAAATTATTTTCAGCTAAGATATAGATTAGTAATTAAATGGAAACGGGAACCTCCGCCTTGTGTGCGCTGAGGTGTGGGACGATCAAATGGAACATAATTTACTTGAGTATTTGCCAATAATATATCTGATGATCCGAAAGTTAACATCATCCCCCCGATGAAGCTAACAGAAATTGACAGAAAGTTTTTGTGCAATAGTGACAACATATAAATTCTGAATCTTTAGGACACTCTAAGATCTTACCCGTTTTCCTAAAAAAAGATTACTTGTATAACTTTCTGATAACTTTTTATTGCCTTAGAAAAGATTTTGCGATTTATTGAAATGATTTGAAGTTATGAATGGATATCCATGATTAGTTGAAAAAATATTTATCGCAAATGTCTCTTGCTGGTGCTTCATCCTATACCCAAGCTCTTGCACGCTATATTTGGCATTTTTAAGCCATAAAACTTCTTAAATTTTATTTTCTTTCGCTTTTGGCTTAAAGCTAAGACAGTATCGGATTTTACGTTTTTGATTTGTGACGATGGCTGTAGCATTTATCCTAGACAAGTAATAAATAGAAAATCAAGTAGTGTAGGTTTTGTGATCAGTTTCAGGCAAAAAATTATAAATTTATTTCGCTTTTTTGCGAACACATGGAAAGATGAAAATTTTTTAAGCGCTATAGATGAACTTATTAAGATTATCTCCAAATTATTAGCGATCACCATGGTTGTTGTGATTTGTTTCACATTGTGGGATCTGATCAAGTTTCTAACACTTGACTTGTTCTTTAGCGATCAGAAAAGGAATTTTAGCGCACATTTACTTAAAGTATTTGGCATGTTCCTAAATGTTCTGATTGCACTAGAACTCCTAGAAAATTTTACAGCCTATCTACGTCACCATGTAGTTCAGTTGCAGCTAGTAATTATCACTGCTTTGACGGCTGTCGCTCGTAAAATTATCATCTATGATGCCAAAGTCGATGGAGATTTGACTGGCTTAGCGATCGCAGTTTTATCACTCTCAATCAGTTACTGGATCGTCCATCAATCTCGTAAACATTAACTAAACTGTAATCAGCTACGGTGCAGTCACAGCTTGCACTATAGCTGATTACAGTTTGAGATTTACGATCCTCATAATGCTAAAATTGTGCTACGCATTTATTCTGTATATTAAAACTTTACCGACAAACCTATATGACATCATCATTAACTAACTTGTTACTTAGCCTTGTTGCGGGCAGTGTTGTGCTGGGACTGATCCTTGTCGCTTTGCTGATTGTCAGCCAAAAAGACAAAATTATTCGTCGCGGCTAAAACCAAACTTTGAGGTTTTTAGGATCACAGATGCTGAAAACCTCAAAATTGATAGCATGATGATTCGCAAGTGATATTGTTATACTGAAATAAAGGCTGTCTGTTTAAGATACAGCAAGTATAAGCGGCAAAAAATGCTGGTATTTAGGAGAAATATAGAATCATGATCAACATCGGTGGCAACCCGCTAATGATTCTTTTGGCAATCGTTGCCGCTCTAGGAGGCGTGGGTTTATATTTTGTACGTAACTTCCGTCCTGAGTTAGCACGCGACCACGATATCTTTTTTTCGGCGATCGCACTTGTATACGGCATTATCTTGCTTGCCTTCAATTTCCGTATGGAAATTACTACCCAACTAGCTCAAGTTCTAGTAGTTGGTTTTGCAGGCTGGTTTGCGGTTGAGTCTTTGGTCTTACGTCAAGCTCTGGCAAATCAAGCACGTAGAGCGCCATCTAGCCCATTAGTTGACGATGATGAAGAACCAATTGGTTCTGATTATCGAGTCGAAATTGATCCTACCCGCGAAATTGCTCCTCGTCGCGATCGCGATTCGGCGCGTCGGATGCGGGGTTCTCTTGCTAATAGTAATGAGGCAAGCGAATTACGCGGCGATACTACTGATGAACGTCGTTCGCGCCGTCCAAAACGTAATACTAATAACACCAGTAGCAATGATGCGGTTATTGATATTGATGAAAGTGATATTAGCCCCGTAAATCCTAAGCGCCGTCCCCGTCCTAGTGGTGATAATATAAACAATGATCGCCCCAAAAATCGTAATAGTGAATCAGATAATTTTGCCAGCAGTGAATCTAGCAAAGATAACTCAACATCGGGGCGGAGAAGACGACCATCAAACCGTCCATC
>JAYVVP010000374.1:0-7873 GCA_043786935.1 Pseudanabaena sp. | reverse complement strand
TTTATTTCGATGAGAGTGTGTTTGTTTAAGTAGGGATTGAAGTGCAGAAATAAATGTGAAGGCGCCTCTATGCATTGCTTTTGTTTCCCGACAAATCTTTTGTTCTGGAAGTAACCTTAAAGATTCATAGGTTTGTCCGTTGCGATCGCTAAATTCGACTTCAAATGCTCGATCCTTAGCATTGAATTATTTAACATACTTATTATCTTTGTGGGCGTCTTACGTTGACCCCATTTACATTAAAATTAAAGTTAAATAAAGTAGGTTATCAAAATTGGGACATACTAACGACAAATCATCTAAAGCTGCATCTACAGTAAACACCACAACCCTGAATCTGCAAACAAGACCATTTGCCCCAATTGAAGTACAAGAAGAAGAAACCTCTCAAAAGCAAGATCTTGCAACAAGTGGCAAGCCTAGAGTTTCTGAAAATCTGTTAGAAAAACTAATTAATACGCCAATATCTGAATCTAGTCAGCCAATTCAAAGACAGGTGTCAGGTGGGAATCGTTTGAAAGCGAGCAGAAACGCGCAAGGGGGAGTTCAAAATCAGCCAGTTCAAACGCAAGTTCAAAGACAGGTGTCGGGTGGAAATCTTTTGAAGGCGAGTAGAGGCGCACAAGGGGGAGTTCAAAATCAACCAATTCAACGGCAAGAAACTTTAGAAGAAGAACAGGTAGGAAAAGAACAGACAGCATCATCTAAAGAATTCTCAATGAACCCTGAATCGCCACCTATCCAAAGGCAAGTTTTTGGTGGGAATCGCTTGAGAATGAAGTCACTGATTCAAAGAGATGGTGATGAAAAGATCAGTAAACCTGCTGAAGAACCTGCAAAGGACTTACATCAAAATGTAGGCAAGAAATTTATTTATAAACTCTACGAGCAGGCAGCCGTTGCTAAAGTAGAGTTCGATCCGATAGTCTCTAACATTGCTTCTGCAACAAATGGCGCTGAAAAAATAGCCCCATTAAAAAACCAAAACACAGCAGTGGGCAAGAGTGAAGGCGAATATGGTGGCGATCATTCCCGACTTGTTGATATTTGTCGAGCTTCAATCATTTACAACAGCTATAAAGATTTGATGGAAGGATTAGGTAAATCCAAAGATATGCTAAATCTTGTTCGGGAAAAAGATCGATTTGCCAAGCCAACTCCTGCAGGATATCGTGACATCTTATTGAATGTCAAACTCTCTAATGGTCATATTGCCGAACTTCAATTGCATTTACAGCAAATAATGGATGTCAAAGATGTAGATGGTCATAGGCTCTACGAAGAGATTCGCTTACTTGAACGTGCGGCGAAAGAGGCTGCAAGAGCTTTAACTCCAGAGGAAGCAGCTAAAGTCGATAAACTTCTCGAAGAATCAAGGACTTTTTATGATGCTGCTTTGGCAAAGTCGTAGAGTCCTGATGGAGCTACTTCAACCTAGTATGGATAGCTTCTTCAATTAATGAATCACGGTTTTTTGCAAAATTAAAATAGGATAGAGAAAATAGAATGGATTTGCCTAAGTATTTTATTGTTGGAAGAAGACCCGTTAAATTAATCAAGCCAGAAGCAGGCGGAATAGATGTACTAGCATACAATTGGAAAACAGGAGAATTCCAAAGAGAAATGGGCTATTTAACGACTGTTCTAATGGGAGAAGGCAATGTAGATCAGGTTTCCGAGCAGGAATTCTGTCAGCTTGTGAGCGAACTGCAAATGGAATTGCAAAACAAAGAATGATAAGCCTCCATTCTTAATAGGGGATTAAGTAGCAACGACACAAAAAACAATGCTAAGCCTTCCTAAGATACTAAAGGGTTTCTATACAACGCCTCCATAAATCGCAATTTTCTTATTACTAATCCATGCCCACAGTTGATCGCCGTAGGAAAAATGCCACCATTCATTAGGATGTCGTTGGAATCCGCTATAGGTCATCACTTGATTTAATAACTGGCGATCGCCATGAAATCCTATCCCTTGAGCATCAATGGAATTAGCAAAATAATTTGGTAAAGAGCGATCGCTAATTTCATCAATTGGTGAACCCATATTTATTTCTAGAAGATCAGCATCAAATAAAGTGACATCGATCGCTGCACCTGTACTGTGAGGCGGTGGCATTTTGCGATCATGGCTAGGAATTGCCCAAAATTTCATTACTTCTACCATAAGCGAATTTTTTTGATCTTCAGTGAGATTTAATACTTCTAAACCTTTACTTTTTACTAACTGCGCGAAACTATAATCCACCATAAATTGCTGTACGGAGATTGGGCGATAGGCATCAAAAATCGCGATGTGCCAATTAGGGCGAATAGTTTGTAAATAAGCTTGTGATCGCTGTAATCTTTCTAAAATTCCTAAGCGTACAAAAAAAGGAGAGCGATCGCCATAGGGTGCACCCAATGATATGTAAGGATGCGGGTCGATCTTGATGAATTGATCGGCGATCGCGACAAGTGGCTCTCCGCAATCAGCGATCAAAATATTTTGATATGGTTTCATCTCTAAGTAGCCATATACGGCTCAATCATTAATAATGAGTAAATACACTTAGCGTACAAAAGTTAATAGTTTTTCGGATATACTCCGTTAAACTTTTAGCCACGTTAATTCTGATGTGAGGAGGATAAGGCGATCGTTTCTACTACCAGTTCAATTAATACAACTAATTTACAGCCTATGCAATCGACGATGGATTTGGGAAAAGCATCACAAGTTATTGAGCCAATCGAATTAACCACTCTCGAATCTTCTCAAAGGCAACAAATCGAGATGAATGCTCCTGTCCTTCGCATCATCGGCAAAGCCCCATTGGCTGGTCATGTTCCAATTAGCGGTGCAAAAAACGCCATCCTCGCGCTCATGGCAGGCACACTTTTATCGTCAGAAGGTTGTCGGATTCGGAATGTGCCACATTTAGCTGATGTACAGCTCATGAGCGACATTCTCGAAGCGCTAGGCGTGAAAATCTCTCGTAATGGCAATGTACTCGATCTTGATACCAGCAACTTGACCAAAAACTCCGCACCTTATGAATTGGTCAGCAAGATGAGAGCAAGTTTCTTTGCGCTCGGTTCACTATTAGCAAGACTTGGCTCAGCGAGAATGCCTTTACCAGGTGGTTGTGCGATCGGAGCGCGACCTGTCGAGTTACATGTTCGTGGTTTACAAGCTTTGGGGGCTGATGTACAGATCGATCATGGCATTGTTCAGGCTTACGCAAAGAGTAAAAATGGACGATTACAAGGCGCGAAAATTTATCTTGATTATCCGAGTGTGGGCGCAACCGAAACCTTAATGATGGCAGCAACGCTAGCAGAAGGTGAAACAATTATCGGAAATGCGGCTCAAGAGCCTGAAGTTATCGATCTTGCCGATCTTTGTATAGCGATGGGCGCGAAGATTAGGGGGGCAGGGACAAATACAATCATTATTGATGGTGTGGACAAGCTCCACTTTGCCGATTTCACGGTAATTCCTGATCGCATTGAGGTTGGGACTTTCATGGTAGCGGCTGCAATTACTCGCTCAACTTTGTCAATGTCGCCTGTGGTTCCTGCTCATCTCGCCGCTGCGATTTCTAAATTGCAAGATATTGGCGTAACTGTTCGTCAAGATACTGCCGATATGATTACCATAATTGGTGGCGATCGCTATCGAGCCGTTGATATTGAGACCTTGCCCTATCCTGGATTTCCTACCGATATGCAAGCGCAGTTTATGGCATTGCTAACCGTCTGTGAAGGCAATGGTGTTGTCACAGAAACTGTATTTGAAAACCGCTTGCAACACGTTGCTGAGCTTAATCGCATGGGTGCAAATATCCGACTTAAAAATAATGTGGCGGTAGTTACAGGTGTACCCCAATTGTCAGGTGCGCCAGTGATGGCAACTGATTTACGGGCTTCTGCGGCTCTTGTGCTTGCAGGATTAGCTGCCGATGGCGAAACAACAGTGATGGGTTTGCATCACCTTGATCGCGGTTACGATCGCATCGAAGAAAAGTTGCGTAATGTCGGCGCAAAGCTGCAACGCACCAGCGAATCTGTTCCCGTATAATTAACAACAAAAACAAGGTAAATAATTTTTTAAAAGCGCTACTTTGTAACGCTTTTAAAAAATTATTTGATTTTAAATTTGATTTTAATTAGAGCGCAAAGCGTTGTATCAATAAGAATAAATGTCTGAACTTTGCGCGATCGCCCTAGGCAGTAATCTCAGTAGTGAAGTGGGCAATCCTGAAAAAATTGTTAACGCAGCGATCGCGCAACTCGCTACTTTTTCAGAAATCGAAGTGGTTCGCGTTTCGCGTTGGTATCGCACGAGAGCCATCACCTTACCAAATTCTGCACCACAGCCTGACTATATAAATGGCTGTGCAATTTTGCAAACAAGCTTTAATCCATTTCAACTTTTGCAAGTACTTTTTAATACTGAACAAATGTTTGGGCGGGAACGCAGCGAATGCTGGGGCGCAAGAACTCTCGATCTAGATTTATTGCTTTTTGGCGATCGCCTAATCGATACCTCAGAGTTAGTATTACCTCATCCTCGAATGAGCGATCGCGCTTTTGTGCTGTTGCCTTTAGCCGAGATCGCCGCCGATTGGATTCATCCAGTACATAAAGTCGCGATCGCCACGCTTGCCCAAAATCCACCCGATTTAGATTTGAGTCATCCAATTGCTCTTGAATCTAAAGCAGTTCTTTCCAACGGGTAAGTTTTGGCGTTAATATACTTGACACACCAAGCCCGAAAAATCGGCTTTTTTCGTATATTCAATGTTAATTGTCAAAAAATTGTATTTAGTTAATAAATCGAATAAACTGACAATACTATGGTGGTATTAATTGCAATGACAAAAGCATGTAATATGATTAATTAGCATTTTTTGTAAAATATTCATGAAAGAGCTTGGCTACGACAAAAAATTAAGGTTTATCGATTTGTTTGCTGGTATTGGGGGATTTCGACTAGGATTTAACCAAGCAAGCTATCAATGCGTTTTTTCTTGTGAGATAGACTCAAGCTGTCAAGAAGTTTATAAAAACAATTTTGATGAAATCCCTTTTTCCGACATTACAGCAATAGATGTTAAAGCTATCCCAGATTTTGAAGTTTTGGCGGCTGGATTCCCTTGCCAACCTTTTAGTATTTGTGGAAAGAGAAAAGGATTTGAGGATACAAGAGGAACATTGTTCTTTCATATTTGTCGAATTTTAGAGGCTAAGCAACCACGTTTTGCAGTTTTGGAAAACGTAAAATATCTGATTTACCATGATGGCGGGAAAACTTTAAAGGTTATATTAGAATCACTTGAAGATCTTGGATATTATGTTAACTATGCTTTGTTAAACTCTAAAGATTTTGGAGTGCCTCAAAATAGAGAAAGACTAGTAATTGTTGCTAGTAAAAACAAAGTTTTTAATTTTAAAAATTTATTGATTACTAAACCAATTCCTAAACTAGGAGATTTTTTAATTAAAAATGATAAATTTGATTATTTATCGTCTGATGAATATACTTTAATTGACAATCCTAAGCTTCAGCAATCAGGTTTGATATTTGTAGGTTATAGAACTCATAAAACTATTTGGAAAAAGGGAGTTAGACCAAATACAGAACATTTGTCTAGAGTTCATCATCAGCCCAATAGAATTTATTCAGTAACGGGTATTCACCCTACAATCCCTTCACAGGAAACATCTGGGCGCTTCTTTATATACCTTCCATCTGAGCATAAAGTAAGAAAACTAACAATAAATGAATGTTATAAAATTATGGGATTTCCTAACGATTTTAAATCGTGTAATGTATTGGGAAACTCTTATAAACAAATTGGCAATTCAGTATGTGTACCAATGATTTATCAAATTGCATTAGAAATTAAAAAAGAACTATTGCAGTCATCATTTAATCCTTCAAAACCTCAAATACTTACCACTAAACAATTGGCACTTTTTAATTAGTAATGAACCATCAAGAAAAATTAATTGAACTATATAAACTTGTATCTGATGATTTATATGGATCTCAAGAATTTCTAAAGCAATCTCTTGAAATTCCAAAACAAATTTTGGATAATATTAAATTAATAGCTAGAAACTACTCTAAACAGGGAGGCGTTTATACGGTTCTAACTACTCTTTTGACACATAAGTGTTTGCATCCTCAGCAAGACGTTAGATTTCATCAAAAAAGATTGCTTAATGGCTTTTCTGGTAGAAGTATTGACACTAAGTTTATAACTCCTACTTTAAAAGCTTTAGGTTTGCCATCAATGGCTGAAACTGGATGGTTAACACGTTCTTTAGAACAACCGTTCCCTTATACAATGGATTATCAAGGGAATATTGGTGGAGAGGGAGTTAAAAATGCCTTTTTAAGTGTTTTAAACTTTATTGAGACTACTGTTCCATCTAATGATCAGTCAAAAATGTCTGAACTACTATTAGTGCATTTATTGAAAAATGTAATAGAAATTTCTAGCGTTGAAACAATAAAATTTGATGTATTAAATTTATTAGATTTAAATCTCGATAGAAAAGCTGAGATAAAAATAAACGATATTATTGATTCTTTAAAAGAACATTTTTACTTTAAATACACGACTAGAGGTACATCAAAATTACCTGTTTTAGCTATTTATGCAATATATCAATTACTTATAGTACAAATTGGCAGGTACAAAAATTGCATACTAAAGCCATTAGGAAGTCATACAGCTTCAGATAGAACCTCAAGAAGTGCTGGTGATATTGAAGTTTGCTATATTGAAAAACCTGATCGGTTATTAGAAGTTATAGAAATTAAACATGAAAAACCTATAGACAAACATATGGTAGCTATTGTTCAAGAGAAAATTGAAAGATTTCATCCTGAGAGATATCTGATTTTATCTTCATCAGAAATAAAGAAAGAAGATGAAACGGATATACATAAAATGATTAATGAAACTTTAAATAAGTCTCAATGCCAAATAATTGCAAATGGCATATTGCCAACGATTAAATATTATTTAAGGTTAGTAAGCTCATTAACCGAATTTATAAATCACTATTCTGCTTTGGTTGAGAAAGATCATGAGATTGATTTTGAACACAAACAGAAATGGGCTGAAATACTTCAAAAAATGATTGTTTCTCAAGAGATTAATAACTCTAATGAGCTTCAATCAAAGAAAACAACTGATTTGTGAAAAACACGAAAAATCTCTAAGATTTTATGCTTGGTGTGTCAAGTATATTAACGCCGTAGCTTTCCTGCCTTTAAGTCAGCGTGAGGAAACCGAACTAGAACAATATCTCCCGATTTCATGACTTATAGATTTCCTGAGCATCTTTCAAAAAATACTCAATCTCATCATCTTCACCAAAAAATTGGGCAAGTGAAAACTCTTGCCATTGACCACTTTCCCAATCACTATATTCTGAGATTTCTTGTTTAGTGGTTAATATTTGAGTAAATTTAGCGATTTGTTCGATAATGTGATCTGGCAAGCTGTCAATTTGTTGATGGAGTTGTGCACGAGTATTTACTGGCATGGGTTAATTACCTCATCAATTTTCGGGAACAAACAAAACAAAATATTACTAATCGATTTGCTTAAGCAAGCGAGCGGAATGCGCCCTCTTGCTTAAATTTTATGAGCTATGTCCAAACCGAATTGCGTATACATCTTGTTCTTTATCTGTAAAAATTTCGACATCAGACTTAGGATGCGATACACATAAGAGGATATAGCCCTTGGCATCAAGCTCTTCACCCATACCGCCAATACCCATACCTTGACTTTGATCAACTTCACCTTTGACAATTTGAGCAGCACAAGTCGTACATACACCCGCGTAACAAGAACATGGCAAATCTA
>JAYVVP010000373.1:0-2776 GCA_043786935.1 Pseudanabaena sp. | reverse complement strand
TGACTATAAGCAGATTTATGACTTACTTGCGGCTCAAAAACTATTTGGAGAACCAATGGAACCTGTGATGTTAATGGTGTTAGCTATTCATCATTTAGAACGTATGGCAGATCATGCGGCTAATGTTGGTCTACGCGTTGCTTATATCGTCACTGGTAAACTTGGCTAATTGCAAAAGCTCTTTTTGACCGCTCTCAAAATTAATTGGCTTTTATTAGAATGCTTGTACTCTAGCAAGGTAATCTAGGATGGTGCTTCATAGCACATCTGAATTTAAGTGGGAAAGTTTTAAGGATTGAAATGAAGTCATATTTGGCGGCTGCCGTACAAATGACCAGTGTTGCGGATATAGACAAAAATCTTGCTCAAGCAGAAGATTTAATCCAGCTGGCCGTGAATCGAGGTGCAGAATTAGTTTGCTTACCTGAAAACTTTTCGTATTTGGGTGATGAGAATGAAAAGACCAGACTGTCTACAGAAATTGCCGAAAAAAGTGAAAAATTTCTAATTACGATCGCTCAGCGTTATCAAATTCTGTTGCTCGGTGGTGGGTTTCCTGTACCTGTACCTACTCCCAGTAATTCATCTCCAATCAAGATGTACAACACAGCTTTGTTGATAGGTCGTGCAGGCGAAGAACTGGCTCGTTATCAAAAAATACATCTATTTGATGTAAATCTGCCTGATGGCAATATCTATCATGAGTCAGCAACTGTCCTTGCGGGTTTAGAGGCTCCGCCCGTATATATTTCAGAAAAATATGGCAACTTAGGATTGTCAGTTTGCTATGACGTGAGATTTCCAGAGTTATATCGTCATTTGTCAAAAAATGGCGCTAATGTATTGTTTGTTCCTGCGGCTTTCACAGCTTTTACAGGTAAAGATCATTGGCAAGTTTTATTACAAGCAAGGGCGATTGAAAATACTAGCTATGTGATTGCACCTGCTCAAGTAGGGATGCACACGCCACGCCGTCAGTCTCATGGTCATGCAATGATTATCGATCCATGGGGAATTGTCCTTGCTGATGCAGGCGATCGCATTGGTGTAGCGATCGCAGAAATTCAACCATCACGCATAGAGCAAATTCGTCGTCAGATGCCATCTCTTCAACATCGCACTTTTTCTTGCTAAATCCAGAGTTTAAGAAGCGTCGTTGTATCTCATTTTTATTAAGGCTTCACAGTGAAAGTCGGAGAGAATAGCTGACTTTCACTTGGGGGTTTAAAGATCACCGTATAGCAACCCTAAATGGGATGTAAGAATAGAATATTGGCTTCGACTACGCTCAGCCAGCGTATACCGATAGCTGAGCGTAGTCGAAGCTTCTCTTAAATAATCTAGGATTGCGATAGCAATAATTCAAAGACTTGTAGAATTTAAGATTGCTCTCAATGGATATGTATTAAAAATGAATATGTATTAAGATTGTCGTGTGACGAGTTTAATTTTTTAAGGTCGATCTAAACATTTTCAAATTTCATCAAATTCTTTTCTAGGACGAGCAGTTATGCAATCCTTTCCTGTACTTGGCAATACAATCCGTCCACTTCAACACCGAGATTTAGAGTTCATTCAGCGCTTTGCTTCACCAAGCGATCTTGCTCAAATCGCGGTTAGCGATCTTAGTGGTTGTCGCAGTCGCCAAAAAGTCAGCTTGCATCAGCTTGCGAGTTGGTTACCTGCGCCTATGCAAACCCTACTCAAGCCTTATGTAAGAGCCTATGTATCAGAATACAATGGCATCATTCAAGGCTTTATCAGAGTGTCGCCCTTTAACAACAACAGTAGTACTTGGAAGATTGATCGGGTTGTTGTTTTACCTGAAGCCCAGAATGGTCAGCATCATGTTGGCACTCAACTGATCCGCTATTGTCTAGAATCTTGCTTGGAAGCAAGGACATGGGTATTGCAAGTCGATATTAATCAGAAAGACACGATCGCTCTATATCGTCAAAATGGATTTCAGCCCCTCGCTCAATTTACAGATTGGGAAATTGGCACTGAAAATCTGCATGAACTTGCTCAGCGTTCTCCCGATCTACCAAACTTGATGCCTGTTAGTAATGCTGATGCTAGCTTGCTCTATCAGCTTGATACAGCGGCGATGCCCCCACACATTCGTCAAGTTTATGATCTAAATATTGATGATTTTCGATCTAAAGCGATCGATAAAATGATTAATCATGGTTCGCTATTGATTAACCACTTGCAAGATGTATCAGGCTACGTCTATGAGCCACAGCGCAAAGCTGCGATCGGTTACTTTTATTTACTGTTACAGCGTCCTACTGCCAATCAGCAAAACGAAAAGCTAGTTCATCATTGTCAACTTACAGTACACCCAGCTTACACATGGCTTTATCCTGAACTAACCTCGCAGATTGCTAAGATTGTCACTAAGCAATCGGCTGAGCAAGTTCTTGATAATGTTAGTCTGCAACTATCTTCGGCTGACTATCAGCCAGAACGTGAAGATTATTTGGAAAGCATTCAGGCGCAGCGTCAAGGTCACTCTTTATTAATGGCGCGATCGGTGTGGCACAAAATCCGTGAGACTAAGCCAGTACTTGATGGCTTACAACTTTCACGAATGTTGTCAGGATTGCAACCTACTCAAAAACCGATTCCAGGAGGGATTGAAACCCTAACTCAACATCAGCATACCGATGAGTCGTTGTAAAAATATTTTTCATCATTAAAATCTAAAATTAGATGCAGATCATAATGCTGCATCTAATTTCATGTAGGGATTAGCAACATTAATTGTGATTAA
>JAYVVP010000372.1:0-2789 GCA_043786935.1 Pseudanabaena sp. | reverse complement strand
ATAGAGAATGATGTGATCGAAAAAATTATTAAAGAATTTGTGGAGGAATAGGTAATAAGTAATAGATTAAAGGTTAAATAAAAAAGTTTCTAAGTTGAGATTTTTTGAGTTTGATCGCCTTTATCAGACCTATAGAAGATATATCGTTGAAGCGATCGCTTAGAAATCCCAACTTACAATAATAGCGATCGCCCACAGAATCACTCCTAGGATATAGATAATGAAAGTGATTGTAATTGACTTAAGATCGTTATTTGCGGTAATTTGTTCTTGACCAGAGACTACAAGAGGCTTCAACTAAAGCAAGGTACTGTCGCG
Source organism: Pseudanabaena sp. (assembly GCA_043786935.1). GTDB lineage: Bacteria > Cyanobacteriota > Cyanobacteriia > Pseudanabaenales > Pseudanabaenaceae > Pseudanabaena. Next base: position 2,471 of record JAYVVP010000372.1, on the reverse strand, counting down.
CATGGTTTTGATGAATTTAGCTACTAATGTTCGCACCTTTATGAGTGCTTTAATAAATTGGTTCTTTCGCAGTTTCTTGCGAGCCAATGTCATCCTACCGTTTGCAGGCTTTGCAGGAGTGATTGCTGTATGGTGGGCGATCGCTTTATTTCGCCATGAAATGATGCCCACACCGCCAGAAGCATTAGTTAAGAATTTAGATTTTATTTTAAATCCATTTTATCGTCGCGGCCCTGGAGATATTGGGATTGGATGGCTACTATTAGCAAGCTTACGCCGTGTTTGTATCGGCTTTTTTCTGGGTGCGATCGTTGCCATTCCCGTTGGTATCTGGATTGGATTATCGCGTAACGCTTGGTTAGCAATTAACCCGATTATTCAGGTTTTTAAGCCAGTTTCGCCCCTTGTTTGGTTGCCGATCGCCCTTGCTATTTTTAATGCGGCTGAACCTTCGGCAATTTTTGTGATTTTTATTACTTCGCTTTGGTCAACAATTATCAACACTGCTGAAGGTGTTAGCAACGTCCCTAAAGACTATTTAGAAGTTGCCCAAGTTTTAGAAATGCCCCGTTGGAAGCAGTTAATTAAAGTTGTTCTGCCAGCGAGTTTGCCCTATATCTTTACAGGTTTACGCATTAGTCTAGGGATCGCGTGGTTAGTGATTGTCGCCGTAGAAATGCTTACGGGTGGTATTGGGATTGGCTTTTTCGTTTGGGATGAGTGGAATCGTTTGAATGTGAGTTCTGTGTTTTTGGCGGTCTTTGTGATTGGTTTGACAGGGTTGATTTTGGACTATGCCCTTGCCAAATTACAATCGGTCATGACTCGTCGTCCTGCACAATCTTGAGTCTGGGAGATTTCTATGTACACACCACGCACCAGAAGAGCATTCTTAAAGGGAATCACTGCTACTGCTTCAGCGATCGCCTTTTCTGCTTGCGCTCAAGAGCAAGGACGAAATCCAACTGGACTATCGGAGACAGCGTTAGCTGTGGAACCTATAATTAATCCAGCTAGTTTAGAAAAACCTAACCTAACTGTCGGCTTTGTTCCCGTTAACGATTGCGCTCCCTTTGCGATCGCTTGGGAAAAAGGATTCTTTCGGAAATATGGATTGAATGTTACGCTCAGTCGAGAAGCGAGTTGGGCTAATTCCCGTGATGGGATTATTTTCGGACGCTTAGATGCCTCTCCCGTCGTATCGGGTGCTGTTACTAATGCGAGAACTGGCGCAGAAGGCGCACGCCCCTTTCCCCTTTGTGCAGCAATGACTATTCATCGTCATGGTAATGCGATCACTTTCAATCGCAAACTGTGGGAAGCGGGGATTCGTCCCTTATCTAGCTATAGTGGAGACTTAGATAAATTCGCAAAAGATTTGCGAAGCTACTGGCAGACGGCTCCTATAGAAGATCGGGTGTGGGCAACGGTTCTGAGTTCTTCTATCTATGAATATTTTATTCGCTACCTGCTCTCGGCGGCTGGGATCAATCCCCTTGCAGAATTGCGTTCCATTATCACCCCACCCCCCCACATGGTGAGTAATATGCGGATGGAAGCGATCCAAGCTTATATGGTCGCAGAACCTTGGAATACAAGAGCGATCGCAGGTAATGAAGGGATTGGGTTTACCTTTGCCCAAGGGCGAGAAATTTGGAACGGTCATCCCGATCGCTTGTTAGCCGTGCGCGAATCCTTCATTCAGGACTATCCTAAAACTTACCGATCGCTAGTAAAAGCGATGATCGAAGCTTGTCAGTATTGCAGTAAACCTGCTAATCGAGAAGAAGTTGCTAAAATCATCTCTCAACGCTCTTTTACGGGAGCTAATATTAAATATACGCGACCTGCAATTTTAGGAAACTACAACTATGGAGGATTTGATAATCAACCACGGATCACCAACAGCTTAGAAACAACCATTTTCTTTGAAATGCCTACTTCTAATATTGCTAACGACCATTCTACTTTTCTCTGGCAATCGCAGAGTCTTTGGTTAATGACACAAGCAAGCCGTTGGGGACAAATCCCCGAATTTCCTAAAGATGCCGAAGCGATCGCCCGTCAATCATGGCGAACTGATTTATATCGAGAAATTGCCGCCGAAATGGGTATTAAATGTCCATCGGAAGACTATAAAGTGGAACCTTCTTCAGCTTTTATTGATCGCAAATCCTTTGACCCTAGTAATCCCATCGGCTATTTAAAAAGCTTTGAAATTCGAGCAAATGCTCCTCAATCCTTTTTCCTTGCCTAAGTCCAATTATTCTAGAAACTAAAAGATTGTATGATTACTTCCCAAACCAACCTCCAATCTAACAATCATCACAATGACAAAACATTTTTAGTGATCGAAAATGTCGGCAAGTCATTTCGCAAACCCGATGGCAGTCCATTTGTGGTGCTAGATGGCATTGACCTTGCGATCGCTGAGCAGGAATATGTCTCGGTGATTGGTCACTCAGGCTGCG
>JAYVVP010000371.1:0-2791 GCA_043786935.1 Pseudanabaena sp. | reverse complement strand
TGTGGCAACAAGATCGCTAGAACCAATGACAATCTATAGTGGCAATCCTGCGATCGCCATTAAATCACGAATACCCAAAATTTAAAGAACGCACTTTCTAAACTATCTAAATTTCTACACCATCTAAATAAGCATTACACTTTTAATAAATTTTTAATAAATTTTAATTAATCTTATGACCGCTACTACTGTTCCGAAAATTGGTTTTATTTCTCGATTAGTTAATGGCATTTTAGCGATCGCGCCTCTATTTAATATTGCTAAGCAACGCGCTCGTAAAATGATGATCAAACGGGCTAATTCTATGGGCGTGGATTGGCTGCAAATTGCTGCTGACTTGCAAAAACAAAATCTTGAAGCCGAACTTGCCAAGGTTCAGAATCCTAACTTAAAGTATCCAAATTATTATCTTAAACCATTCCATGCTTACGAAGAAGGTAATCTGGGCTGGAATCCTGCAACAGAAGTAGAAGTTGCGGCGGTTGCTGTACATTCACGAATTTGGAATGATCAGCACCCCCCAATTGAAGGTGATGCGCGTCTACGTCAGAGCTATCTTGATGTTCTTAAACAGAAGATATCAAATCCACCTCAAGATATTCTCGATATCGGTTGCAGCGTGGGTATGAGTACTTTCTCTCTAAAAACTGCTTATCCACTTGCAAAGATTACAGGCTTAGATTTGTCACCACATTTTTTAGCGATCGCTAATTACAACACGCGCATTAAACATCCTGAATTAGCAGAAACTTTGCAATGGGTGCACGCCACCGCAGAGCAATCTGGATTACCTGATAACTCTTTCGATTTTGTCTCGTGCTTTTTACTATTCCATGAGTTACCTCAAGATGCGACTCGTCAAATATTGCGAGAGATTCGTCGAGTCTTGCGTCCCAATGGTTACTTTGCGCTAATGGATATGAATCCCCATTCCGATATCTATGCCAAGATGCCCCCATATATTTTAACTTTACTAAAAAGTACAGAGCCATATCTCGATCAATATTTTGCCTTTGACCTTGCCTCAGAACTAATCACCGCAGGTTTTGAATCTCCTAGCATCACCGCGAATACTCCGCGTCATCGAACCGTAATTGCTAAAGCAGCTTAAGATTTGCCCTTTGAGTCACTACATAAAAGAAGAGTTGGTACTTTGTGCCAACTCTTCTTTTACAAGCCAGAACTATTTTCTTGCATTTAGCGATGGGCTAGCCCGATCGCTTGTTGAATATTATCGAAGCCATGAGCTTCTAACTTGGCGACTAAACCTTGCAAAATTTGTTTGACGACTACTGGTCCTTCATAAATTAAGCCTGTGTAAACTTGCACGATCGCTGCACCTGCGATGATTTTTTGCCAAGCATCTTCTGCTGTGAAAATGCCGCCCACGCCGATAATTGGTAAACTTCCTTGCGCGGTTTGCCAGATCAGGCGAATTACCTCCAAAGAGCGATCGCGAACTGGTTGACCACTAATACCACCTGCTTCGTCGGTGACAGGTTTACCAGTAATTGACAAATGGGTAGTTTTCAAATTTTGCCGCGAAATCGTCGTATTTGTAGCAATAATTCCCGCTACTCCATAAGTCTGGCTGGTTTTAATAATTTCAATAATGTCAGCATCGTCCAAGTCGGGAGCAATTTTTACGAGAATTGGTTTGTTTTTTACATTAATCGGATTTAGCTCCGCTAGAATTGCGCTTAGCTGATCAATAGCTTGCAAATCTCGTAAATTGGGCGTATTAGGCGAACTGACATTGACAACAAAATAATCGCCAAAATCATAAAGCGATCGCAAACTTTCGGCATAGTCAAATTTGGCAGCTTCTAGGGGCGTAATCTTGGATTTGCCGAGATTAATACCAAGGGGAATACTTAGTTTATTGGCTTGTAAATAGCTTTTGAGATAATCTGCCGTCACGGCTGCACCACGATTATTAAAACCCATCCGATTTAGTACAGCGCGATCGCTTGGTAAGCGAAATAAACGTGGCTGCGGATTGCCAGATTGAGCTTGGGCAGTAATTGTTCCTACTTCGGCAGACCCAAATCCGAGATTTTCCCATGCCCCGATCGCTTCAGCATTTTTATCAAAACCTGCCGCTAAGCCCACAGGATTCTCAAATTTTAGATTCCAAAGAGTTTGTGATAGCCGCGAGTCGTTATAGTAAAAGATAGATTTAGCGATCGCCTTGAGTGAAGATGACTCACTAATTTGATGACAAATAGCGATCGCGAGATGATGGGCTGCTTCAGGATCAAGTAAAAATAACAGGGGACGTACCCCATATTGGTAAGCAACGTTTAGCATAAGTTTGATGATTGGTATATCGAACTTTTCTCGATATACCCAACGTATATAAGTTTTATAAGGAGTACATTTTTCAATGATATGGCAACTACTGACAGCACCGCTCGATGGACTAATGTGGATTGCAGAGCAAATTGAAGAAAGAGCTACTGAAGAATTAGAACAACAAGAAAATCTTCAAAAACGCCTCACCAGTTTACAACTACGGTTCGATCTAGGTGATATTAGCGAAGAAGATTTTGTGGCTCAAGAACAAGAAATCTTAGAAGCAATGGAAATTGAGATGAATGAAGATGAATAAAGATCAAGATTTAGAGGAATACTTCCCAATCTTTACAAGCCAAATGTACCTATTTAAAAAATGTACCTATTTAAGAACTAATGGAAGTCAGTGAACTAATCAATAGCTACCAAGCAGGTCGCCGCAACTTTGCGGGAGTCAATCTCAGCAGAAGCGATATGAATGGAATCGACTTGAGTA
>JAYVVP010000370.1:0-2791 GCA_043786935.1 Pseudanabaena sp. | reverse complement strand
ATTTTCGTGAACCAGGGCTAGAGCATAAAGAAGATTTGCGGACGGCGAGTCATGCTTGTGCTAAGGGCGGAGTGACTAGCTTTTTAGAAATGCCGAATACTCGTCCGCTCACAATTACACAAGCGGCGCTTGATGACAAACTTAGCCGTGCAGCTAGTAAATGTGTCGTTAATTACGGCTTTTTTATTGGTGCGACTGCTGAGGTTTTACCTGATTTGCTTAGTGCAAATCCTACTTGTGGCATCAAAATATTTATGGGATCGATGCATGGCGCTTTGCTGATTGATCAAGAAGAAATTTTAGATCGGATTTTTTCTCAAGGCGATCGCTTAATTGCTGTTCATGCTGAAGATCAAGCGCGGATTGCCCAGCGACGCAAGGAATTTGCAGGTAGTAAAGAGCCTGCGTTGCACTCAATCATTCAAGATAATCAAGCAGCGCTTAATGCGACTCAACTAGCTTTAAAACTTTCCAAAAAATATAAACGGCGTTTGCATATCTTGCATATGTCTACTGGCGAGGAAGCTGAATTATTGCGTCAAGATAAGCCTGAATGGGTCACAGCGGAAGTAACGCCCCAGCATCTATTCATGAATATCAGTGCTTACGAGAAAATGGGATCGCTTGCTCAAATGAACCCACCATTGCGATCGCCCCGCGATCAAGAAATATTATGGCAAGCTTTGTTAGATGGCGTGATTGACCTTATTGCCACTGACCATGCACCGCATACATTAGCGGAGAAAGGGCTAGCTGCAAGTCAGGATATTTCATCAGCTACGCTCGAAAAATCCTCTACTGATACTGTGTTGCTAGAGCCTGCCAATGTTCCATCAGGAATGCCAGGTGTAGAAACTTCTATGCCACTGATGTTAACTCAAGCGATCTCAGGACGTTGCACCGTGCATCAGGTCAGCGAATGGATGAGCAGAAATGTTGCCAGAGCATACAAAATTGCCAATAAGGGAGAGATTCGCGTCGGTTGGGATGCTGACTTAGTGCTAGTTGATCTCCACAACTATAAACCAGTGCGTAATGAAGATTTGTTGACCAAATGTGGTTGGAGTTCGTTTGCAGGATGGGAACTTACAGGCTGGGCAGTGACAACAATTGTTGGTGGTCAAGTTGTGTTTGCCAATGGCACAGTTAATCCTGAGGCGCGTGGTCAAGCATTGCAGTTTGGATAATTTGATTAGAGCGCAACATTATGTTTCTTTTCCAAAAGGTGTCGAGCAAGATATCGATTTTATTGCTGTTAGCGATCGCTACAGGTTTATTTACTGCTTGTAATAACTCAAATACTGCTAACAATAATTTGCCCAAGCGACAAGTCGATACGGCTAAAGTCACACCGACTCCAGCAACTTCATCAATTGGTTTACCTAGCCCTGTGAGCGACCTTAGCAAGTTACCTGAATTAGAGATTGGCGAACTGGAAGCTTATAAGCATCGTTCAGGGCTTTTAGAAATGAGTGTGCCAAAAAATTGGCAGCTTATTGATAATAGTCAAATAGGTGAATTACTGGTAACTTGGAATGAAAAAGCAGGACGGGCGACTATTTCTGCAAATATTTTTGTGCCTCCCAGCGAAATTCCTGAAAATCGCTTAGCTGATATTTTTGCAGTAATAATCAAAGGAATGTATGGTAATCAGTCCGATTTCTCAATGCGATCGCCTGTGATTGAAGAAACAGGAAATATTGTGATTGAATGGACATCAACTGTGACAATGGGTAATAAAAAAGTTAAATTTCAGGCTAATAGTAAATTGCAACGCACTAATAACAAGCTTGCCATTTTAACTTTTGGAGCGATCGAGCCGAAATTTATGGAAATGAAGGACTCTTTCGTTAAAATATCCAACAGTCAGATTGTAAATGGTAGTCTTTCTATTCCTTAAAAGCTTAGATAAAAATGATAAAAACTAATTCTATAATTGCTACTTTTAGCGTGATCGCCCTTTTAGGAAGTTTGCTCGGAAGTTGTACACCTGACAACAAAACCAGTGAAAAACCTAGTCCTGCTGCATCGATCGCTAGCACTGCGCCAAAAACACCTGAGTCTAAAAGTGTTGCCACAACAAAAACTGAATCTACAACTAAGAATGATGCTCGAATCATTAAAGTCAAAATTGATGGCTTAGAACCTTACAAACACCCCTCTGGACTATTCCAAATTGATGTACCTAAGGGTTGGAAGCCCACAGAAAACAAAAAACCAAATGAGGTGATTGTTTTATGGTTTGATCCCACTAAAAATGCATTACTCACCGTCGATGTTTTCAAAGCACCATCAGAAACTACACCTGAACAATTAACTACACTTTTAGAAACATTTTTAAAATCAACTTTTGGTTCTAGACCTAAATTTGTTTCCGAAAAGCCTATCCAACAAAAAGATGGCAGTGTGCAAATTGTATGGAGCTATGATGAGTCGATCAAAACCATTACAGCTAAGGTGCAAGGTAACAGCTTTATCAGTCGTAATGGCAATAAGATTTCGCTGATTACAACTGGCGGAGTTGCTGATCAAATTCCTGAGCTAAAGGAGTCTTTTGATCGCGTTGTCAATAGTTATAAAGTCGATCCTACTGTAGCGATTCCTTAAATAAAAGATATGGTAAATGCGTAGCGGAGCGAATCGCCAATATGCATTTACCGCGTTTTTTGAGTTAAAGCACCTTGCTCTTTAACCCAATATTGATCAAACCATAGCAATTCTAAATTATTTAAGAGAAGCTTCGACTACGCTCAGCTATCGGTATACGCTGGCTGAGCGTAGTCGAAGCCAA
>JAYVVP010000369.1:0-7940 GCA_043786935.1 Pseudanabaena sp. | reverse complement strand
ATGTAGCACCTGTCGCGATGAGCGCTCCTGCTATCAACGGTTAATCTGAGAGTTTGATTTCTGAATAAAAAAATCCCCTCTTGCGAGGGGATTTTTTTATAGATAAATATTGATGAAAGCACTGAATTAGAAGTATTGATTCGCAGTCGCTCAATTTATTTTCTGGTTCGTTTTCATCCCGCCACTCATTCTGTAAACGGATAGAGTGCGGGACTTCCCACTCATATTAGTTAAATCAAATTTAAATCAAAAAGCACTCGTTGGGTGATTTTTGATTATTCACTTTGTTGTCTTCTTCTTTCTGCAAGCCGCATTAATATTTCTGAGTGAGCTTCGCGAGTGATGGGATAGAAATATGCCAAGCCTAAACCAATCACTAAGGCGATCGTTGGCAAGGGACCGATCGCTAGGCGGATCGCAAATAATGCTGAATCAGGCTGCACAGGTGAAGGCTGACATTGTACTTTTTCAGCAAATTTTGCTAATGCTAAGCCTTGACCTAATAAGAATAATCCAACCGCTAAACCAAACTTTTGTAATAGAACCATGAAAGCGTAGAAGATACCTTCGCGGCGCTGACCTGTTTCTAGTTCATCGAGATCGGTAACATCGGGAATCATCGACCAAGGAATTAGATAAGCAGTAGAAACGCCACAACCTGCCATAATCGCAAGAATATAGAGCATCACAACCTGTCCAGGTTGCAAGAAAAATAAACCTGCTTGGGCAATAATCCAAATTCCTGAACCCATAGAATAGGTCGCCTTTTTACCATATTTCTTACTGATGGCGCTCCATACTGACAACATTACTAGGGCAGTACCTTGGACAGCGATCGTAACTAGAATGAAATCATTCTCTCCCATCTTCATCCAATTCACTACGAAGTAGGGAATGATCGAAGCGGTGATTTGGAGGGCTAGCCATGAACAGAAATAGATACCGATTACATAGAGAAATGGACGATTGTTAAAGACAACTTTTAACTGTTCAACAAAGCTTAGTTCGTCATGAGTGTCTAGAGATTCATTGTGTAAGCGTTTGCGATCGCTAGCGATCGCCCTTCGTCTAATGCCCCAAACGCACCAATAAATTGAGAGACTAGAAATAATCGCACAGACAGCACCGAGGACAATATATTGGGTTCCGCCCGTATCACAACTACCAGTTTGTCGAGCAGGATCTTTAAAGAAGGCAAAAATTAACTGGGCAATAAAAAGAGAGAGAATACTCCCCCCGATTGAGAAGCTGAAGCGGAAAGTGTTGAGGGTAGTTCGCTCGTTATAATCTTGGGTAATCTCAGGTGTGAGTGCGGTATAGGGCAAGTTAACAGCAGTGAAAAAGGTATTAAAGACAATGCCTACGACTACGTAATACCAAAACAAAAGTGTTTTATCGTTAGGAAAAGGAACAAGCCATTGAGCAAAGAACGCCAATCCAAAGGGAATCGCGGCATAGATCATCCAAGGCAGCCGTCTTCCCATTTTGGACTTGGTGCGATCGCTGAGTACACCCACAACTGGATCATTTACGGCATCCCAGATTTTGCCGATTAATAAAACTAATCCCGCCAGAGCAGGGTCAAGTCCTGCGACATTAGTAAAGAAGAATAATAAAAAGAATGAGAGCAGATTTGTGGTAATCGATGTACCAAGATCACCCGCACCATAAGCCATCTTTTCGCTAAGCGTTAGCTTGGTTTCGGTAAGGTCATACTGATCGGGATCAAAAGAATTTGCGGAGTTACTCATAGTTGATTTCGTAAATTGCTTAAGCATAGTACGCTAGGCATAATGGGAATAGTACTTCCAGTAAATTAATTCTTGTTATGAATTCATCTAGTCCGACTCCTACTACACCTAATGCTTATAAATTGCGAAATTTATTAGTGGCGATCGCTGCTATTCTCCTGACCACTGCGCTATTTTTTGGTTTTCAGACACAGCGAAGCAGTACCTCACTTGATGCAGTAGCGGCGGCGGCAAGTCCGATTGATCAGGCGATCGCTAATGGTAATCCCACCACGATTGAGTTTTATGCGGATTGGTGTACGGTTTGTCAGTCGATGGCAGCGGATAATTTGTCTCTCGAAAAAGAATATAGCGATCGCATGAATTTTGTGATGCTGAATGTGGACAATAACAAGTGGTTACCCGAATTAACTAAATATCGGGTTGATGGGATTCCTCGCTTTATTTTCTTAGATCGTGCAAATAAGGTGATCGGTGATGCCGCTGGTGCGATCCCTCGCGAAATTATGGCAGCAAATATCGAAGCCGCGATCGCTGATCAGCCTTTACCCCATAACAGCATTAATAGCGATCGCACCTCACCCATTCCTGAATCTAAAGCCACAGATATTTCGCAACCAAGAGAGCATGGTAAAAAGCCAGCATAAAAAATAAAAAGCCACGCTTTGCATGGCTTTTTATTTAACTTAGACAGCTTCACGCCCCACTTGCTTATGGTCGATTTTGGCGAGTTACTTCCGATGGGTTGGTCAAACTGGGTGATGAATTAGGGGAAGCATTTGGTAAAGGTATGGGGATATTTTCAATGATGCTAGAGCCGCTGTTGCTGGGATTGGAAGGAGTTATCGAATCTGTTGAAGTTGTAGTTGTGGGAGGCGTAGAGTTAGTGATAGCTGGTATACCGCCAGTGCGGAAATGTTCGTAAGTTGCCCGTGAGATTTGGCGGATTAATTCATTGGCGCGTTGATCGTTGTCAGGACGCTTGACCATTACCGCGATCGCATAGCGCTTACCGCTTGGCATATCGACAATTCCTGCATCGCCAACGGCTAAACCAATGTCCCCTGTTTTGTGAATAATCCTTGCTTCTTCACCGATACCTTGTGGTAACAGCGTATTGGTAACGGGGCGGCGCATGATATCCATAAAGCGATCACGACTGCGTGGTTCGATCAGCTTACCGCGATCAAGCATTGATAATAAAGTCACCATATCTTGAGTGCTAATCGTATTTGTCCCCTCAAGATCAGGGAGTTGAGTGTTAAGTACGATTGAAGTCAATCCCCAAGACTTAAATCGTTGATTGAGTGCGGCAAATCCGCCAAGACGCTTGATGATCATATTAGTGGCTGTATTGTCACTAATCACGATCATTTTAGTAGCAGTTTCCAATGCCGAAATTTTTGTACCTGTGGGTGAATATTGCAGTTCACCAGCTTGACCAACTTTGACATCAGCAGTCATTTCTAATTGTTCATCAAGCTTAATTTTGCCAGAATCCACATCCTGAAAAAAGGCAACCAAAATAGGAGTCTTGATTGTGCTTGCCGCAGCGATCGGTTGATTTGCACCAATCTGCACATATGCGCCAGAGTCAAGATCAACCACCATCATTTGCATGGATAAATCTTTTTCTTTGGCGGCTAGGTCTTTAATCTTAGTTAGCAGTGATGTGGCTTCAGTTTTGAGAACGAGGGGAGTGATATCTTTTTCAGCTTTATTGACATCTTCTTTAGCGATCGCTTCAGGAATAATGTTTTTTGCTCGCCCAGATTGCTGATTTTGCCAAAACGAGATCGCTGTCCCTGCGATCACACTCAAACCAATCCCTGCGATCGCGAGACGGATAACTTGCCAACCCCAAGACTTGGTAGAAGATTTAATGGGGATCGGGCGATTATTTGCAGATTTTCGACGAGTTCTTAAGTCGTTTTTATTTTCGGGGCGCTGATCTTGACGCTGATCTGGGCGTGCTTCAATTCTGCCTTGACGATTGGGTAAAGGCTTGACTTTACTCTCGTGTCCACGCCCTTCAAAATGGCTAGGAAATCGATTGTCAATGATGGGTTCTGGCGATCGCAAAAGGCGAGGTTTAGAATCGGAACTAATAGGACGAGGAACAGATTCATTAGTGCTTGTCACAGCCTTAGTGCGACGCTCTCGCAACTTACTTAAACGCGCTTCCCGACTTTTTTGGGTAGCGTCAGGCGATGAAAAGTTTTTTGGTTCCACTGCTATTTATAACTCCGATACAAAATGTCTCTACTGATTTAGTCAAGATGAGCGGTAGCCCAATTGACTTGGCGCAAAACCCCCCGCAACATCGCTACCTCTGATGGATTCAGATTAGCGCGATCAAAGATATGTCGAAACTTTCGCAACCGATGCACGGCTGTATGTGGATAAACATAGCCGATTTTTAGCAATACTGCTTCAAGTTGCTGGTAGCAAGCTTCTATATCTTCGCGGGTGGCTAGGTCTATGGGTGCAGACTTTATCAAATCTTGCGCGATTTGGCTAGTCAAATTTTCGTGACCTTGGGAATTGTCCCACAGCAGTTGCAATTGATAGCAACAAATACCCACTGCTTGCGCCAAATTTAGCGAAGGATAGTTAGGATTTACAGGAATTCGCATCACTTTCTGACAGTATTGAATCTCCGTATTGCTTAAGCCTCGATCTTCTGCCCCAAACACGATCGCACTAGTCGCAATTTTACTATTTGTAATTTTACTATTTGAAACCTGTGAGAGCCAACTCAACCCTTGAGACGGTGTAGTCACTTTCATTTCGCCTTTATCAATTCGACCTGCGGTAGCGATCGCTCTCTGACATCCCACTAGCGCTTCAGGCAAATTATCGACAATCTTTGCATTATCTAAAATCTCTGGGGCATGGACAGCCATATGCATTGCTTCTTCACTATAGCGATCGCATTTAGGATTAACTAGCCACAATTCCGACAGCCCAAAGTTTTTCATCACGCGCGCCACTGAGCCAAGGTTTCGCGCTCCTGCCGTCTCAACTAAAACGATTCTGATTTTAAACATAACTGCAATAATAGATCGAGCTATTGATGTTTTTACAAGAAGGTAAGGCAAGTTATGGCAATCACGCTAGAGAAACCTGTATCTCAGACTATGACTCTTGAGGAGTTTTTTAGTTATGACGATGGTACAGATGCAATGTATGAGCTTGAAGACGGAGAACTAATATTAATGACAGCTGAAAGTGAAATCAATCGGCGGATTGCGATGTTTATTCTTATTTGTTTCTCTCAACAAAATATTCCTGCTGATCGCTTGTCGATGAAGACAGAAATTGTGACCACGGGTTCGCGGGTGCGAGTTCCAGATTTGGTCGTGTTTTCTGAGGAGTTAGCGATCGCAATGGAGGGAGCTAAGCGATCCACGGTGATGTCAGAGATGCCAGCGCCGTTACTGGTAGTTGAGGTGGTAAGTCCAAATCAAAGCAGTCGAGATTATCGCTATAAGCGATCAGAATATGCAGCGCGTGGCATTGCGGAATATTGGATTGTTGATCCGATTCAATCTCGCGTGACCATTCTCGAATGGGTGGATGGTTTTTATGAAGAGAAGATTTATGAAGGTGATCAAGCGATCGCTTCTTTTGTGCTGAGCAATTTGCAACTAACAGCCGCGCAGGTTTTGCAGGCTAAGTGATAATCAAGACAAGATACGAGCGTTGGAGAAAGAGCCATGACACTTGCGATCGCTAAAAAAATGACCTTTGAGGATTTCCTCAACTATGACGATGGTACGGATACTTTGTATGAGTTGGAAAATGGAGAATTAATTCCTGTGTCTTCAGAAAGTGATATCAATCAACGGATCGCAGTATTTTTATTGATCTATTTTTCTCAATTAGGTATTCCCTTCTATCGGATGCGGATGAAAGCCGAGGTTGCTGTGAATAGTGGACAGGTAGGTGTTCGTGTTCCTGATTTGGTAGTTTATTCGGAAGAGTTAGCGATCGCTATGTCAGGGGCTACGCGATCGCTGGTGTTTATGGATATGCCGCCACCGTTGTTGGTAGTTGAGGTGGTCAGTCCAAATCAAGCTAGTCGTGATTATCGCTATAAGCGCTCGGAGTATGCGGCGCGAGGGATTGCGGAATATTGGATTGTTGATCCGATCGCGCAAAAGGTAACGGTGTTTGAATGGGTGGAAGGTTTTTATGAAGAGAAGATTTATGAGGGCGATCAAGCGATCGCTTCGCCAATATTTGCCAAAGTATTATTTGCTAATCTTGAGTTAACTGCTGCGGAAATTTTACAAATCCCCAAGAATTAGTTATGACTTCCAAATCTTAAACTGCTCCACCATGCAACTAATCAATAAAATTCATTTTCAGAATTGGCGCGGCGATTTGTTTGGCGGAATCACAGCCTCAATTGTCGCACTTCCCCTAGCTTTAGCCTTTGGAGTTGCTTCTGGTGCTGGGGCGATCGCGGGACTCTATGGCGCAATTTTTGTAGGCTTTTTTGCATCATTATTTGGTGGTACACCTGCTCAGATATCAGGACCAACAGGGCCGATGACGGTCGTAATTACATCAGTGATTGCCTCAGTGATGGCAACTCACAAAGATAGTCCCGAAACGGCTTTAGCGATTGCTTTTACGATAGTCATGCTCGGCGGCTTATTTCAAATCTTGTTAGGTGTGATGAAACTGGGGCAGTACATCACCCTAATGCCTTATACCGTTATCTCTGGCTTTATGTCTGGGATCGGGGCAATTATCATCGTGCTGCAATTACCGCCATTGCTAGGTTATGCAGGTTCAGGTGCAGTCCTAGAGACATTTAAGCAATTATCTGTTCATATTAGCCAGCCAAATCCTGTGGCTTTAGGTTTAGGAATACTCACTTTACTGATTGTCTTTTTAGCTCCGCCTAAACTCAATCGCGTTTTTCCCTCTCCTTTACTTGCCCTATTGGTTTGTACGATTTTATCAGTTGTATTTTTAAAAGATGCCAATATTTCGCGGATTGGCTTAATTCCTAGTGAATTACCGAAATTACGCATACCCACTTTTAGCCTGCAAGATTTAACGGAGATGCTGCGATATGGCGTGACCTTAGGCTTTTTGGGAGCGATTGATTCGCTGTTAACTTCTCTAGTTGCTGATAGTATCACCCGTACTCAGCATGACTCCGATCGCGAACTTATTGGGCAGGGAATTGGCAATGTATTCGCAGGATTATTTGGTGGCTTGTCAGGTGCGGGGGCGACCATG
Source organism: Pseudanabaena sp. (assembly GCA_043786935.1). GTDB lineage: Bacteria > Cyanobacteriota > Cyanobacteriia > Pseudanabaenales > Pseudanabaenaceae > Pseudanabaena. Next base: position 930 of record JAYVVP010000369.1, on the reverse strand, counting down.
CGGACGGTCGTAAATGTCCAAGCAGGAGGCAAAACTCCTTTATCGGGAATGATTCATTCGCTGGTACTTCTACTGATTGTTTTGGTGGCAGGACCTCTGACAGCAGTAATTCCCAATGCAGTGTTGGCAGGACTTTTGCTCAAAGTTGGTATTGATATTATTGACTGGAGTTTCATTAAACGCGTTCACAACTTCTCTTTTAAAAGTACAGGTTTAATGTACTTGGTAATCTTTTTAACGGTATTTGTGGATTTAATTACGGCTGTATTAGTGGGGGCTTTTATTGCGAATTTATTGACAATTAAGCGTTTGACTGATTTGCAAAGCGATCGCATTCAAGCCATTACAGATCCGAGTCTTGCCCACAACCTTAAACCTGAAGAACAGGAATTATTAGCTCGTGCCGATGGCAATATTTTACTGTTTCAGTTGGGAGGGTCGCTGAGCTTTGGTTCTGCAAAAAATATTTCTCAAAGTATGTCCATTGTTCAGGATTATCAAGCTTTGATTTTGGACTTGAGTGAAGTTCCATCAATTGGGGTAACGGCTACTCTAGCTATAGAAACAATAGTTTTAGATGCAATGAAACGCGATCGCCAAGTTTGGATTGTCACTAGTACGGCTCAAGTGCAGCGCCGACTTGACAGGTTGCAATTACAGAGGTTTCCCGAAGTACATTTTATGGTCGATCGCTTACAAGCATTGCAAGCTAGCTCGTTTAAGTAAAAGGATTAAATAAACATTAAGCGTTTTTTTATCCCGAACTTACATTAATTGTTAATCCGTTTTCGTTTAGGATGCGTATATATTAATAAAGTTTGCAAAACTAAACTACAGCAGTTGTTGATCAAACCCATTACGACAAGGGTCGCAGGGCGAAGCCCCGCAAAGGGTTTTATATTATTATTTGTGGTAGGTTTGAAAGCAAAT
>JAYVVP010000368.1:0-7976 GCA_043786935.1 Pseudanabaena sp. | reverse complement strand
CGCCTGCAGGCAATGCAAACAGTTCAACATGACGGGTTGTATGTCGCCCATGTCCTAAGCGTTGCGAGACTTCCCCAACCCGAATTTGTAGACTTGGAACTAGTAAATTGATTAGGCTGGATTTGCCAACACCTGAAAGTCCCGCAACGACAGTTACACCAATTTGTAAATATTTAGCAAGATCTTCAATACCTTCGTGGGTATAGGTACTAATCGCAATCGGCGGATAACCCCAAGACTTTAAGCGATCGCCCCAAGCTTGCCATATTTCATTACTAACTAAATCGCGCTTATTTAAGCAAAGCAAGACCTCGATCTGCATACTTTCTGCTTTGACCAAGAAGCGACTTAACTGGTGGGGATCGAGACTCGGCTCAGCTAAAGAAAAAACTAATAAAATACGATCAACATTAGCAACTGTAGGACGATCAAGTAGATTGCGGCGCGGCGCTACTTCTGATATAGCCCCACGTCCTCCTTGCCAATCTGGCTCCTCAATCGTGACGCGATCGCCGACACAGATTTGTTGACCAATTTTTTTGAGTCGCGCCCGTCTAGTGCAGAGCAGTTCATGAATGAGCTGACTCGAACTTTGTCCATTATCGAAAAGCTGATCTAGGTGAAAAGCATGATCTAGCATGACCTGATAAAAGTTGGCTTGTACAGCCAGTACGGTACCTGTTAAAGCCAGCATAGGAGGTTTGGAGTCATGTTTTTTGAATTGTTAATGCAAAAAAATGATCGCGCTCTTCAATGCTTTTTACTTTATGACCATCAGATACAAGACTATTAGGCACTTGCTCAATTGGTTCACCGCCATCAAGCAAAACTTCTAAAAATTGTCCAATTTCCAACTTTTCTAAATGCAATTTAGCCCGAACAAAACTGAGTGGACAGGGAACACCACGCAGATCAATGGACTTACTAACCTGAATACACATAGATTTTCCTACTTTTGGTTGCCGAAGATACCGCCTAAAATGTCACCAATGCCGCCCTTAGCTGCATTACCGATTTGCTTTTCTTTTAATTTTTCGAGGGTTTCGCGTTCTTCATTGCCGATCTTAGTAGGAATATCAACCTTTATTCTGATCATATGATCGCCTCTAGCTACAGGGTTGCCTAGCTTTGGCACACCTAATCCTTCAAGGGTAAGAACTGTGTCAGGTTGAGTGCCTGAGGGAATTGTTAGAGGTTTTTTGCCATCAACAGTGTTAACCGCGATCTTGTCACCCAAAATCGCTTGCAGATAGCTAATCTTGATCTCAGAGAGAATACTAATCCCTTCTCGTTCAAACTCATTATCTGCTTGCACAAACAAATAAACATAAAGATCGCCAGCAGGGCCGCCACGCTGTCCAGCATCTCCTTCATTGGATACACGCAATCTTGTACCACTATCGACCCCAGCTGGAATCGTAATTTTAAGTTTTTTGGTAACCTGATTTAGTCCCAAACCATTACAGCTTTCACATTTGTCTTCTATGGTTTGTCCCGTACCGTTACAAGTCGGACAGGTCGAAACTTGAGTAAAACTACCAAAAGGGGTACGAGTTGCACGGCGTACTTGACCACTTCCACTACAAGTGCCACAGGTGCGTGGTCTGGTGCCAGGTTTTGCTCCTGAACCGCTACAAGTACCACAGGTTTCAAGGTGAGAAATTTTGATTTGCTTTTCGCCACCAAAAATCGCTTCACGAAACTCTAGTTTTAGATCAAATCTAAGGTCTTCACCACGTGCAGGTCCACTACGGCGGCGAGCTTGCTGTTGCTGTCCCGTACCTGAAAATCCACTAAAAAAGCTTTCAAATATATCAGCGAATCCGCCCATATCGCCCATATCAGGTGCGCCGCCGCCACTTGATACACCAGCTTCGCCAAAGCGATCATACTTGGCGCGAGTCTCTGGTTCCGAGAGAACTTCATAAGCTCGGTTAATTTCTTTAAATCGTTCATCTGCCCCCGCTTCTTTGTTGACATCGGGGTGATATTTTCGAGCTAAACGTCGATATGCTCGTTTGATCTCCTCTTTGTCAATACCGCGCTCAACTCCAAGGATTTCGTAATAATCACGCGCCATACGGGGTTTCTCTGTTGCCTAAAGGATTCATGGACAATAGTTAGTTCTAGTCTAACCTAGCACTTATCGTTTGTTTGTAGATATTTATAGGGAGTACGTTTTACCGCACATTTCATTGTCAAAAGTTTATTGCCCAAAGTTTATTATTAAAAGTAAAAGCTCCGCGAAGCCTAACTTTTAACATTACTAAGGCTTAGTCTTTACACTTACATTGCCTTGATTGACTAAAGTTTGACAAGCTAGACGGTAATTATTTGGTTTATTTTTGAGTTTTTTTTCTTCGACTTCTGTTTTTGGCGAAAGGTTTTCGATACCGTCCACAATCTCAACAACACAGGTGCCACATTGCCCATAACCATTGCAGTTAGTGAGCTTCGCCACAAATTTATAGATATCAATGTTGTTTTCAAGAGCTTTGATACGAAGGTTAACGCCATCCATGGCGATCGCTTCTTTACTTTCATTCACAAACTTAATGTTTGCCATATATAGCTATTAATTCTTTGTTAACTTTTATTACTTATTTATTATCTTATCAGTAGAGGGTAGATGCGAGTTATGACCTTGAGATCTTTCAAGCGATGGCAGCGCTTAAGACCCTCATCTATTAAAATTATTCTATGGCTACATTTCCTTCACATTCAGACATTAAGGCTCTTGCTGATGACTTGCATGAGTTGGTTGATAATCTCGAATCGACCAAGCATGGAGAGCTAATTTATAGTGCATTACAGTCGATCGCCCAAATCAGTCAGACAAATGCGGAACGTCTAGACTGGAAGATCTTGGCAGGTTCGTTGCAGGATATGCGTCAGGCGATCGCCATGTTTTATCCACATCGCTTTAATCGTAAAGTCAGTATTTTTGGTTCGGCACGTACTGATCAGAATGCGCCTGAATATCAGCAAGCCTATGAATTTGCTGAGAAGATCACTAAACAAGGATTTATGGTGATTACAGGGGCGGGAGGCGGAATTATGGCGGCTGGGAATGAGGGTGCTGGCAATAATTCTTTTGGTTTAAATATTAATTTGCCGTTTGAGCAATCGAGCAATGGATTTGTGTGGGAGGCTTCGCGATTAGTCAAGTTTAATTATTTTTTTACTCGTAAATTATATTTTGTCAAAGAAAGTGATGCGATCGCCCTTTTTCCGGGGGGATTTGGGACGCAGGATGAATTTTTTGAATGTTTAACGCTTTGTCAAACGGGACGAACAACTCCGCGTCCGATGGTATTGCTAGACAAGAAACAAGGTAACTACTGGAAGGATTGGGATAAATTTGTCCAAAATAATTTGCTTGAAAGAGGGTTAATTACTAAAGAAGATCGCAGCTTATATAAAATCACTGATGATGTTGATGAGGCTTGCCATTTCATTAATTCGTTTTATAGCGTTTATCATTCTTGTCGATGGATTGATGATGTATTTATAATCCGCTTGCATATCGAAATTACTGATAAGCATCTTGATCGCTTAAATGAAAATTTCAGCGATATTCTGATCACAGGGAAGATTGAGCGCAGTCAAGCATTAGCGATAGAGTCGAATGAGCTGCATATTATTGATTTACCGCGCTTAATTTTGCATTTCAATCAACATGATTTTGGTCGTTTATATCAGTTAATTGCTGCAATCAATGACAACTGCGACAGTAGTAATCCCATGCTTTGCCATCCTGAACAACGTTAACTTGAGTAAATCCATCGCTTCGGGACACTCTCATTAATCAAGGCTTACAAAGTAAGCTAAATAAATTAAAAAGAATGTATTTGAGAAACTTTGAGCGCTTTTTTAGTCCTCTGCAATGGCAAATTATCTTAACGACCGCCCAAATTGCTGACGATCTAAATTTAAGAGCGTTTGCAGTGGGTGGAATTGTCCGCGATGCCATATTTGATGACATATTTAGAGAAGGACAAAAGTCTCAAGTTTTTCCTAAAGATCTTGATTTGGTATTCGATGGAGCAGAGAAGGCAGGAATAAAAGTAGCGATCGCTTTGCATGAGATTTTTCCTGAATCAAAATTACAAATCCATGAAAAGTTTCAGACTGCTGAATTGTTATGGCAAGATTTTGCGATCGATATGGCGACGGCGCGGCGCGAGACTTACGACTATGCGGGAGCTAATCCACAAGTTATAGCGACAACATTGGAAGAGGATTTAGGACGGCGAGATTTTACGGTAAATGCTCTGGCTGTAAAGCTTGATTCCAGCTTTTGTCCTACATTTGAAGTGATTGATTGCTTTAAGGGGTTAGAAGATTTAGGGAATAAACAAATTCGCGCTATTCGTAAAGGAAGTTTTGCCGAAGACCCTCGCCGTTTATTTCGCGCAGTGAGATTTGCAGTGCGTCTAGATTTTGCGATCGCACCTGAAACCTATGCTGAAATTATGGCTACTACTTCAAGTGGAATGCATGATGCGATCGGTGGAGCGAGGTTGCGTTCAGAGGTGCTTTACACTTTGTCAGAATTCAAGGCAGGACAAATGTTTAGGTTATTGCAAAAGTTAAATATATTGCGATGCATTCATCCAGATTTACGATTGCCTGATGATCTAGACAATTCTTTTGGTCGCCATTGGCGGCGATCGCAACATTGGCTAAGTTTACTCAATCGCTTAAATAACAAAACATACTTATCGATTCAATCACCTATTCAGTTAGGTGTGGAGTTATTGATATCTTACTTGCCCCATCAAATCTCTACGCAACTCGATCTTGGGTTAACTCCTGAACAAAAAACTAGGCAAATTAAATTAGCCGATTTGCTAATAAATTTACAGAACTTAGCTAATAAATCTCATAAAATTTCGGAAATCACTCAAAATTTGCAAAGATTTGATATTCAGACTTTAATTTTGGCAGGGTCCAATTGCGAATCTACTCAAAGACGAATTCTCTGGCATTATTTAACAAAATGGCAAATGATCAAATCACCGTTAACAGGTACAGATCTCAAACAACTTGGCTATGTCACAGGTAAACAGATGGGAGAAATGTTACAGCGTTTGCAGTGGGCGATGCTTGACGGTGAAATTACTAATAAAGATGACGCGATCGCTTATCTTTCTAGCCAAAAATAACCAAGAATAAAATATGCTTCGGATTCCATTACCCTTAAACATCTTGGCGGTTGCTATAAAATATTATGCATAGCTTTCAACGACCATCAGCAAAGCCCACTAATAAAACTTAGGACAGACAACATCATGAGAGGCGGTATCCGCATCGGCAGCATTTCTGGCATTCCCCTATATATTGACTCATCATGGTTTCTCATACTCGGCTTTCTAGCTGTTCTTTTGAGTGCTGCCTATACTAAGTTATCGCCATCTTTTTCATTAGGCTACGGAGCAATCACCGCAATTCTTTTCTTTTTGTCGATCGCTTTAAATAAAGTTGCTCATGCTCTCATGTCTAAGGCTCGGGGCGTAGAAATCAATACTATAAATATTCAGTTTATGGCTGCAGCCTCTACAGATGAGCGTGAATCTAAAGATCCGTTCTCAGTATTTAGCATTGCCATTTCTGGTCCTTTTGTAAGCTTATTTTTAAGTGCGATCGGCTTTTTATCGGTTTGGCTAATTGCTGGAGAACTAATTTTTTCTAGCAATTCCAAAATAATTGATGCTTTACCCGACATTATCGGCAATGTTCGCACTATATGGACATTAGTAGCCTTAAAATTTGCTGAAATCAATCTTGTATTTGGTGTGCTTAGCCTCATTCCTGCGTTGCCATTTGAAGGTGGAAATATTCTTAAAGCTGTCATTTGGAAACTAACAGGCGATCGCTTTGTCGGTATCCGTTGGGCAGCCAGATCAGGGCAGCTTTTCGGAATCTTAATGATAATTTTCGGGGGCTTACTATCATTCAGTAGTTTTAGTGGCATCTTTTTAATCATTTTGGGATGGTTTCTTTTTGGTAGTGCAGGTAGCTATCTTTATCTCAACAATTTACAACAAGCACTACTCAAACTTGATGCCGAATCTACAATGACACGCGATTTTCGCTTAGTAGATGCTGAAATTTCATTGCGAGATTTTGCAGATAAATTTTTACTAATGGAAGATAAGGACGCAAATCCCATTTATATCGCTTCTTCCAATGGCCGCGATCGCGGCATCATCTCCTCCGAAGCTATTCGCCATATTGACAGCAACGAATGGCAATCACAATCTTTACTATCTCTAACCAAACCTCTTGATGAAATCGATACGGTTGAACTTAAAGATAAAATCTCAACAATTGTGAATCTACTTGAACAAAAACAATTACGTTATTTGATAGTGCGATCATCTGTAGGCTCGGTCGCTGGAGTAATTGATCACGGTGATGTTATTAAAGCTCTAGACGGCAAACTTCTTTGGCGTATCCCATCAGACTATATTAAACAAATTAAAAAAGATGGGAAATTCCCCGCTAACTTTCGTCTAGTCGAGATTTGTGAGCAATTAACCAAAACATAGCAAGGAAGGTATTTTGAACTCTTCTTGCTTACTGTAGATGTCATTACTTGTACTAAAAAAACCAGAGAATAGACTACTCTCTGGTTTTTACCTACTAACAAAAATTGCAACAGAGATTTTTTAAAATCCGTCAGACCCCAAATCTTGTGAAAAATCTTCAAGAGTAACGAAATCTGACGATGGTTTTGTCGCTGAGCCACTTAAAGTGATCGTTTCCATATTTCCTAATATGCGCTCTATAGTTACTGCGCCAAGATCAGAATCTAAGGAATTTGTGTTTTTATTCTTATTAATGTCTTTGTTATCAATAAGTTGTTTAGTCTGATCTTCCTCATTTATTAACATTAGTAGTTTTTCTAAATTTTGTTTAGGAATTCTTGGCTTAATTGCATCAATATAATTTTCTTCTAACTCAGTTACATCCAATTCCAGAGAATTGCTAGTAGGCGATCGCTCTTCAAATGAAAAATTATCAAATAAATCGCTATCTAAATCATTGGGTGCTGTTTCATCATTTACTTGCTGAACTATTTGATTCGCAGATAATTCTACATTACTAGAATCCATGAACTCATCAAATAAGGAATCAGATAAATTAGCAATTTCGGTTACGTCCTCAGTAAATAGTGAATCAGACAAATCAGCAATTTCGGTTACATCATCAATTATTTGTAAAGCTGGTGATGAAGATTCTGAAAAATCCTCAAATAATGAACCAGCAGTAATCGAGTCTGAATTAGATTCTAAACTTACGTTTACATCTGAATTAGCACTCAAGTTTTCAACGTCAATTTGAGGATTCTCTAGATTAGGAATATTTATCTCTGGATAAATATTCGGTTGAGATTCAGGTTTTTCTAAGTCTAACGTCAATCCTTGATGTTTATCTTCTGGCTCATTTTGGTCTTCCGCAGGTTCTAAAAATATTTTAGAAACAAGCCGAATTTTAGCTTTTTGCCATTGTTGACCAGGTTGTAATATTGATAGGTTCGTAATTACCTGATCGCCATGCTCGTCAGTCTGGCTAGATTCGGCGATCGTATCGAGCAGACTACGCAAGTTAGGATTAGACGCAACTGCGGCAAATAAAAAACTTGGCTTACTGATCACCTGAATTAATTCAGTAAGTGTAGTCAAGCATCGGACAGTACCAACCTGCTCGTCTGTGAAGCGGACAATAATGTCTTGATATTCTTGCAAGTTTTGCTGGATTTGAGATAACTTTTGTACTAGGATAATCCCTTTTTGATTATTAACAAGATTCATGTTTTGATCTTGTCCTAAATCAGAATTATCAGCAATTTGTGGAATTGCTAAGACTTCTTTAGTGCTATCACCAAAGTCAATTTCATTTTGCCATGCTAAATAATTATTGTCAGAGCGATAAGTCAGGATTTTGACCTGCTTGATTTGCTCGACTTG
>JAYVVP010000367.1:0-7977 GCA_043786935.1 Pseudanabaena sp. | reverse complement strand
GATCGTCGATCAGCAGAAAGATAAATTTGGTGAGCGATCGGATGTGGATGTACAGGAAGCAGATTTGAGGATCGGCGTACATATTGATGACAATGGCTGTACAGTCAGCCTCGATAGTTCTGGTAGTAGTTTGCACCGTCGCGGTTATCGACCTGCGGTAGGAGCCGCCCCCCTTAAAGAATCTTTAGCTGCCGCCTTAATTCAAATGTCAGGTTGGCAACCCGATCAGATGTTTTATGATCCTCTCTGTGGTTCAGGAACTTTACCCTTAGAAGCAAGTTTAAAAGCTCTCAATATTGCGCCTGGAATGTTCCGAGATAGCTTTGGGTTTGAGACTTGGCTAGATTTTGACCAAGATCTTTTAGCACAACTGATCCAAGAAGCAGATGATAACCGCTTAGATACATTGCCTGCACCAATCTGGGGTAGCGATCGCAATCCTGAAGTGGTCGATCAAGCGATCGTTAATGCCAAAAACTGTGGCTTGTCAAATCATGTTTATTTCTCCGCATTAGATCTTTCAGAAGTAGTTGCTCCTGCTGATAGTGGAGTTCTGTTCTGCAATCCTCCCTATGGTGAGAGATTAGGAAGAGATAGTGATTTGGGCGCTTTTTATAAAGAATTAGGGAATGTACTGAAACAACGTTTTAAGGGATGGACAGCTTTTGTCCTGAGCGGCAATAAACAACTATCACAAACAATCGGATTGAAGTGTGCCGAACGAACTGCCGTATTGAATGGAACGTTACCCTGCCAGTTAATGAAATACGAGCTATATTAGGATTGGGAACCAAATCTCCAAATTATTATCATTGCGCTTAACCTCTGAAGATTTAGAAGCAACAATAATGTAGAAAATGAGATGAGTTTTAGTAAAGTGATCGCAGATAGGAAAACTTTTTTTGAGATTAGCGCGATCTTCTCAAGCAACAGCTAAAGTTAATAAAACATAAATTGTATTGATTATGTTAAGAATTACTGAAATTAAACTTCCCCTCGATCATTCTGAAGATGATCTTAAATCTGCCATTCTCAAAAAGCTACAAATTAATCCTGAAGAATTAATTAGTTATACAACTTTTAAGCGGAGTTATGATGCTCGTAAGAAGACAGATATCTATTTAGTTTATATTGTCGATGTTGAAATAGTAGAAGAGCAGAAAATATGCGATCGCTTCAAAAAAGATCCTCATGTCATGCTTACTCCAAACATGAGCTATCACTATGTAGCAAAGGCTCCTAGCAATCTGGCGAATCGTCCTATTGTAATCGGGATGGGACCATCAGGTATGTTTGCGGGACTTATCTTAGCGCAAATGGGCTTCCGTCCAATCATTTTAGAACGTGGGAAAGCAGTACGCGATCGCACGGCTGACACTTTTAACTTTTGGAAAAAGAAAGCAGAATTTAATCCTGAATCTAACGCTCAATTTGGTGAAGGCGGCGCAGGCACTTTCTCGGACGGCAAACTCTACAGCCAAGTCAAAGATCCACAACACTATGGGCGCAAAGTTATCACTGAATTTGTGAATGCTGGCGCATCTCCTGAAATTCTCTATATCAACAAGCCCCATATTGGCACATTCAAACTTGTCGGCATTGTCCAAAATATCCGCGCCAAAATTGAATCTTTAGGTGGTGAAGTTCGATTTCAAAGTCGAGTAGAAGACATCGACATTCAAAATGGCAAAGTCCAAGGGCTTACACTCTCTAATGGAGAATATATTGCCAGTAATCATATCGTTCTAGCTGTTGGTCATAGCGCCCGTGATACCTTTCAAATGCTTTATGATCGCGACGTGTACATCGAAGCCAAACCGTTCTCAATTGGTTTCAGAATTGAACATCCCCAAGATTTAATTGATCACGCAAGATTCGGCGATCGCGCAGGACACAAACTTTTAGGTGCTGCGGATTACAAATTAGTTCACCATTGCCAAAATGGGCGCTCTGTCTATAGCTTCTGTATGTGTCCAGGAGGGTTAGTGGTAGCTGCAACTTCTGAAATAGGTCGAGTAGTTACTAATGGTATGAGCCAATATTCACGCAATGAACGGAATGCCAATAGCGGTATCGTTGTCGGCATTAGTCCCGATGACTATTCAGGGCATCCACTTGCAGGTATCGAATTTCAACGCCAATTAGAATCACGCGCCTTTGAACTTGGCGGTGGAACCTATGCTGCTCCAGCACAACTTGTAGGCGATTTTCTTGCTAATCGCCCGTCTAATATTCTAGGCACAGTCAATCCGTCCTATACCCCTGGGGTACATTTATGCGATCTTAGTCCGAGTCTACCTGACTATGCGATCGCGGCTATTCGTGAAGCAATTCCTGAATTTAACAAAAAAATCAAAGGCTTTGCAATGGAAGATGCGATGCTAACTGGCGTAGAAACGCGAACGTCTTCGCCAATCAAAATTAAACGCAATGAAAACTATCAAAGCTTAAATACAGAAGGGCTTTTCCCGACTGGCGAAGGTGCAGGATATGCGGGCGGGATTCTCTCAGCAGGGATTGATGGTATCAAGGTGGCTGAGGCTGTAGCTTTGAGTATTCTGAAAAAATAGTGGTGTCAAGTAATAAGTAATCAGACACAATTAATTACACAATTTCATGATAAAAACGAAGAAGTAATTAGGGAGATAAGAGAATGGAATTAATCTGAAAGATACATGAAGAGAGAAAAAGGATGTTGCGGAGAATTTATCGGCAAAGTAGTCGTCATCAGGTAAGGCTGAGAGCGCACTGTCTACTTTTATATCAAGAAGGGTATAGCATTACGCATCTGGAGGATATACTCCAAGTCAGCCGCAAAACAATTTATAACTGGTTAAATGCTTGGGAATCAAAAGGGTTGATCGGGTTATACAACCAGAAAGGGCAAGGCAGAAACCCAACCTTCACCCCAGAACAACAAGATAAAATCAAGGAATGGACAGAGGAAAATCGCCAGCAATTAAAACAAGTTAACAACAAAATAAAGGAAGAATGGGGTATTTGTGTCAGTGCCAAGACAATTAAACGAGTCCTCAAATCTCTGAACATGAGTTGGCACAGGTTACGACGAGTAGTCGCTACTTCCACCAGGGCAACCGCACACGTTTCTTAACAATTAACGAGATTTATACAGTGACTATGTTTAAGGCGCTAAGTATATCCTTTAGATAGTTGTTGTTCCAGCCAGCCTTTAGAAAGCATTTAAGAATTGACAGCAGTAAGATTTCTCAACATTTTGCGAATCAAAGCTAGGTAGATAAATGACTCTGAGGTATGCTCATAAAATCCATACTCCTTGCTGAGTCTGCGATATTTGCCTATCCAAGCAAAGGTTCTCTCCACTACCCAACGCTTTGATTCAACAACAAAACCTTTTTGTGTTTCAACCCGTTTGCTGACTTCCCAAGTGCAATTAAAGTTATCTTTAACCCACTGAGTGATGTCCTCACCTGAGAATCCCTTGTTAACTAATATCTTTTGTAATCGCCTCAGTGGATACTTCAAATTTTCTAACAGTCTTATCGCCCCAGCCCTCTCGCCAATATTTGCGGGGCATACCATTGCCCCGACGACTAACCCCAACGTATCAACCATGATGAACCGGTTACGACCATTGACCTTTTTACCGCCATCAATACCACGACTACCTGCACTGTCCATTGTTTTGATACTTTGACTGTCAAGACTAGTTAGACTCGGTGTTGCTTCTCGTCCATCTGCCAAGCGGACTTGTTCACTTGTCTGGCGATTAATTTTCGCTACAACTCCTGTTTTTGTCCATCTTTGAAAGTAGAAACAAACTGTCGAATATGGTGGCAAATCATGGGGTAGATTTGCCCATGTACAACCATTCTTGGTTATGTAGAAAATTCCATTCAGCACTTCCCGAAAATCTATTTTTGGCGGTCTTCCCAATTTTGACGGTTTTGGCAGCATTGGCGCAATTATTTCCCACTCTTCATTTGATACATCGGTATTATTAGGTTCGGCGCATCTTGGTAGGCTGATACTAGACTTCATCAGTATTCATACCTCTTTTGGTGCGCCCTTGCATTCTTAAATGCTCTCTAATACATAATCTAAGTAATCAGGCTATATTAGAACTTCAAGTATATTTTTATTTCTCATTACTAGTGAGGTCATCTAAATGAGAGCAGTGGAAGTTACAGGTACAGTCGATCGCCAAGGACATTTGTTGTTAGATGAACCTTTTGATGTGGATATATCTGGGCGTGTCCGTGTGATTGTGTTGTTTTCTGATCCTATTCAAGAGAATGATCCTGATGATACGTCTATTGAGGAGGTGAAGGCGAGTTTGAAAAGGGCTTTTCAGCAAGCTAAGGCGGGACAAACTAGACCAATTTCTGAATTGTGGGACAGAATCGATGCTGAGTGAAAGCAGCCTTGTTTCTATCAGGTTTGCTGATGAGTTTGAAGAAAATTTGTATCGCCTATCCAAAAGATTTCGTAATATTCGTAAGGATATTGTGAGTGTGATTGAGCAAATTCAGGCCGGTAATTTTGTGGGCGATCGCCTTGCGGGTTTGGGTGAAAACTACATCGTTATCAAGGTCAGGATCAAAAACAGCAATCTCCAAAAGGGGAAAAGTGCGGGTTATCGTTTGGTTTATCAGGTGGAATCTCCAACTAATGTACTACTGTTGACCATCTACTCGAAATCAGATCGCGATGACATTAGCTCTACCGAGATTTTGAATATTTTGACTTCTATTTCTGGGGATGATGAGTGATTTTTAATGAAATTCAGCTTTTTTAGATCGGGACGATCGCAAAGTATTATAAAAGCTTGCAGTAATGGATAAGAAAGATACGCTACCTAAAAAAGCTAGATTTAAATATATGAAAACATTGTAGCTACCTAAATATATGATAATTGAAGTTACAGAAGATTATCGAAGTTTGTTAGTGGCAGTGAAGCATCGAATTCGTGCTGCTCAGTATGACGCTTTAAAGGCAGTTAATCGAGAGTTAATGGCGCTTTATTGGGATATTGGTGAGCTAATCGTTGCTCGTCAAGAGAGCGCTGGTTGGGGTAAGTCAGTGGTGGAACAATTAGCTCAGGATTTGCAGGTTGAGTTTGACGGTATGGCTGGGTTTTCAGCGCGGAATATTTGGAGAATGCGGGATTTCTACCTTACTTACCACTGCAATGGAAAACTGACACCATTGGTGGCAGAAATTGGCTGGACTCATAATCTGGTGATCTTAGAGAAGTGTAAAGACGATTTGCAGAGAGAGTTTTACATTCGCATGACACAAAAATTTGGCTGGACAAAAAATGTGTTGATTCACCAAATCGAAAACAAAACTTACGAAAAGACTTTGCTGAATCAAACAAATTTTGATCGCACTTTGTCAGAGGAGATGCGCGATCGCGCAAAGCTTGCGGTTAAGGATGCATACACATTTGATTTTCTAGAGTTAGCAGATGAACATAGTGAACGCGAACTTGAGAAGGCGATTTTGACAAGGGTGGAACCATTTTTGCGAGAGATGGGTGGAATGTTTACTTTTGTGGGTAGTCAATATCGTCTAGAGATAAGTGATGAGGAGTATTTTATTGATTTGCTGCTGTATCACCGTGGGCTAAAGTGTTTGGTGGCGGTTGAGTTAAAAATTGGGAAGTTTTTGCCTGAATATGTGGGGAAGATGCAGTTCTATTTGGCAGCCTTGGACGATCGCGTGAGGTTGGAGGGTGAGAATGCGGCGATTGGGATCATTCTTTGTAAGTCGAAGGATCGAACGATTGTGGAGTATGCGCTGCGGCAATCAAATCAGGCAATCGGGGTTGCCACTCATCAAATTGTGTCGTCTTTGCCGTTAGAGTTGCAGGGGCAGTTGCCTGCTCCAGAGCAGGTGGCTAGGTTGTTGGGGGGAATGTAGGGAGATATTGCTGGATGCGAAGAAACAAAATCACAATATTTCGGTGGATAAGTTAATCAAGGAGGCTCAGGATCGTCTTTTTGAGATTTTCTCTGAGCAGTTGGATGAGCTTACTTGTTTGCGTTTGACTGGTAAGAGAAGGGTTTGGGGCAAGGTTGATGAGGGGGGGATGGGTTTGCTATGGTATTATGAAAGCCTGTAGTAGTAATAGATGAGGAAATAACTATGACTCTCACTCTTGACCTTCCACCAAATTTAGAAAGCTCGTTATTTCAAGCAGCTAATCAGCAAAGTCTTACTGTTGAAGAGTTTGTGATTCAAATGTTGACATCTGCTTTTATGCAGAAAGAGAGGCAAAAGAAAGCTGTGAGTTTGTTAGAGTCTTGGTTAAGTGATGCTGATATTGAAGAACAAAAAGCAACTGGTGCATATTTGATTGAGGCATTGGATCAAGATAGGTTGTCCGATCGCTTGTTATTTCCTGATGAAATGAAAGGTAAGTCTTGGTGAAAAAGTCTATTTTTCTCGATTCTGGAGTCATAGGACTGATTACCAATCCTAATCTGTCAGCAGAAGGTCTAAATCGTGCTAAGTGGCTTCTATTGCATATCAATAAAGGGAACCAAATTATTATTCCAGAAATTGTTGATTATGAAGTTAGGCGAGAGTTGTTAAGGGCGAATAAGGTTAAGGGGTTGGCAAGGTTAGATGAGTTGATTGATTCTTTGGAATATCTGCCAATTAATACGGAAGCGATGCGTCAAGCGGCGGTTTTTTGGGCGGAGGCGCGTCAAAAGGGGCAACCTACGGCTTCGGATAAGACTATTGATGCGGATATGATTTTAGTTGCTCAGGTGTTTGTGATGGATGTTCAAGATAAGGTTATTGCGACAACTAATGTTGGTCACTTGTCTCGTTTTGTGGCTGCTGATTTGTGGCAAGATATTTTATAGCTTTTTACTTCTTTACATTTAACGGGTAAGGGAAGAGTTTGGGGCAAGGATGATGAGGGGTGATGGATTTGCTATGGTGAGACGCTGAACATCGGATTTGTCCATCGCATAAGAAGAATACTTAATCAAATAATTCTTTTAGAAAAGAGATGCGTTGCGTTACATTTCATGAACGCACACTACGAGATCAGCGATCACACTGAAAAAATCTCTCAGTTAAATAGGTTGCGTTACATTGCATTGACATATCCTATAAGGTCAGCGATCGCACTTTAATGAATAGCAATTGCACTCTAAACTCAGGAAGCAACTGAAAGAAAATTGAAATATACCCTTGATATCATGCATCAGTATTGAGAGCTACCCCAAGGATCAGAGCCAAACTTATTATCGCCTCTTGTCCCCTCGCGGATCGAGAATATAAAGACCACAATGGGAACCATTTGCCACCAACCACTACGATCAATATCATGCATTCGACGACAGCCTACCGCAATGCTTGGAATTAGCAAAGCTAAGTTATATATATTTCCAAGTACCATCTGATCTGTCTTAGTAACATTACTAAGGAGTGCCCCAATAAGTACCACTAAAAAACCGAAAATAGTGTGGAAAAGGATAAACATCCAATATTCTGTTCGAGAAGCTCGTCCACTGAAGACCGCATAGTTCTTCAAGACTTTGATATACCATTTCATCTTTTTTTATTCTCCGATGCACACAACTAACTCTGTTGTGATAATTACTATAATCAATAAAGCCATTTGTTTGTCTAACGGCTTAGGCTTCATTCGACGACAATGCATTTTGAAGCCCATTCATAGCATAATGCTGCATTTTTCATCAAAAGATGCGATCAGAGATATGTGTTCCTACAGCACATTCTAGTTTGCCATCGCCCACAATAACTGGAAGTGGTGGTTGTGATGTAGTTGAAGTATCCGTCTCACAAACAATCGATATTGGAATACAGCCTATTGAGGCATCAAGTAGTACAATAAAACAAGAAAAAGAGGGTAAGATGCCTCCTTACTCAGTAGATTTGAGAAAAAAGATCGTAGCAACTTATGAAGCAGGAAATACATCAATTCGCAAAGTTGCTAAGCAATTTCAAGTGGCT
>JAYVVP010000366.1:0-2814 GCA_043786935.1 Pseudanabaena sp. | reverse complement strand
TACTGTATCCCTATTAATTTCGGTGGGTGCTGGTGCTTTTTTAGGTCGGATTATTCCGATTAACGCTCTAGACTGGGGTGGTTTATTGACTGGTCGTAAGCCTGAAGAAGTTTTAATGGAAGGTTTAGGGCGTAGGTTAGAACGTCCCTATCAAATTTTAGTCGTCGGTGTGGATCGAGTTCTGGATGTGCCTCTCGGTTCACCAGAATCTTTTAATGGACGCAGCGATAGTATGCTGCTAATTCGCTTTGATCCTAACGATCGCTCTGTGAATATTCTGTCAATTCCTCGGGACACACAAGTACCAATTCCTAACTATGGCGTGACCAAGATTAATGCCGCTAATGTCTATGGCGGCGCTGAACTTGTCCGAGAGGTTGTCTCTGAAAAACTAAATGGTGTAGAAATTGATCACTATGTGCGTCTTGATACGTCTGGACTATCGGCTTTAGTTAATGCCCTCGGTGGTATCGAAGTAAATGTACCGAAGCGAATGAAGTATGTGGATAAAACTCAAAAGCTGAATATTGATCTTTATCCAGGTAAGCAAATTTTAAACGGCGAACAAGCGGAGGGGTTTGCTAGATTTCGGCAGGATGAAGAAGCAGATATAGGACGAATTAATCGGCAGCAAATTATTTTAAAAGCCATCAAAGCAAAAATTGCTAACCCTGCGGTTGTTTTGAATCTTCCCGATCTAATTAACGTCATGAAAAAACATGTGGATTCTAGTCTCAGTTTTGATGAGTTGATGGCAATTTCCACTTTTACCATCACTCTTAAACCTGAACAAATCCAGACTTCTACTCTGAAAGGAAGACCAAGTGAGCCAAATGAGTTTCGCTTTAGTTATTGGATTGTCAGTCCTGAGGAAGTTGATCAGGCGATCGTCGGCAAATTTAAAACGAAATGAATCACATTAAATAAAAGCAAACAAAAAAGCAGCGCTTAGCGCTGCTTTTTTGTTTTATGAACGGGCCAGGAGGGATTTGAACCCCCGACACCGTGGTCCGTAGCCACGTGCTCTAGTCCACTGAGCTACAAGCCCTTAACTCGCGAATCTAATAATAGCATAGCTGGCAATTTTAACAATCAAAAAAACAAAGTTTATTTGTGATCATTATAATCAGATCAAATTAACCTGCGGAAAAATATGGTTAACACGGCGATCGCTGATTCAAAAATCCACCAAAAAATTTCCCTTGATGAATGGGCAACCGAGCCACCATCTGGCGGACAGGAATGGATTGACGGAAATCTTATCGAAAAAACAGGCATGACAATTCAACATGGTCGGTTACAAAAATCGCGCAAGATTTATGCTGCCGATGAAGTTATGACTTCATTGGTACTTGATGGCTTTAGCCTTACGGTCAAGCATTTGTTGGGTTAATTCACATAAAGAGAAGGAATATGAAGCATTCTCCTTTTCTTTATATGGGTTGGATAGGTTTAAAGTAGAGAAGACAATGTTCATTAGTTGATTTCTGTGCAAGAAGATTTTCGGTTAATTGTTGATTTAGTAACTGTTCTTGCGGCGGCTTCGTTTGGTGGATTACTGGCAGCCGCGCTGCGATTACCAGTTTTGCTGGGCTACATTTTTGGTGGCATCGTGGTTGGTCCCACAGGTTTAGGGTTGATCAAAGAACTGATTCAGGTAGAAACTTTAGCCCAGTTTGGGGTTGCCTTCTTACTATTTGCTCTGGGTGTTGAGTTTTCACTAAAGCAATTAAATAAAGTGAAGGCGATCGCTGTCGGTGGTGGCATATTACAAATTTTATTAACGATCACTTTAACTGCTGCCGTATCCGTATTTGTCGGATGGGTGGAGACTCCCACTCAAGGCATTTTTCTGGGGGGGATTTTGTCGCTCTCGTCAACAGCCGTGGTGCTGCGAAGTTTGATGGAGACCAATGAGACTGAGTCCACACAGGGGCAGGTAACTTTAGGCATATTGATCATCCAAGATTTAGCCTTAGGCTTGATGTTAGCGGTATTGCCTGCGCTAGATCATCCTGAATCAGTGGGAATGGCGGTTGCTAGAGCATTAGCCGTCACGGCTTTATTTGCAGGAGCCGCGATCGTGGCTGGGATTTGGCTAATTCCACCATTTTTGCGCTGGGTAGCGGGTACAGAAAGCCGTGAATTATTTTTACTAAGTGTGATCGTTCTCTGTCTAGGAATCGCGCTCCTGACTGAAAATTTGGGCTTATCGATTGAAATGGGCGCATTTGTGGCAGGTTTGATGATTTCTGAAGTGGAATATGCCGATCAAGCGCTCACCTATGTCGAACCTTTGCGGGATGTGTTTGCCACTTTATTTTTCGCAGCGATTGGGATGCTGATCGATCCTGTGTTTTTGTTGCAAAACTGGGAATTGATTCTTAGCCTTGTCGCGATTGTGATGATCGGTAAATTCTTAATTGTTGTGCCATTAGTAAGTATTTTTCGCTATCCTTTGCGGGTTGCCATTTTTGCAGGATTGGGACTAGCTCAGATTGGTGAATTTTCGTTTGTATTAGCTAGCGAAGGTCAAAAATTAGGCTTGGTTTCGCGCCGAGTATATTTGCTGACTTTAGGAACAACTGCGGTCACTTTAATGGTTACACCGTTTTTGCTAAAGGCAACACCACAGATTTTGCTATTGCTCGAAAAAGTACCATTTCTGAAAGCTTGGATGAATAAGTTAGATATGCCACAGGATCTTTCAGCTAATGCCAAACTTAAAGACCATGTAGTTGTATGTGGCTATGGGCGGATCGGACAGGGCATTGTCGCACTACTGCAATCAAAAGGTTATCCTGTGTTGGTAAT
>JAYVVP010000365.1:0-2821 GCA_043786935.1 Pseudanabaena sp. | reverse complement strand
GCGTAAGTTGGGCTACGCTTTTGTTGATGCGATCGTTGACTCTGTTCTAGACACCCAAAATCAACCTTTTGTTAAAGATAATTCTACTTTTGATATTAATATTCCTGAAGATGGAAATGAACTTTTGGATGTGCTGGAAGAAGTACGATCGCAGATCTTACCGCGTACTGTTAACTTCCAGAATCCTCGCTACATGGGTCATATGGACAGTGTGCCTGTCGCAATTACAATCTGGGCAGATGCGTTAGTTTCCGCAATTAATAACAATATGCTGAGTTATGAGCTATCTCCAATATTTACACAAATAGAAGCACAACTAATGCAATGGTTTGGCAAGCTTTTTGGCATGGGAACTAATTGTTTTGGCACACTTACCGCAGGTGGAAGTCTCGCTAACATCTCCGCAATATTGTTAGCTAGAAACTGGAAACAACCACTGAGTAGGACTTTAGGAAATTCTAATAAGTTAGTTGCTTTTGTCTCTGATGCGGCTCATACTTCCTTTGAGAAGGCAATGAACGTAATCGGTGTTGGCAAAGAGAACTTAGTACGCGTACCAACCAATCATCGCGGTGAAATTATTTTAGATGAATTAGAAGCAGCTATTCAAAAAACAATTAGAGAAGGTAAACAACCTTTTTTTGTGGCAGCGATCGCAGGAACAACTGTAACAGGGGCAGTTGACTCAATTTATTCAGTAGGACAAATTGCTAAGAAATATGATTGTTGGTTTCATATTGATGCTGCTTATGGTGGTGCAGGAATATTTACACCGAAGTTACAGCCTATATTTCAAGGCTGTGAACTTGCTGACTCAATGACTTTTAATCCGCAAAAATGGCTATGGGTAGCGCGAACCTGTGCCATGCTGCTAGTCAAAGATAAGCAGCATTTAATCGATGGCTTTGATGGGGAACTTCCTTATATGGATGATCAAACGCTGAATTTTGGTAACCTAAATTTGCAAGGAACTCGCCGCACAGATAGCCTCAAGCTATGGATGGCACTCAAAACGATGGGGATTTCTGGTTGTCGCTATCTAGTCGAGCGATCGCTTGATCTATCAGACAATCTGCGCCAATGGGTCGATACTTCTCCAGAATTAGAACTTGTCTGTGAACCGACTCTAAATATTATCTGTCTTAAATCCACTAATCCTAAACTAACTAATACGGCTTTGCGACAACAATGGATTGATGAGGGCAAATTATGGCTATCTTTGCCGCTTTGGAAAGGCGATCGTATTCTCAAAGCTGTGGTTCTACACCCTTATGCAAGATAAGAGATCTAAATTTGAACCTCGCTTAGCAAGGTTCAAAGCGTGATTATTGACCACTATAATTTACAGTTAGTAAATAGATGGCGCTTCAAACTGCTCTATCTAGCAATAATTCATAAATTTGAGATGTATCATGCTCTGCCCGTTTTGTCAGCATACCGATAGCCGTGTTTTAGAATCCCGTTCGGCAGAGGCAGGCTCTAGTATTCGGCGTAGGCGTGAATGTCTCAATTGTCAGCGGCGATTTACCACATACGAGCGCATTGAGTTTGTCCCAATTACTGTAATGAAGCGAGATGGCGCGATCGAGTCTTTTGATCGTTCTAAGCTTCTGCGTGGCATGATTCGCGCCTGTGAGAAAACTGGAGTAATGCAAACAAATCTAGAAGCAATCATTGATGAAATCGAAGCGCAACTACAAGTACGCGATCGCCATCAAGTTTCTAGCGTCGAAATCGGAGAGATGGTCTTGCAATATTTACAAGAAGTTAGCGAAGTTGCCTATGTGCGATTTGCGTCAGTGTATAGACAATTTCGGGGAGTTCGAGATTTTGCCGAAGCTTTAAACCACTTTGACGCTAATTAATTTCAAGATTATTGTAACAACTGTGAAATTAATAGTGATATATTCAGGAATTTATCACTATTTTTAGCCGTCAAAGTGTATCAAGCTAAAGCACACTAAATGCAGATTGACAAAAATTTGTAAAGAAAAGTTGAATTTTCTTATTTACCATAGCTATAATAACTATGTTTTGTAATCCCGATCGCATTTCAGGGTCTAAATTAGGAGGTATTGATTTGGCAAGGAGACGTAAGCGGAAAAGTAGACGTCGCCAAGAAGGGCGCAAAATCCTAGAGCACATTCCTCAATTCAGTATCGATAGCGGCGAAGATAAGCCTGTGACGGCTGCACGTAAGTACATTCATACACATGGCATTCTTCCTCCGGCGCTGTTGCTTGTAAGACGTAACGAGCATACAACAGATCGATATTTCTGGGCAGAAAAAGGACTATTCGGAGCACAGTATGTTGAAGAAAATCACTTCTTGTTCCCTAGTCTTAAGCCACCCGAAGAAAGAGAATTGGCACTTGCTGTATCTAGATAGATTTTTTATTAATTTACACTAGGGCAATAAAACCCTCACTTTCTAAGTCTGTGTCGATTTTCTTAGCATTCTCTATATAATCTTAGATACTGATGGCTATTAAGTAAGGTGTTTAACACCACAATTATTTAAAAACTTGAGTTTGATTATCTATGAACTGCTAAGAAAGTAAATGTATTTGACTTTAATTATTTATTTTGTCAAATACATATAGAAATTTTACAGCTTTTTACCTGACTAATTAAGTGGGGACTTTATTAACTAATACAGATATTAACCGTTAAACTTTTTTATTACATCTTCCAGAAGTGACATTTTACTTCTGGAATTTTTTATAGGATTAACGATGCGAAGTATCATTAATCCTAAAAAAAAGAGCAAACACAAGTTCGCTCTTTTTTTAATTAAATTTAACAACTAATAGTATTGTAA
>JAYVVP010000364.1:0-8030 GCA_043786935.1 Pseudanabaena sp. | reverse complement strand
TATGTTCTGGCTAGGCTTTCTGTTGATGCTCGACAGAAGTTGTTTTCAACTTTGATCGTCTTTGCTTTTGAAAAATGATTAAAGTAACTTGTTCTTACCATTCTCCTTTCTATTCTTTTCTAGTCTTATTAGTTCCTTTTTTGAGAAGAATCGGCATTTCTAGATCTAAGGTGCGGAACAGTTTAAATAGAGTTTCTAATTTTGTGCTTTCGGAATTGTTCTCAAAGATGGAGTTAGCTTTTGTGTGATGCCTATTTCGGTTTGGCTTAACTTTTGTCTTTTGCAACGATCGCGCAAATATTCAGCTACTTCTTTGGATGAGTGGGTTAGCATAGTCTGATGCTTTTATCTTTTCAAGAGTACAAAACTTAGTTTATTCCTTGTAGACTATAAAATCAAGTTTATCCTTTTGCGGGATAATATTTAGAAAGGCGACTTGTTACGAATTGAGAGCTAGAGATTAGAATTATTGTATTGAAAATCAAATCAAAGTATTCACTATGCAAACATTAGCTGTTACTGAAGCTATCACGACGATCGCTGAAGCAGAGAGAAAATTTGGCTTGAGTCGTAGTGAATCGAGAGATTTTTTTACAGAGTGGTATGACCAGTTACCAGAGATCGATCCTAGCGATCGCGCCAATCTAGAGATTTTATGGCGGCGTTATATTTATCATCGCTCTGGTGGACATTTGTTAGAGAGTACGGTGATGCTATTGCTAGTCTCACCATTGCTAACGATCGCAGGTTTATATGATCCTCCTTTTCGGATTAAGGCGGAGGAGTCAATTGCGATCGATGTTTCTGATAGTGAAGAAACGCTACAGGGGCGAATTGATGTGTTGGTTTTGCGCGATCGCCTGTGGATTATTGTTTTGGAGTCAAAGAAAACGATGCTTTCGGTTTGGTCTGCTTTGCCGCAAACTTTGGCTTATTTGATGGCTAGTCCAAATGGCGATCACCCGACTTTTGCGGTGTTGACGAATGGTGATGATATTGTGTTTGTGAAGCTAAGGGGGAAGCAATATGCGATGTCTCAGGTTTTGGCTCCTTTGGTTAATCGAGGGGAGTTAGAGGTGGCATGGCAAGTTTTACGCAAGATTGCAGAAATAGAAGTTTGATATTTTTTATAATTTAATCTGGTGGATGCCAACCAATTGCAAACCAACGTTTACGAGTAGCGACAATGACGGCATTATTCATCCGTAAAGCGATAACTGTTGTACGTCCGATCGCTGTTAAACCTTGAATTTGAGAGGCATCATTATTCCATTGAAAATGCTCCTTCCAACTTTGTTGTCGTGGATTAAACAAGGCTAAGAGTTCGCCTGTTAATGGATCGATCGCTTCTGTGGTATCAGATTTATATTCGTTGCAGGTTCGACAGGCAAGGCATAGGTTTTCAATGGTATTTAGCCCTCCTTTTGAAACTGGTTGAATATGATCGATTGTCATGGGCATACCGCTATTTGCTTCAGTTGTGAGGCAATAGCAGCAACGCTTACGGTCAATTGATTCTATTTGCGATCGCAGATTTTGGGAAATATAAGCTGACACAAAAACTATCCTGCTAGTCTCGCAACGTTATGTCCGCGCCATTTTAGAATTGCGGCGGATTGGGATTTGCGTAACATAAAGCGATCGCTATCTTTACGCAGGTTATCTAATTCCAGTCTTTCAGAATCAGTAAGTGGTGTATTTTGTTGTTTTGACAGTAGGGTGTCATAGCGTTCCATTTCTAATTGAGTTTTTTGGCTACGGGCAATTTGCCATAGTGAATCGTCATCAAGTCGATCTAAGCTGGCAAGGTCGGTTTGAAATTCTTCGGGTACGTCTTTCCATGTTGGCGGGCTGCCAATTTGCAAGGCTTGTAAAATTATGTCTTCTAGCGATCTCTGGGTTGCTCCTGCTGCAATCGCTAGTCGTTGGTACAATGCTTCTGGTATTTGCAAAACAACTGTTTCATCCATATTTTTTTCTCGACCTTTACTAAAATCATAACTTTTAACAGAAATTGAGAATAACTTTAGAGACAAATATTTTAAGCATGGATTTAAACTTTACTACTTTTGTTCAGATATACCCAAACGCTGATATAGCTCTTTTTGCTTCTCATATAAAAAAGAGTCTCCAAAGGTTTTGTTAGTTTGAGAAGCTAAGTCTTGAAGAACCTTATTAAATGTTGTTTGCTTTAAACTATCTAGAACTTTAGATAATCTGAAACCACCTGCAAGATGTGGCTGTAGAACTTCTAATTCATCAATCGATAGTATTTGCCAATCAAAACCAGTGATTCCTTCATCTGCCAATAAAGTATTAATGTGATCTCGAAAGAAAAAGCTGTTAATTAGATATAAAGGCTCCAATGAAACGAAAATCGGTTTAAATGTTGTGCAATCATGGAATCTTTTTAGCTCAGGGCTATACTTTTCACAAGCTGTTATAAAACTATGAAGTTGCATTAATCCTTTTTTAACTTGCGCTAGGCTATCATTTATATCTTTCTCACTAGCAATTGCTTGAGCTGCCCTAGAAAAACGAGTTGCTTTACACTCAAATAGAACTAAATCTTTACCATCAATTAAAATCCAATCAGGAGCTTTACCTTTATTTGTCGGATAAAATTCGCGAATATCTACTTCTGAAATCAACGTTTCTGATGTAATTGAATTATTCAATACAAGACCAACATACTTTTCAAAAACGTGACCAAAATACCCTGAGAATTCCGTTGAGTATTCATTATACATTTGATAAAAAATTCCTGTGGAAATTCTTGAGCCGATTAGCTCAGGTACTGGTGCGTGCAAAAAATCTTTTTTTGTTCTAGCGAATCCTTTATCATCACAAGGTTTTATTAAGGGATAGGATAAAAGTGGATTGAAATCATACATCCTAAAACGACGATCTTTATTCTTTCGTCTCTCATACATATCGACTAGCATAGGCTTATCTGCTACAAGATGATTAAGGATTTTTTGGATCTCAAAGTTATCAGGCATATTAATTCCTTGTTGTCGAGCTTTCGTTAAATAACTTTGACTAAATGTGAAATTGTGGCGAGCAGCAGCAGAGAGAACAAACCCTGTAGTTACAAAGTCAATAACATGAACTCCTGTAAGGGAGTAGAATTTACTTTCAAAATCAAACAGTGGAATACTTGGTGAAGATCTCAATTGATTTGGTATTTCATGAAACAACCACATTGGACGTGAGAACTGGCTAAACAATCCAGGGTTAAAAGGAAACTGATTGCTAACAATTCTCAGCACCATAAAGATTGGATTTGAATCAACAAATTCATTGTGTAAATCTTTATCAAAAATTGTGGGATCACTAAGGTAGTAATTATTAGATAAATCAACTAAAGGTCTAATATCAAAATATCTGATTAATTGAGATGATTTGCTTGGAAGACAAAATCTAGCTGCTAGTAAAGATAATCCAGCTATCATAAATGGCTGAATTGTCTGGTCTTCTTTTAATGAATATAAAGAACGTAAAACATCACCAAGCTTATGTTTTGATAACTTTTTTGCTATTTGAAATTCTAAATTTTCTAAATCAGAGAGAGATAAAATTTCCATAATAACTATGTTTTGTTCCGAGCTAAGACTAAAGTATATTGTAAGATAACCGACTTGTACCCTACTCAATGGCTGATGTTTGAGGCGATCGCTGTTTTATCTACAAGGCTCTGTTAGCGATCGCGCTTGATGATGACAAAAGGCGATCGCTGTTAACAATTGGTCATATATCAATATATGACCTACGCGAGTAACCAAAACTTAGACCACTATGAAATTAAAGATTCAATTTCTGTCAGCTTTTGCTTTAGCAAATCATAGACATCTCTTAAACTTGTAGGATCGGCAGATCGTAGTAAATCCAAAGAAATCAGATCAACATTTTGCTTGATTTTACCTAACTGTTTATTAGCATCGATCGCACTCTCTGGGCTGGGACTATACTTAGCGATCGCCTCATTGACCAGCTTGCGAGTTTGTAAAACTGACAAATTCTCTTGGATAACCTTTTTAGTTAAATCCTCTCTTAGTCGTTTTGACTTGGCTTGGGACAAATTTAGATTCTTCGCTGAAAGTTTTTGCAAGGCGATCGCATGAACACCCTTTAGCCCCAGATTGCGAATCGCATCTTTGAGATCATCGGCTAAGCCCAACATTGGTAGCAAGTTAGCATCAACAGAAGCAGGATTGAGTTGTAACTCCAGTAGAATTTTTAAAATAGTATGTTCACTTTCATTGACATAGTTATCATCTGACTCCACATTTTTGCTAGAGTTGTTGGATGATAAATTAGCCATGACTTCAGATAGTCGCTTTTGCTTGTTCAATCGACGAATGACTGTAGATAAAACTCTGGGGATCTCATCGGCTTTTAAACCTGCGTTTAGCGAAATCTCTTTAATGATTGCTTCAGCCTTATCGAAAGGGTTGAGATCTTCCCGATGTAATGATGTTAGTAAAGCCTTACGGTGCAGATCCTTGGGCGCATCCATCGTCACAGCCTTGATCGTTGACCATCCTATATCCTTCGCTGCACGCCATCGACGCTCACCGTCAAAAAGCAAATGTTTCTCATCTTGTTGAGCAATGACAATAATTGGCGAAAGCTGCCCATCTGATGCTAAAGACTGAGCCATTGCCCTAATACTTTCATTCAGAAAAGTACGACGGGGTTGATCGGGGTTCCGAATAATTTTGCTGATTTCTAAATCTACTACTCCAGATTGAGACTTCAGTTGTTCCTTTAATGTTGATAGCTGGATTTCGACTTCCTCGGAGCCAGATGCTCTTAATCTCTCAATTTCTGTTTTGAGTTGAGCGATCTCTTCCTCGGCATTGGACAGTTGTTGAGTTTGTTTTGCGCCTGAGAAGTAGTCAGCGATATTGGGGGCTTTACGAGATGCCATGATTATTTTTTCCTCTTAACTTTCTTGCCGATTAACTTAACAACATATTCAGAAACTTCTCTGAAGTCAGCTTGGGCGGGATGCTGATGGCGATACAGATGTAATGGTAAACCTTGCCCACTGGCATTGATAAATTCTGCTGAGTCTCGGACAGGAGGGAAACAGTGAATCCCTAATTGGTCAAGTTGGGTTGGGAGATCTTCTAATATTTGGCGATGAGTTGCGCGTCTGGCATCGTATTGGTTAGGTACAAAGCCCATGACCTGCGGTTGAGGATCTAGCCTTAGTTGTTTGCTGTTGTGATACACCCACTCAATTAATTTGGCAGAGCCTTGGATTGACTTTGGCTCAAGTTGGACTGGAACTAAAACATGAGTGCAAGCTGATAGAGCTAATAAGGTCAGAGGTCCAAGGGTTGCAGGACAGTCAAAGATAGTTAGATCGTGGGAGA
The DNA here is from genome assembly GCA_043786935.1 of Pseudanabaena sp. GTDB lineage: Bacteria > Cyanobacteriota > Cyanobacteriia > Pseudanabaenales > Pseudanabaenaceae > Pseudanabaena. The sequence continues at coordinate 2,646 of JAYVVP010000364.1, read as the reverse complement.
TGGGATGGTCTTTGAGACAGTCGCCTAGTAAATAGGCTCCTCGGCGATGTAATACCATCTCATCGGCGACTCTTGTTAAGATCATCCCTCCTTGGACTACCTCTACTTTATTAGTGGTTTCTGTCCAACACTTTTCTAAGGGCCATTCTCCAGAAAAATCATTGTTTAAGACTGATGCTAGGGTTTGTTCGGGTTCGGGTTGTGGCAAACCGCAAAATAGGCTTAAAGAGCCTTGTGGATCGAGATCCATTAAGGCAACTGACAATCCGTAAAGGCTCATTTCATAAGCAATATGCACAGATAATGTGGTTTTGCCACTTCCACCTGCATTACTGAGAACGGCAATTCGGGTTTGCATTTGTTGATATGTCTAAACAATCAAAGACATCATATATCAATATATGATGTCTTTGATTCCACAACAGAACTACGGTACAATGTGCCACGATTTTCTCTTCTTGTGTAGGCAAGGTGCTTAAATAACCTAATAAATATAAGATGTTAGAGTGAGTGGTGCGAAACGCCGTCCACTATCAAAAGATTAAAAGGATGAGAAGGTATTTGCATGAGTATTCTTGCAGTTGATCTAGATTTGTTGGATCTGATCTTGGATTGGCAAATGACGATCGCATGGATAGGTGAAGCAAACTGTGAGCCATCACGGTTAGGTTGGTGGCGCACTGATTTAATTGATGATTTTGGGGGTGGCGATCTTTTTGGACGATTGTTGCCCCATACAAAATTATATGCAGGATGGGAGGCTGCTCGTGAGGCAGCGATCGCTATAGATCGGCTAGCTAGGCAAAGAATGGCTAATCCTGATAAGTTGCGAACGATCTTCTTTTGGGGATTTGACCTAGATGAGAAATTGAATGATCGCCTTGCGACAAGAAAACGACTGAGTGAAAATCTGAAGTTACCGATCTCATGGGAGGCTGGCTTTGATCGTGGGTTGATTACAAAGCAAATTAGCGATCGCTGTGGTGAGAGTAAATATGAGCTTGTGGCTGGTGGGCGGGAGATTAGAAGGTCTGATTCAGACCAACAAAATCTCTTGTTTCTAGTTGTGGCGCTTGTCCCATTTGATCAAAATTATTCAATGCCGTTTTATCGGATTGCTTAGGAGTATGGTTAGTTTGAGCAAAAGTATGGACTTATCTGCAAATTATGGCGCGGAGGTTGGGCAGTTGCACACAAGACTGATGCGTGTTCCTTTGGCGATTGAAGATAGTTATAGTTACTGGCAAAATTGCCAGCTAGATATTTGCGATCGCATCGCAAATAAAACTGATACTAAAACTGACAAAATCAATCAACTTGCGAAAATTGCCTTTGAGAAGCGCTGGTTTGGTAGTAAGAGCATGGCGCGGACGCAATTACTACTGAAGGAGTTTTCGCAGCGCTATGATGCTTATCCTGTGGCGCTATTGGTTTTGCAGCAATGGCCGCCCCGCGATCTGGTAACTCGGCGCAATCTCTGTCATTGGCATTTGCAACTGGTCGATCCCCTCTATCGTGCCTTTACCGATCATTATTTGGGACAACGGCGGACTTTGAGTGCAGATATTACGGAAGCAATGATTGATCGCGACATCGTAGGACGATGGGTAAGTCAAAATATGGGACGTGATCATTGGTCGCCTGCGACGATCGCAAGGATGGCGACAGGGTTGATTGCGGCGGCTGCATCGGCGGGGCTATGTTCGGACAAGATGGGTAAACGCAATTTGCTATATCCCCAAGTAAGCGATCGCGCTGTGGAGTATTGGCTATATTTTTTACGCGCTTTAACTTTTGAGGGAACTTTGCTAGATAATCCCTACTGGCGATCGGTGGGTTTGACTGGGAGCTTGTTAGAGAGTCGTTTGCAACGTTTGCCACATATTGATTTTTGCCGCATGGGAGAACTGACTGACTTTGGGTGGCAATGTGCCGATCTCAAGGATTGGGCGTTGCGATTGGAGCGGGAGAGCTTAGAGTCATGACTAATCGTAGTTCGGCTAGTGCCGTTGATCGCGTGATATCTGCTCTCAAGACTGACCTCATGGCGGAAGGGGGCGCAAAAATTAGCACCATGCGGAATTATCAATTTGCGATCGCTGTTTATCCGCCTGACAGGGAGTTTGAGATGCGTCGCAAGCTTCAACAAATGCAAGATGAATTGCAAGCCGCAGGATGGAGTGTTTTATCAATATCGCTACTACAATTATTTATTGAGCGATTAAAAAACAAGTCGCCGCAGGTTCTAGAGCGATTAATTGCGATGGAAAAGAGGTTAGCGGATAAGACCAGCGATCGCGGTTTGAACTATCTCAAGGAAAAATTAACTCCTGAAGTTGAAGGGGCGGATGGTATTGCACAGGACATAATTAGGAAAATCAATGAGGTTAGACCTAAGGCTCTACCTGAAAAGAAGTTAATCCTATTAAGTCGAGCGGGAGGTTTGTACCCTTTCTTTCGTTCATCAGGATTACTTCGCCATCTTGATGGCAAGACGAGCAATCTACCGATCGTGCTGCTCTACCCTGGGGACAGACAAGATGTAAGTTCGCTATCATTTATGGGAGAACAAACCACCGATCGCGATTATCGTCCCCGTATTTATAGCTAGAACCCAAAGAAAGTTGCGGCGCGAAGCGGCGCAAC
>JAYVVP010000363.1:0-8047 GCA_043786935.1 Pseudanabaena sp. | reverse complement strand
AATGTGCCAGATGCAGATGCAGGTCAGTTCTTAGCAACAAATGTATCAGTAACTAATGCTCCTGCTCCCTGTAACAGTGGAGCTACAAATCCTAATGGTGCGATCTTAGTCCGACTTGGTTCAACTACAAATGTACCAAATGCCATAAGGCCAGGCACTCCAACCAACTCCTATGGTTTCCTGCGTTTTCAGGTAAGAGTTAATTAAGCAAATAATGATAATGTTTGTTCTTGTGCCACAAGAACAAACATTATCATTATTTGCAGAACCGAAAATATATTAACGTAAGTTCGACGGAGTAAACAAAAGCAAAAGAAAAGCTGATGCTAGGTTTGAAGAAAAAAGGTCTCAGCAATATGAGCAATAACGTATTGCACTTGGACATCACACAAATCTTCTGTGAAGTGGATGATTTTTGCCAAAGCTTCATAAACCATCTAATTGCTACTATTAGGACGAATCAACACAATTGGAGTTTGCTCGGAGGCATTACCCGCAGGATTCATTAACAGAGCTTGGTTTAGGAGTTTCTCTGATGCTCCTGAGGTAGCTGCTAAAACTTTTACACGTCGTAAATCATTTACATCCACGATCGCTACTTCTAGCCCTGTCCCTGCTTTGATTTCATCGACTACTGCTTGGGGATTTTTGGGACCAAGCACAATAAATTGATCGTAAGGTGGCAGAGTGCCTGTTACGTCATCGATTAGGCGAGCTTGTTCGCCAGCAAGCATATAGAAAACTCCAGGAGTTCGCAAAAGGGCTTTGGCGATCGCGCCAATAATAAAGGCAAAAGATACCCGCCATGCTCCTGACTCATTAATTAGGGATTGCAGACCACAGGCTGTAGCAAGGCTAGAAGTACTTTTAAAGTAGTAGCACAAACGTCTGGCTAACCACTTGGGCTTGATATCGCTAGGATGGTAAAAATTGCCTTGCATAATCGCGATCGGGGTTTCCGCGATCGTCACAATATCGCCTAGTTGAGCATGACTAACGACATAGCGTTGCATTACTTCCACAGGATTATCGCCTGCGGATAAAATGTGAGTGCGAATTGGCAACACATCCGCATCAGGGGTGGGTCGCCAGCGTTCCCTTTGATTAGCATCAGGAAACTGTAAAGGAATAATGCAATGCTTGATTTTTTCTTCGCGTCCCGCTGGCCCGTAGATTGTGTAATTTACTCGCAACCATGCGGTTCTCAATTCTTCAAGATTTTTGCCGCTAATATCGATCTGAATCTCAACAGATGTACTGTGATTGGGAGTAACAATATAGGATTCCCAATAGTTATCGTTGCGGCTTGAAGTATTTGGATGACGCGATCGCAACTGTAATTGACTATTAATTCCATCTAAACTGTCACTAGACAGAAGTGACAGCACAGGATTTACTTCTACTAAAAAAATATCTAGATTACGAGTTTTGTTCGTCGCCGTGAGGAGAAGTTCTAAATGATAATGATCTGGTTCGTAGCTCAAAAATTGCCAAACACCGCTATCAAATTCCAGCAAGTTGCCTTGTCGATTTTGATATTGCCACTCAAACAATAACCACAGCAGCAAAACAAGTCCGCCAAAAATGGCGATCGCTACACTCAGACCAATCAAAATATTCATAAGTTCTAATCCTTAAAATGCTAATCCCTACGAATAGATTGCTTCAGAGTTTTGCAGAGTTCACCGATCGCGTGGAGTCCACCATCTGGTTCCGCTAATTTCTTCACCATTGCGCTACCCACGATCGCCCCATCCGCATTCCAGTCAATTACTTGCTTAGCGTGTTCAGGTTGGGAGATGCCGAAACCAACGGCGATTGGTTTGTCTGTAATGATTCGGATCTGCTCAATCATCGTCTTTACGCCTTTAGCAACTTCGGTACGCACTCCTGTGACACCAGTCGAACTTACGACATAAATAAATCCTTGTGACTTATCAGCGATCGCAGCTACGCGGTCAGGTGGGCTAGTGGGTGCGATTAACAAAATCACTTCGATTCCAGCTTTTTGAGCAGGCTCTAACAAAACATGAGATTCTTCAAGAGGTAAGTCAGGAACTACTAAACCACGCACGCCTACTTCGTAGATTTTTTTTAAAAAATTATCTACCCCCATATTTAAAATCGGGTTGTAGTAAATAAACAAAATAATTGGCGATCGCAGTTCGGGCGCAACGACTCGCACTACATCTAAAACTTTTTCGAGCGTAGTCCCATTTTGTAAGGCCCTTGTTGCCGCCGCCTGAATTACGGGACCATCTGCCAATGGATCAGAGTAAGGCACTCCTAACTCGATCAGATCCGCGCCGTTTTGATCCAAAACCCGCAAAGCTTTTGCTGTTGTCTCTAAATTAGGATCGCCAGCCGTAATAAAAGGGATGAGAGCGGCTTGCCCTCTAGCTCGCAGTTCTTCAAATCGAGCGGAAACGGATATCATGACTTAAAAAATCCCACAAAATATAGTCCCGTATATAGTAGCGCCTCATGGCTACTAGTCGCTAACACCCATCTTGAAGACAGCGTCTTCACTTTTAACGATTTCGCAAATACCGCTCCCCCGATAAGAATAGGAAGCGCCAAGATTTCCTACTTTTACAGTAGGTTGTGTGATAGTAGGTTGTGTGGTGTCCCTAAGCATCATAAAAGAAACTACAAAGTTGCAATATCTTTGTAAAATATTACAAATGCTTGAGCAACTCTCACAATCCCGAATACTAAATGTGACGTTAACATGGCACAGATTTTTGGTGAATTTATAGAAGATTTCTCAGACAGAAGCGAATTCCTAGTTTTAGGATTTTCGCCCTCTTCTTTGCCGATTCAAACTCGTTGGAAGACTAATGGGCTTTCAGCCGATTTCCTAGGAGATTATGTCAGAAACTTTTTTCCAGGTGACACAAGTGCCGCCCAAAACAAACAAGCTGAAGTTCGTTCTGCGGTTAGTTTTATTGCTAATGAATTGCTAGAAAATGCAATGAAATATAGTGATAAAAATGTAGGGCAACCCATTAATCTTGAGGTGCATTTATTTAGTAATCGCCTCATGTTTTTGTCAAAAAATAGTTTGCATCATGACGCGATCGCTAACTTTCAAACCTACCTACAAGAAATCACTACTGGGAATATTGACGAGATATATATTAACCAAATTGAAAAAGGAGCTGCTAACGATGACACAGTAAGTTCGGGACTTGGCTATTTAACAATGATTATGGATTATAAAGCCATTTTGGGGTGGAAATTCGAGAAAATTGATAATAATATTCAGGTAATAACAATGGTACAGTTGCCTCTGTCTTAAAACTATCCGAACCAAAGTGCAATCGCCTTTTGCGCATTGTAATTTTTGTAAAATATTTAGTATAAACAAATCAAACTTTTAGCAGGAATCGTTAAAGAATGGAAGTTTTAGGAGATGACTATAAAGTCTGGTATGACCAACCAAATCAATGTATCTATTGTCAAGGATCTTTACGTTTATCAGGGACAGAAGAATATACTCCAATTATAAAAATTTTAGAGTATGCAATTGAACAATTACCAGAAAAGATCACTTTAAATCTTTGTCAGTTAGAGTTTCTAAACAGTTCAGGCATTAATGTTTTATCTAAATTTGTGATCAAAGTCCGCCAAAAAGAAACAATTAGTATCACTGTTCAAGGTTCAGAAACTATACCTTGGCAAGGAAAATCTATAAAAAATCTCCAGCGTTTAATGCCTACCCTAAAATTAGAATGGAGTTAAGCTATTAGCTAATATTTTGGGATAGTCAAGATGATCACAAAATATTACGTTTGTTAGAAAGATTTTAATTTTTGAGAGATTACATCTCGGATATTTTCTAAAAGCCTGTTAATTTCTATGGGGGAAATATGACCACTATCAACTTCGCGCCCCCCAACTTGTGACAAGAAAATCAAGATTTGCTTTGGCAATCGCAATGCTAAGCCATTTCTTAGGCGTATTTCTAATTTACGAACCCCAAGACTAACAGGATAGCTGCTGTATTCACTTAATCCATTGATCATTTGTCCGCCATTATCAAAATAACTCAGATGCACAACGCGATCGCTAGGCGGTTGAGTGCTATAGCCATTTAGCTCTTGTTGTACAAGTTGAGCAAGCTCAGTCAGACTATTGGCTTGTGCAAATAATAAACATTGCTCTAATGCGTGAGTTAGCGGCAGTTTGTGGATTACTTCTTCTATTTCTAGTCTTACTTCTAAGGCAGCTAATATATCTTCGAGGTCAAAGGCAACGCGAGATTCTGAAACTGACATGATGATCCACAGAGCGTAACTGTTAAAATGAAAATCAAAATCATTCTTGCATAAAGTTCATGCTCACTTCTGATCGCACTGTTAAAGAAGATGTCACCCAGGACATTATTGATGTGGATGTTCCCAAGCGGGGGATGCCAGTTACGATCATCACAGGCTTTTTAGGCAGTGGTAAGACCACTTTACTAAATCACATTTTGCAAAACCAGCAAGATTTGAAAGTTGCAGTTTTAGTAAATGAATTTGGCGATATCAATATCGATAGTCAGTTGTTGGTTTCAGTCGATGAAAACATGATGGAACTCAGTAATGGTTGTATTTGCTGCACGATCAATGATGGCTTAGTTGATGCTGTTTATAGCGTTCTTGAAAAAGGCGATCGCATTGACTACATGATCGTGGAAACTACAGGAGTTGCCGATCCTTTACCGATCGCCTTAACTTTTTTAGGCACTGAACTTCAGCATTTAACTAGACTCGATTCAATTTTGACTGTAGTTGATTCCGAAGCTTTTACCTCATCGCATTTTGAGAGTGATGCAGCCTATGCCCAAATCATGTATGGCGACATTATTATTCTCAATAAAACCGACCTAGTTAATGATGAAAAGCTCCAAGAACTAGAAACTTACATCAATAAAACTAAAACTAAAGCCAGAATTTTGCGATCGCAGATGGGAATCGTGCCATTGCCCTTAATTCTTGATGTGGAAATCGATCAATCAGCGATCACTGCGACCTCAAAGGCTAAACATGATGATGATCATCACGCGCACGAAGAGCATACACATGAAGAGCACATTCATGAAGAGCATATCCATGATGCCAATTGCCAACATGATCATAATCATCATTCTGATCACTTAGAAAATGATGGTTTTATCTCAATTTCATTTCAAAGCGATCGCGCCTTTGACCTTGACAAGTTCCAAAACTTTCTTGATAAAAAATTGCCGATTGATGTCTTCAGAGCAAAAGGTATTTTGCGGTTCGCCAGTATTGACAATCGCTATGTCTTTCAACTTAGTGGCAAACGTTATGAACTAAAAACAGATGATCGCGGCAAATCTGTAAATAATCAGCTAGTAATCATCGGTCGTAACTTAGACCGCGAAGAACTACTAGCCCAACTGACAGACTGCCTTACCTAAAAAAATTATTCAGCAAAAAAGCACCCTTTCGGGTGCTTTTTTATTAGGCATGAGCAGCAAGGCGATCGCATAACTGATCAGCTTGAATAACACCCTCAACGCGATCAACAGGCGCGCCATTTTTAAATAAAACTAAAGTTGGTAAAGCGTAAACCTTATATTGAGAGGCAAGATCAGGATAGTTATCAGTATTGATCTTCACAATTTGTACTTTGTCTTTCATTGTCTCGCTTACCTTGTCAAGAATTCCTGTCATCAGTTGACAAGGACCACACCAAGGCGCGTAAAAGTCTACTAGAACAGGCAACTCTGAACTTGCCAATAATTCATTAAAACTACCAAACTGCTTTTTTACTGACATAGCGCGATCGTTCCTCTAAAAACTCAATTCTATAGCAATTGCCAGAAAATTAGGAACAGACACAAATCATCCTGAGTATTTCTATAAAGAATCCAAAAACTAGTAAGAAGGGCTTTGCAACCCTTCTAGTTTTTTAGGTTTTATATTTTTTTGTCTTAAATGTTACGTCCCTAAGTTAAAATATCTTTTGGCTATTACTCAATCTGAAATGATCTCTAGTAACGATTTTCGACCCGGCGTAACAATTGAACTTGATGGCGAAGTCTGGCGTGTAGTTGAATTTTTACACGTAAAGCCAGGTAAGGGTTCTGCATTTGTTCGCACTACCCTCAAAAGTGCGATGACAGGCAAAACTCTAGAAAAAACCTTTAGAGCTGGGGAGACGCTTCCCCAAGCAGTGCTAGAAAAAAGCTCAATGCAACATACCTATAAAGAAGGTAATGATTATATCTTTATGGATATGCAGAGCTTTGATGAAGCTACTTTGACTGCAGCCCAGATCGGTACTCGTGTCAAGTACATCAAAGAAGGCATGGAAGTTAACGTCGTGCGTTGGGGTGAAAGAATAATCGAAGTGGAATTACCCAACGCAGTTGTCCTAGAAGTAATCGAAACTGATCCTGGTTTACGTGGCGATACGGCTACTGGCGGTAACAAAACTGCCAAAGTTGAAACAGGTGCATCGGTAATGGTTCCTTTATTTGTAAATGTTGGCGATCGCATCAAAATTGATACTCGTGAAGACACGTATTTAGGGCGTGAAAATTAGGTGGAATTTAGCTTAGAACAATTGCGTGAATTAGTCATGATTCTAAATCAGACGGATATTACCGAACTGACTTTAGAATCAGGCGATTTGCGTCTTGGTATCCGCAAAAGCGAAACTAGAGTTGCACCAACTGTGGCTCAGCCCAATCCTGCTGTAGTATCCGCAGTTCCTGTAGGTGCAATTGACAATGTGCCAACAAATTCAGTAACTCCTCCAACCACGATCGCTGATTCGCTGTCTACGAAAAAGCTAATTGAAATTACATCGCCAATGGTTGGCACATTTTATCGCTCTTCAGGACCTGATGAGTCATCATTTGTAGAAATTGGCGATACAGTTAAAAAAGGAAGCACTGTCTGCATCATCGAAGCAATGAAGCTAATGAATGAGATCGAATCTGAGTCTTCAGGCAAAGTTGTCGAGATTTTAGTAGAAAATAATCAGCCCGTCGAATATGGTCAAGTTCTGATGCGAGTTGACGCAAGTTAAATTACAGCAGTTTTCGATCAAATCTGCCACAGCAAGGGTTGCAGGGCGTAGCCCCGCAATGGGTCTCATGTTCTGATTTGTAGCGAGTTTGAAAGCAAATTGCTGTAACAAGTTAAATCAAAAAGAGCGGTCACCAAGTGACCGCTCTTTTTTGAGCTTTTATGCACCACGTACATTTTTTAATAGCCAATTAAACTTTGCTTCAGCTAATTCGAGATTATTAAGCATAGACGGACTAAAGCCACCTAGACGAGACTCTAATTCATCAAGATCATAGCCATACCCCAGACGGCTGACCGTACCACGTAGGCGATCAGACAGGCAAAGACAGATAGCCCGATAAAATCGCGACGAAAAATTTGTATCCTGTTGTAATTTAGCGGAAAGTTGCGCTCTAGGTAAGGACAGCACCACGCATTCTTCTAGCGATCGCACACTAGCGAGGGGAGGACGAGTATCAATAAACGAAACTTCACCAACAATTTCGCCTACAGAAATTTTGGCAAGCTCTTTGCGATCTTGTGACTCAATAACGACACTAAATGATCCGCTGACAACAATATATAAAGCTTCGCTAACTAAACCTTCTCGGATTAAAAAGCGATCAGGTTGAATTGTCTCTTTTTTGCCTTTCTGGACAAACCAATCAAGGTCGCTATTATTTAGTTCACTAAAGAAAAGTAAAATTTTCTTCACTTTTAACCTCCATAACTGGAATTACCCATAAAAAAACATATTCTCACAGATTTTTTGACGAAAAAAGCAATCCTGATTAAAAAACTTAAGATATTGTGATTTCATGATTTTCACAGCAACTCACCTAATTTCTAAAGAATAGGATTTGGACTTTACACAAATCCTATTCTTTCAAGCTAGAGACTACATAGAGGACACGCCATATTAATCAATTAGCATCATTTTTAAAGTCATTGGCTTAGACAAGTCGCCCTCAAACAAAATTTTGCAATTTGCATGAAGATGACGGGCAATATGATAA
>JAYVVP010000362.1:0-8075 GCA_043786935.1 Pseudanabaena sp. | reverse complement strand
TTCTTTGTTGCTTCCATGGGTCTGTCTCTGTTTTTCTATATTGACAGGCTATACCTTTGGAAGCTTTTTTACCCCAAAAAACTTCTCAAACACGCTCTAACAATCAAATAGACAAACACTAATTCTTTATCTATTTGATTTATCCCATCAATTTAAAATAACTTATGAATGTAGATAAATCTCAGCCTTGGTTGCGAAAAGAATTATTACAGCACATCCATTTATTACTGTATAGCTTTCATCATTGGACTGGAAATGATTTACTACCAATTCCCCATCACCAATCACCAGTAGAAGTCGCTAATTCTTTGTTTAATGCCGATTTTATAATTGTTTCTCATGGGTCTGAAGTCGATCCGATCTTTAATTATGGCAATCAAAAAGCACTCGATCTTTGGCAAATGGATTGGCAAACTTTCACATCAACGCCATCTCGGTATACGGTTGAACCGATGGAGCATAAGGATAGAGAACAACTTTTAGCCCAAGCAAAGTCTCAAGGCTATGTTAGTAACTATCGTGGTATTCGGATTGCGAGTAATGGCGATCGCTTTTATATAAATAATGTCATTCTCTGGAATGTGGTAGATAAAGAAGGCAAACTATGGGGACAAGCCGCAACTTTTCATGATTGGGAAGCGATCGCCTAAAAATCATCATAAAAAGTAAAAACAGGGTAAAGCGTCATCTTTACTTTTTATATATTAAAATCATTAACGATTAGATAAGATTTAATACAGAGCCTTAATACTGCTAACTTCAACTAAGAACTATGATTATTGCAATTCCAGAACCGTTTAAGACTCTAGTGACCTTTGCTCATCCTATTCTCATGATTTTAACTCTGCTTTTGGCATTTTATGCAGGTTATCTTGGATTTCAATATCGTAAAATTCGTAGTACTGAAGGTGAAGAGAAAAAAGCTTTAATCTCAAAACGCTACAATATTTTGCATCATAAATTTGGGTCAGTATTTTTAGTACTGATGGTGGTCGGTGCAATCGGTGGCATGGCTGTGACCTACAACAATAATAGCAAGCTTTTTGTGGGAGCACATTTGCTAGCTGGCTTAGGCTTAGTCTTGTTAGCGGCATTGTCCGCTTCACTAGCACCGTTGCTGCAACAGACTAAGGAGTGGGCAAGGAGTACGCATATTGCGGTCAACACCGTGATAATTGGTGTGTTTGTATGGCAAGCTGTAACGGGTTGGGAAATTGTGCAGAAGATTTTAGAGCAAATGGCAAAGCCTGCCTAGGAATAAAGCCCAGGAATAAAGAAGATAGGGGTAGTTCATGAATCGCCCCTATCTTTCTATCGATCTTCTTTATCGATAGTTTGTAAATTGGAGCGCGAGGGGAAAGTCTTCTGACTTTACAAGTTGAATGATTTCTTGAAGTTCATCTTTTGATTTAGAAGTAACTCGCAAGGCATCACCTTGAATTGAAGCTTGACATTTAGGAAAACTATCGCGAATAGTTTTAGAAAGTTTTTTAGCTTGCTCTTGCTCAATTCCGCGCTGGAGCTTGATCTTTTGGATCACCCGATTACCGCTAGCTGATTCAACTTCGCCGTAATCAAAGATTTTTAGAGATAAGCCTCGCTTAATTGATTTAGTTTGCATCAAATCAACTACAGCCGTGAGCGTAAATTCGCTGTTAGTTTTGATGGTAACTAGTTCTTTATCAAGTTCAACTTCTGTATTACTACTTTTTAAGTCATAACGACTGATAATTTCACGGCGAGTTTGATCGATCGCGTTAACAAGTTCTTGATGATCAAAGTCGCTAACAACATCGAAAGAATAACTGGAAGCCATAAATTTATTTCAGATTTTAGATGTGATAACTGATACCCAGAATAACAAAAAAACAGCGAAGAGAGGCAGTGCTAGTCTTTCCTGCTTTTTGCTATTCCCACAGCCGCTTTCCTTCCTGACCTTGGAGACGATCATGAGTATCACGCAAAAGCTTTGGTATATCTAAATTTTCAGGACATTTGGGCAGACAATCGCCACAATCTGTGCAGCGAATTGCTTTACTACCAGGGAACCAATGTCCTGCATTCTCAAACATTTTATAGCGATATTTCCCAAATTCCACCATATTAAAACTGATCGCTAAATTTCTTAGCCGTAGCACTTCAGGAATATTAATCTCTTCAGGGCAAGGTAAACACTTATAACATTGCAAACAGCGATCAGCCTCTAGAAGCGTATAGCGCTGATTCATGCGATCTAGAATCCCTGTTTCTAACTCTGAGAGGAGTTCATCGTGGTTCCAAGCATCCTGATGCGAATCAACTTCGGATGGGTTAGCTGCACCTAAACTGAGAGTATGCACACGAGGATCGCTCAGCAAAAAGCGAACGCACATATACAAAGCTGTAAATGGATAGCAAACGCTTTCTAATTCTTCAGGAGGGTTGTAAAGCAGTCCGCCCTTATCGGATGGCGAGATGATAAATACACCCATGTCTTTTTCGTGGGCAAGTTGGACAGCAGGTGCATTGCGTTGATTGAAGTAATAATAATGTAAGTTTATCGACTCAAATAAATCAGTACGAATTATGTCCAGAATTACATCAAGCGGCGCATGGGTGGAAAAACCGACATGGCGAATAATTTTTTGATCAATAGCCTCTGTAACGGCTTTCATACAGCCATTCGGATTTTTTACTAAATCGAGATGTTCTCTTAAATTAATGCCATGAATATCGAAGTTATCAATATAGTCTACATTCAGCTTTTTGAGAGACTGCTCAATCTGACGACGCATCGAATCTGCATCTTTAGTTGGTGATATTTTGGTAGTCAGATAAAAGCGATCGCGTTGTTTGCTCAATCCATTCCGCATCGCTTTACCGATAAATTCTTCGCTCTTGCCATAGCCTTGAGCCGTCTCAATGTGATTGATACCAACTTCTAAAGCCCGCAAAATCGTTTTGTGAGCATTCTCCGCTGATTCTAAATAGCGCATCGCTCCTAACGAAAATACAGATAGGAGCATCTCAGTTTTGCCAAAACGACGGTAGCGCATAGTTCATTTAGTAAATGAGCTTATTTTAATCCAAAATCTGATTTACAGCAGTTGTTGATCAAACCCACTAAGCCAAGGGTCGCAGGGCGAAGCGCCGCAATGGGTTTTATATTGTTGTTTGTAGTAGGTTTGAAAGCAAATTGCTGTAGGGTTGTGAAGCTCAAGCGGTCTTTCTAAAGTGCATGAATTACATTCGTAACTACTCCCCAAATATGTAAATCAGTATTCTCGTCTATTTCAATCGGTTTGAATGATTTATTCTCAGGCATTAACCACACCTTATTTCGTTCTCTGCGAATACGTTTGACGGTTAGTTCTCCATTTACTACCGCAATCACAACTTGACCATTAGTAACTTCAATGGAGCGATCAACAATCAACATATCACTAGAATGAATTCCCGCATCTTTCATTGACTCCCCCGTAACACGCACAAGAAAAGTCGCATCAGGATGTTTAACAAGATGATGATTCAAATCGATGTTATCGTCAACATAGTCTTCAGTGAACGCAGGTATACCTGCGGCAATAGGGTTGAGATAAAGAGGTAAGCGAAATTTAGTTTTTCTCTCAGTCTTGAATATAGATTCGACGGTTATTCCTAATTCTATTTCTTCATGCTTTCCTGCCAAAGCTGCTAAGATCTCGTCAGCAATTCTGATTGGCAGTCGTACAGCTTTTGTGGCTTCACCATATTTTCCAGTGCCTTGTGGGCGACCAGCACCTTCTCGTTTTCCTCCGCGTGGCATATGATTTACTCCGAATCGATCTGTGCTTAACTTTTAAGTGAATAATGTACGTTTATCACAAAATTATACGCAAAATTTGTTAGATGTAGAGCTTTTTGCTTTGATTAAAGCGAAATAAATTTTATTTTTTTACATATCACTGCGGAATCTTTGAGTGAATCATGTAACATCAAAGTTATAGTGTGATCGCTATTAGAGGACTTAAAACCAAACAAAAACCTACTTTTTGGCTAATATCGCCTAAATTTAAGTTTAAATTTTTTAAAGTGAAATTACGCTTAAAGAAATTTCTATAAGTAAAAATTATAAATGCAATGTTATTAAAAATGGTAAAAGATGCAAGAACAAAGTAAATCCCTTCAGTTTATGGTTCTGGAAAAAGAACCAGCGAAAAAATTAAAATTTGGGAAGAATAGTGGATTTCAGGCAGAACTAAGACAGCGAGTTGATCAACTTTTTCAAAGTACAAATCTCAAAGAACGCGATTGCCCTCCCATGTATACAAAAGCAGCGATCTTGTTGTTTAGTTTTTTTGGATTATATTTTGGATTAGTTTTTCTTGCTCAGACGTGGTGGCAAGTAATTCCCTTAGGTTTTGCTCTTGGCGGCGTAATGGCAGGCATCGGTTTTAGTATTCAACACGATGGCGCACATCATGCTTATTCTGATTCTCTCTGGATAAATAAGTTCATGGGCGTGAGCTTGGATTTAATCGGCGCAAGTTCTTATATTTGGCATTGGAAGCATGATGTATTCCATCATACTTATGTAAATATTGTTGACCATGACACTGATCTAGAAGTAGGGATTTTTGGACGGCTTGCACCTTCTCATCCCCGACTTCCATTTCATCGCTATCAACATTATTATCTTTGGTTGTTATATGGATTTCTAGCAATTAAATGGCATTTTTATGATGACTTTAATAGCTTGATCACTGGTAAAATTGGCGATCGCGTCTACCCACGTCCTAAAGGAGCTAATCTGGCGATACTTTTAGGTGGCAAGCTAGTTTTTTTCACGCTTGCTTTTGTAATTCCTTTACAATTTCATTCAGTTTGGCTAGTTTTAGCTAGTTACGGATTAGTCGCTGTAACCCTAGGAATATTGCTTAGTGTCGTATTTCAATTAGCACATGTAGTTGAAGAGGCAGATTTTCCAGTTCCAATTTCAGTTGCGGAAATTGGCATGATTGAGAACGATTGGGCAATCCATCAGATCGAAACCACCGTAAACTTTTCTCGTTACAATCCCCTGATGACGTGGTTTGTCGGCGGGCTAAATTTCCAAGTTGAGCATCATCTATTCCCAAATATCTGCCATATTAATTATCCAGAAATTTCAAAAGTAGTTGAGCAGACTTGCCAAGAATTTGGCGTGAAATATAACCAACACGAATCTTTTTGGGCAGGATGCATATCACATTTCCGCTGGTTGCGTCGCATGGGCACAGCAGCCTAGCGCTATACCTAAACCAAACAGAGAAAGAGCACTAAGCACTCTTTCTCTGTTTTATCTTCTTTAATAACTATCAGTTTTGCTAACTGTAAGGGTGGTGAGTTGCTGATTAGCTTGATTGAGACGATCAGCGATCGCTTCACGCACATCGCAGTTAACATCTGAATCAGCAAGGACATCTTGTGCCATTTCCCGATATTCAGCGCTAGTAGTAAGGTCTACTTGATCGAGTTGGTTTAGGTTTTCATAAACCGTCTGCGGAGAAACCGAATCATTGCTTTCCATAATTTATTTCTGTTGTATGTTTTAAGTTAAAGAGATGGCTTTAACCAAATAATTTCAAAAGCTCTGCTTTGCAAAGTTTTTGAAATTATTTGGTTTTAATTGGTTTTAAGGTAAATCGGTGTCGCCCATCAGGTAGCGATCGCATTCACGCCCTGCACCACGACCTTCATTGATCGCCCAGACAATTAGGCTTTGACCACGGCGGCAATCTCCTGCGGCAAACACACTAGGAAGACTGGTAGTAAATTGACCATGATTCGCTTTAACATTGCTGCGAGGATCGCGTTCTACATTTAGCGAATCGAGCAGAGGTTGCTCAGGACCAAGAAAACCCATCGCCAACAGTACAACCTGAGCAGGAATAACCCTTTCAGTACCAGCTACTTGTTTAGGAATGAACTGACCTTTTTCATTTCTTTCCCATTGCACTTGTACTGTATGAACAGCTTTTACCTGTCCATTTTCGTCTCCTTCGATCTTAGTTGCTGTAGTGATATAAGCTCTCGGATCGTCACCAAACTTTGCACTAGCTTCTTCTTGTCCGTAGTCCATTTTGTAGACTTTTGGCCATTCTGGCCAAGGATTATCTTTAGCACGGGTTAATGGTGGTTTAGGCATGATTTCTAACTGGACGACACTATTACAACCATGACGGATTGATGTGCCAACGCAGTCAGTCCCAGTATCGCCGCCGCCGATGATGACGATATCTTTACCTTGCGCGGAAATGAAGTCATCTTCTGGGTGTCCGTTAAGAACTGCTTTAGTATTTGCGGTTAGAAATTCCATTGCAAAATGAATCCCTTTTAGTTCCCGCCCTTCGATGCTCAGATCACGAGGTTTAGTTGCACCAGTACAGAGAACTACAGCATCAAATTCTTTAAGCAGATTTTCCGCAGGCAAGTCTTTACCAATTTCGGTATTGCAGACAAATTTCACACCCTCTTGCTCAAGGATATTCAAACGGCGCAATACGACTTTTTCCTTTTCCAACTTCATGTTAGGAATGCCATACATTAGCAATCCACCTGCGCGATCGCTACGTTCGTAAACAGTCACCCAGTGCCCTGCTTTATTAAGCTGAGCCGCCGCGCTAAGTCCTGCTGGCCCTGAGCCAATTACAGCAACTTTTTTGCCTGTGCGCTTAGCAGGAGGTTCGGGAACGATCCAGCCCTCTTCCCAACCTTTGTCAATGATCGAGTATTCAATATTCTTGATTGTTACAGCAGGATTATTAATCCCTAATACACAAGAACCTTCACAAGGAGCAGGACAAACACGCCCTGTAAATTCTGGAAAATTGTTAGTTTTGTGCAGGCGATCAAGGGCCTCACGCCATAATCCGCGATAAACCAAGTCGTTCCATTCTGGGATCAGGTTATTGACTGGACAACCGCTTGCCATGCCACTGATCAGATTACCTGTATGACAAAATGGTGTACCGCAGTCCATACATCTTGCCCCCTGTGTCCGCAGGTTCTCATCGGGCATGTGCAAATGAAATTCATCCCAATTTTTGATGCGATCGCTTGGTGGTATTTCAGACGGTGCTTCGCGGAGGTACTCAATAAATCCTGTCGGTTTTCCCATAGATATTTTTTAATTACAAATCGTGAAATTTAAATTGCGTTGCTATTGTTCTACAGTTTAGTACGCTCAGTGCTTAGCGCTACATATACTATATCGGCTACTTGAATGACAACGAGCAAAAGTTCGGTTGATCTCATGTGCCTTATTATCATGCATATTCAATGTAATGGCATACGACCAAGTCACCCGTTATAAGCTAACGCTTGAGTTGAACCGCATTAGCTACGCTAAGCAATAACTATATGTTTTTGTAATGTTCGGTTCCAAGACTTTTTCTGCGCTGCGTTTCAGTATCAGGATTTTGACATATTCTGTTAGGGTTTATTCTAGCGATCGCCTATTTCTCTCCAAATCAGCGATCGCTAGCGATTTTACTTTGTGGTTAGCAAATACGCGATCGCCTAACCAATGGCTTTTAAAGATCGCTTTTGAGAGGTAGGCTCCAATGCATTGTTAGACTTTCTGCCTTTGAGCAATTTGCATGAGTAAGCGAAGTGCTTCATTAACCGCGTCACTTGTTGGAAATGCTTGAGCAACGTCAGGATCGAGTAAAACTATATTCGTTTCTGTCCTGTAACGTTCAACATATTTTCCTCTAACGCCACTGTTCATCTTACTAAAATTATACTCAGGGCGCAATTCCTCTTCTAACTCTTGATTACTCTCCATCTTCATAAAACCTTTGCTCATTTTGGGTTGCCCCTCGTGCGCTGATAATCCGAACTCAATCTGCTCGATCTGTGTGTGGGACTATTAGGATACGACTAGCACTGGATAATCCAATGATAACGTAACGTTCTTCACCATAAGAGTGATCTGGGTCAGGGAATGTTACAGATAAAGGACAATTGAAAACAGTGGCAATGGTTCCGCGTAATGAGTAAGAAAAAGCATTGCAATATATGCCGTATGAAGTTAGTGGTAAAAGATAAACTTTGGTTAAAAATACCAGTGTAAT
>JAYVVP010000361.1:0-20839 GCA_043786935.1 Pseudanabaena sp. | reverse complement strand
CCCGCTTTCACTGCGTCGGCATACCATCTTTCTTGTCGTACATCTTTAGAAGTTTCAATAACTTCTTCCAATTTTTTGCGATTCCCTTCACTATTAGTCGAAAAGACCGCTGTTTTAGTAACACCTCTCGCTAAAGTTGTTTCATTAATTAATATTTGTCCATTATCTTTCCGCTCAACACCGATAAATTCTTGATTATCAAAAGCAAAATTAATATAACCAACTTCGTATAAATGCATTTGCGACCAAAAAAGTTGACCTGTTTGCTGAAAATTCTTTAAATTCAGCATTCCTAATTTCACCGCATTCACATTAGTTTGATTAATCTGGCGAGGCGTTCGTAAATAATTATCAAATTTAGTACTTATGCGATCGCTGACTTCGCTACTTAGACGTGACGCTAATTCCCCTACAGCTTGTTGGCTATTGCGAAAAGAAAATACTCCTACTAACCCAACTGTTATACAAATTTGAACTACAAAAGGTACTACTAAAATAACCGTCAACGGTATATTTTTAAACGACTTGGCTATATACGAGATTTTAAACATGATGCCTAATAGATTTCGCCAAAAATAGCGGTTTATAACAAATATAGGACTTACGCAAAAATGACTCGAAAGCCCTGTCTTAAATGTAAGAACAATTCATGAATTGCCCCTACATTGCGTTCTTTTTTATGAGTCCTAAGTAAATTAAATTAAATTATTATTTCTCTTGAACCTGTTGATGTTTGGTTATTCTAGGCTGAGCGAGATCATGTGGTCAATTCGCACAATTGCTGAATTTATGCTGTAAAGCTGAGTAGAGAGCAATAGATATACTCAGCTTTTGAGGATTTATGTGACTATGTTGGAGATCACATTATTTGAGACCACATTAATCGTAAAACCGTTGCCAGTTACTCTTTGACCTGCGCGAATTTTGCAGGCTTTGCGTAACTCCATCAAACCATCTACCTCCACATCTCCCTGTGCGACCATGAGTTTAGCTCCACCTCCAGTATCAGTTACACCACAAACTTTTAATAAATTACACAGAGTTATATATTCACCAGTTAATTGAAATGTTTCGTGCATGGCTTGATTTATGTTTAGGCTAAAAAACAAGCATAATAGATCCAGTATCAATCAAACTTAAAGAGTTGCTTAGAGTTTCCATGAGTCAAATGTGGCAAGAGTTAGAGCGCGAAGTCGAACGGCGACGCACCTTTGCAATTATTTCGCACCCCGACGCGGGGAAAACAACCCTAACGGAAAAGTTATTGCTCTACGGAGGTGCGATCCACCTTGCGGGGGCAGTAAAAGCTAGAGCTGCTCAGCGTCATGCCACATCAGATTGGATGGAATTGGAAAAACAACGCGGTATTTCGATTACTTCGACCGTGCTGCAATTTGACTATATGGGCTATTGCATTAATCTGCTCGATACTCCAGGGCACAAAGATTTTAGTGAAGATACCTATCGAACTCTTGCCGCCGCTGATAATGCGGTGATGTTAGTTGATGGCGCAAAGGGATTAGAGCCACAAACGCGCAAATTATTTGAAGTTTGTCGGATGCGATCGCTGCCAATTTTTACTTTCATTAACAAGATGGATCGTCCAACTCGAGAGCCACTTGATTTACTTGATGAAATTGAGAAAGAATTAGGAATCATTCCCTATGTGATGAATTGGGCGATCGGTACGGGCGACCAGTTTAAAGGTGTATACGATCGCGCTAGCAAGACTGTACATCTGTTTAAGCGTAGTTCTCATGGGCAGCGTGAAGCTGAAGTTAATATCTATCCCTTTGACGATCCACAGGCAATTAAATTTATTGGCAAAGACCTCTATGATCAACTTTTAGAAGATTTGGAAGTTATTGAATCGCTAGGTGCAGAATGGAACACTCAAGATTTGCATCGCGGTAAACTTACGCCGATTTTCTTTGGCAGTGCGATGACTAACTTTGGGGTTGAGCTATTTTTAAAGTCTTTCTTAGAATGTGGATTGACTCCTACAGTTCACGATAGCTCAAGCGGTGAGGTCTCGCCAACTGATGAAGACTTCTCAGCTTTTGTATTTAAACTGCAAGCAAATATGGACCCCCGCCATCGCGATCGCATTGCCTTTGTGCGGGTCTGTTCTGGCAAGTTTGAAAAAGACATGAGCGTTACGCACGTACGCAGTGGTAAGGTCATTCGTCTATCCCATGCTCAAAAACTATTTGGACAAGATCGTGAAGCCCTTGATGTTGCCTACGCGGGCGATGTGATCGGCTTGAATAACCCTGGAATGTTTGCGATCGGTGACACGATTTATTTTGGTAAAAAACGTCAATATGCAGGGATTCCTAGCTTCTCGCCAGAGCTATTCTGTACTTTACGCAATCCAAATCCTTCCAAGTTTAAACAATTCCGTAAAGGCATATCGGATCTGCAAGAGGAAGGCGCAATTCAAATTATGTATTCGGTTGACGAGTCTAAACGCGATCCGATTCTTGCCGCAGTTGGACAGTTGCAATTTGAAGTCGCTCAGTACCGCCTCCAAAGTGAATATAGTGTCGAGACTATTCTCGAATCAATGCCTTACTCTGTAGCGCGATGGGTTGAAGATGGCTGGGATGCTCTCGAAGCGGTTGGTCGGCTTTTTAATACAATGGTGGTCAAAGACATCTTGAATCGTCCTGTTCTTCTATTTAAGAATCAATGGAACTTGAACCAAGTAGAAGCAGATCATCCTAAGCTAAAATTAAAGGCGATCGCGCCAATTGCAGAGTTAACGACTCTCACTTAGCAGTAAAAGTAGGTTGTACAAGTTGCAACCTACTTTATTCATTAAAAAAAATTATTAAAAGCTAAACACAGTTCTCAATGTGCCAACGGTAATTGTGCTATTGCCACTGTTGTTATTGGGATTAAAAATAAACTGCAAATCAGGAGTGATGCTGATATTGCTAAAGAGTGGAAAGCGATAGAACAACTCCACATTAGTTTGAGTTGCATTACCGACTTTGCTTTCGATAAAAGGCTGCCCAATCGCGATCGCTGCCATCGCTCCTTCTTTAAATAAATCAGGAAATGCTAGCCCTGCTGACCATGTTTGAGGATTAATCGAGCTATCTGCCGAGGTTGTATAGGTTGGAAGCGCTAATGCGATCGCTGTACCACGATTGCTGATATTGCCAAATCCATAGCGACCAAAAACAGCGATCGCTCTATTGAAAGCCCACTCAAGATTTACCCCACCAGTGTTGTAGTCGAGATTATTTATTGCAGCGCGAGTATATTGCAAACGCACAGCAAAAGGTTTTTCTTGATCACTATTTTTCGGCGCAAATTCTAGCTCTACAGTACCTTGATAAGGATCTCCAGATAATCCTTGGTTAGTAGTTCCATTGGGAGCACCCGCGTTAGCAATTGGACTAGCCGCATTTGCTGCTACATAACCTGCTCTCAAGGTGAAAGCATTGGCAATATTCCAAGAGATAGCGCCACCAGCACCATCATTTACGGGCAAAATCAGTGGATTGTTAATAAACAAACCACCTGCAAAATCGACTGACTCATCATTAGCAAAACTATTTTGGTCGATATGATCATTAAGAGACATTACTGCTCCAATCGAAGCTTGAATATTTTTCCCAATTGGGAAATCATAACGTAATCGGTTAAGTGTTACAGTCGTGCCTACACCGCTATAGTCAAACTTAGAACTATTGTTAAATCCAGTAAAACCTAAAAACACATCACCAGCATTATCAAGAGAGTTGTTGAGGTTAGTTCCACCATTGCCAACTTCTAAACGAGTTAGTAGTAAATCCTCGCCTGTAAAACTGGTATTGAAGTTGAGACGGACACGGCTAATCACTGTCGGATTTGCTTTGCCAGAATTTGTTGTTAGAGTTCCATTTGGTGTCAAGAGAAAATCACTTCCCGAACCACTTGCCGAAACAGCCGTGATAACTTGACCTTCAAGTTTGGTGGTAGTAGAAAATTGTTGTGCTTCAAGTTTGGCAGTTTTGCTATCAAGCGCATCGACTCGACCACGCAAGGTGACAAGCTCTGCTGCAAATTCTGCTTGCAATTTTTGCAATGTAGCTAGATCTTCTTTGCCAACTTTATCCGCTAAGCCTGCGGAAATAATCTCATTAATTTTGTCGAGACAAGCATTTAAACCTGCGGCGAATTCATAACGACTGGTGGATTGCTTGCCGCGAAAGGTACGATCTGGATATCCTGCAATACATCCATAGTGTTCAACTAGAGACTGCAAGGCTGTAAAAGCCCAATCGGTGGGACGCACATCGCTGAGTTGTGAGACAGATGTGACATTCTGCCCAATCACATCTCTAATAGGCGGTATTTTAGTAGGCGGTATTAATTGAGCCGATACTTCAACATGGGGTATCATCCCGATCGCAGAAATAGCGATCGCACTACTTAGGGCTATTTGTACTTTTTTAGACCAAATCTTAGACACAGTGTAATTCCTCACTTAGATATATTATTTGCGCTTAATGATATTAATTATCATTAGTATCTAAATGATTTAAACACACTTTGCTCAAAATACTCCCAGAAACTCACTAAATTAAGGCATGAGTTTTTTGTGCTTTGTTGCGACTACTCTTATAAAGAAGACCATTTAAATCATTGACTTAATCAATGCCTCATTTTTCTGGAACTTGATGTTGTCAAACTTTAATTTCTCGACTATAATGGTTACTAGGTTGAATAAACCTTCGATGTTCGACATCGAAACACACTTAATAAACATTTAGATAACAGGAGGTGATGCCCATGCAATCAGATAGTACTAGCGGTAAACGTGTGGGTCTTAAGGTTTCCGAGCTATGCGCTGGGGCAGTTCTGTAAGGCATTTAGTTCATTATCTCTAGTTCGCTAGTTTAATTTACTAGTAAGCCCGAGATCCTTCCAGTAGTTGACTGTGACCTAAAGATCCTAAGTATTCCGAAGCAAAAAGACCTAGCCATTGGCTAGGTCTTTTTGTTGTCATAAGCTTATGCACTGGTCAGGAACAAAATTACATCACCTTCTTGAACGATATATTCTTTGCCTTCACTGCGTAACAATCCCTTGGCACGAGCAGCACTCATTGAGCCACACTCGATAAGGTCTTTGAATGCAACAGTTTCCGCACGAATGAAAGCTTTTTCAAAATCAGAGTGGATTACTCCTGCGGCTTGAGGTGCTTTCATACCAGCATTAATTGTCCATGCGCGAGCCTCTTTGGGACCAACTGTGAAATATGTGCGTAGTCCCAACAGGTGATAGGTTGCCCGAATTAAAGATTTTAAACCGCCTTCTTTGACCCCTAAAGACTCTAGAAAGTCTTGACGCTCATCGTCAGGAAGTTCAATTAGTTCTGCTTCAACTTGTGCCGAGACAATCGTTACCTCTGCATTTTCGGCTGTGGCGATCGCCTTCACTTTTTCGACAAAAGCATTACCTGTCGCCAGATCATCCTCAGACACATTCGCTGCATAAATCGTCGGCTTGAGGGTGAGCAACTGCAATACAGCGATCGCTTCTTTTTCTTCTTCAGTAAGATTGGCTAAGCGGGCGGGTTTGCCAGCATCGAGGACTTCACGCACCTTTTCTAATGCAGCTACCTCGACTTTAGCTTCAGCATCATTACTGCGGGCAGCTTTGCGGGCGCGATCAATACGACGGTCAACTTGAGCTAAGTCTGATAGAGCCAATTCGAGGGTAATAATTTCAATATCACGAACAGGGTCGATTGAGTTTTCAACATGGATGATGTCGTCATTCTCGAAACATCTCACAACATGAACGATCGCATCGCATACGCGAATATTGCCTAAAAACTGATTTCCTAGCCCTTCCCCCTTGCTTGCGCCTCTAACCAATCCTGCAATATCGACAAATTCGACTCGAGTGGGTACGGTTTGCGCGGACTTACCAATTTCGGCGAGGGTAGTTAGGCGATCGTCAGGCACGGATACCGAGCCAACGTTGGGTTCGATTGTACAAAAGGGAAAGTTGGCTGCTTCCGCCTTGGCGTTGGCAACTAGAGCATTAAATAACGTAGACTTTCCCACATTGGGTAGTCCGACAATCCCAGCTTTGAGCATGGCTATCTAAACGAAAACTTTTTTGACATTGTGCTTATAAATTTTGTCACAAAAGTCCCTCAACATGAGACTTTTATCAAAATAAAGTACTCAAATTAGTCGCCCTAGTCAGCTTGTGCCCCACTATGCTTAAAAGTAAAAGCGTATCAAACAATCCTCTCTACATTTCGTCTGGAATTGGGTAAGATAAGCACAGCACTGCTAGTTAGCATTTTCACTATTAGCAAAATATGTCTGCGATCGCTCAATTACCACCCAAACAGCTACGTTGGCAAAAGAACAAAAGCTCTTCACTTGCTCGTCAACGCGAAGTATTTTCAGTTGCATTTACATTCTTGTTTCTTATGTGGTGGGATAAATTTTGGCAAAACAATACCTCGCCTACACGCCACAAAAGAGCAGATTGGTTAGTCCGCAATATGCTCGAACTGGGGCCAACTTTTATCAAAATCGGTCAATCTCTATCGACTCGCATTGATCTTTTACCGCCTGAATATATTAGTTCACTCGCCCAGCTTCAAGATAAAGTGCCTGCTTTTAGCGTTAAAGAAGCTAGAGAAATCATCGAACTTGAACTTGGAAAATCAATCTATAATATCTATCGCGACTTTGACGAAGTTCCTCTTGCTGCTGCTAGCCTTGGACAAGTCCATCGCGCCACCCTCTACTCAGGTGAAGAGGTAATAGTCAAAGTTCAACGTCCAGGCTTAAAAAGACTTTTTGATCTGGATTTACTTGCAGTTGGCAAACTTGTCAAAGTATTTCGGAACTATTTTGCTTGGACGCGCAAATATAATTTGGAAGGAATTTATAAGGAATTTTTCACGATTCTCTATCAAGAAATTGACTATGCGATCGAGGCAAGCAATGCCGATCGCTTTCGCAAGAATTTTACAGGTTATCCGCGCATAATCGTACCCAAAGTCTATTGGGAATATTCCACCTCCATGGTTTTGACCTTAGAATATGTGCCTGGCATCAAAATCGATGATCGCCAAGCTCTAGAAGCCTGTGGATTGAATCCGAAAGAGATTAATCAATTGGGAATTTGTTGTTATCTCAAACAGTTCTTGCAAGATGGCTTCTTTCATGCCGATCCTCATCCTGGCAATTTAGCAGTTAGCCCAAATGGAAGTCTGATTTTCTACGATTACGGCATGATGGCAGAAGTAAAAACAATGGCAAAGGATCAAATGGTAAAAACCTTCTTTGCTGTGTTGCGAAAAGATACTAACGAAGTCGTCGATGCTCTGATGGATATGGGTTTTATCGAACCAGTCGCGGATATGAGTCCGATTAAACGGATGTTAAAATTTGTCCTAGATCGCTTTACCGAAAGACCTGTTAATATTTATGAATTTGAACAAATCAAAGGAGAAGTTGTTGCAATATTTGAGAAGCAACCATTCCGTTTGCCCCCACAAATGACTTATCTTCTCAAATCTCTAACCACCCTTGATGGGATTGCGAGAATTCTCGATCCAGAATATAACTTTACCACTGCGGCTCAGCCTTTTGTCAAAAGTGTTGTGTTAACCAAAGGACGCGGCAATACATTAGGAGCTTTGGCTCAACAAGCAAAGGATTTTCTGGTTTATCAACTCAATAAGCCCAGTCGTATGGAAGTTTTACTGGAACGTTTGCAAGAACGGATCGAACGCGGTGAATTAATGATTCAAGTCAAGTCATCAGAAAGCGATCGCACACTAAAACGGATTAACATCGCCGTCAAAGCTCTTATCTATGCTTGTTTTACAGGATTCTTGGTATTAGCAGGAGCCGTGCTATTAGTCGGAACAGCAGGCGTTTATGGAGGATGGGCGATCGCTGCCTTCGTCTGTGCAAGTTTCTCTGGACTTTCGCTAATTCGCTCTCTAGTCCAACTATCAATCCGCGAGAAGATAGATAACATTGCTGAACAATAAAATTTTATTCTAGATAAAGTGGTCGATCGCTTTGGGTACTAGCTAGTAAAACTTCTAGTTCTTGCCATTGTTTGTTCTCAATTAAATTGATTGCTTCTTGCAAAGATTGCTGATAGGTATAGAGCGATCGCAATAATGCTGATTGATTATATTCCGCCATCAGCCGACCGAGTTCAGGATTGCCACCGCCGACGCGACTGGTATCGCGAAATCCAGAACTAGCTAAATTTTGCGCTAATTTGAGAGCACTCTTATCTTCTTCTTGCTGACAAGCATTGATCAAACTGGCGCTAACCATCACGGGCAAATGACTGATTGATGCTACAGCGCGATCGTGTTCTTCAGGACTGCATTCATATATATTCATTCCCACTGATTGCCAGAGCGATCGCACTTTTTCAACTGCCTCAATATCGGTGCTAGGCGTAATTACACAGGGTCGATTTTTAAATAGATTCCGTTCAGCAGCTAAAATACCTTGAAATGCAGTGCCAGCCATGGGGTGACTACCGACAAATCGCTCACAAATCTTTGATGCGGGTTCTACGATCGCCGCTTTAACTGAACCAACATCCGTAAAAATCACATTTGATGGAAGCTGGGGAACAAGGGCGGCAATCGTGGGCAAAATGGCGGCGATCGGCGTACAAATTACGATGATATCCGTGCGATCGCGATCAGGGATTTCGACAACATCTGTACTCGCTATATTTACAGCTTTAATCTTGATAGCTTGTTTGCAGGTTTCAGGATTGCGGCTGAGTCCCCACACATAATTATCTTGCTCTAGCGCGAGGATGTCTAAACCTAGCGAACCCCCAATTAAGCCCAAGCCAACTATGCCAATATTCATGCCAATATTTATATAGTTAAAAAAAAGGGCGCTCTGCGCCCCCTTAGATTATTAAAACTTGCGAAGGTCAAGCCCTGCTTCTCTAGCAAATGTACTAAGTCCTTTCTTTTGCAAAGTCTTGATTGCTTTGGTGGAAATTTGTAATTTTACAAATCTTTTTCCTTCTTCCCACCAAATTCTTTTGTCTTGTAAGTTAACGTGCTGTAAGTGCTTGTGACGCTTGTGTGAGAACGAAATCGATACAGAGTTATTGGCTTTTTTGCCTGTTAGCTGGCATACACGACTCATGATACTAGTCTCCTATTTTTTAGTCCAGCTAATAATAATACAACCTTCAACTCTTCTTAGGCAATTAATTTTCAATAAAACTCAGAAAATAATGTGTGAGCTATAAGAACATTTTACTTCCTAAGAATATAGCGATCGCTTTATTCCTAACGCTTCAGTTTTCTTTCAACAAAATTTGAGTTTATTTAGCTTTTAAGCTCGTAAAATAATGTTTTTAGGTTTAAGTCATGACCAATAAGACACAAATCCCGATCGTTGTCTCTGGTGCGACAGGCAAAATGGGTCGTGAAATCATTAAAGCGATTGCTCAATCACCAGACATGAACCTAGTTGGTGCGATCGGTCGGCAGCATATTGGCGAAGACATTGGGGAAGTGATTGGTATTGGTGAATTAGAAATACCTGTAACCAACAATCTCGAAGTCGTCCTTGCCCAAGCCGCCCAAGAATCACAACTGCCCGTGATGATCGATGTCACCCACCCCAGCATTATTTATGACAATATTCGTTCATCGATCGCCTATGGTGTGCGTCCTGTAGTTGGCACAACAGGCTTAAGCGATCGGCAAATTGCGGAGCTTACGATTTTTGCTGACAAGGCAAGTATGGGCTGCATCATTGCCCCAAATTTCTCTGTCGGTGTAGTTTTGATGCAACAAGCCGCGATCGCGGCTGCTAAATATTTTCAGCACGTTGAAATTATTGAACTGCACCATAATCAAAAAGCTGATGCCCCTAGTGGCACAGCGATTAAAACCGCGCAGATGTTATCAGAATTAGGACAAACATTTAATGCGCCTAGTATTGATGAAAAAGAACATTTAGTAGGTGCAAGAGGGGCTGTGTATGGCGAAAATATTCGCATTCATAGTGTGCGCGTCCCTGGGCTAGTTGCACGTCAAGAAATAATTTTTGGAGCGCACGGTGAAACTTTAAAGATTGAACATAATGCCAGCGATCGCACTTGCTACATGGCGGGTGTTTTGCTTTGTGTGCGTAAAGTGCTTGCGCTCAAGTCACTTATTTACGGTTTAGAAAAATTGCTATGAAGTTCTAAAAGAAAAAGGCAATAAAAAAAGCACTTGCGTCGCAAGTGCTTTTTTGTTAGTTAATAATACCCCCAGGGGAATTCGAATCCCCGTCGCCTCCGTGAAAGGGAGGTGTCCTAGGCCTCTAGACGATGGGGGCGTGTTATTGACCTTTATTAAGATACATAGTTAGCGGAGAGTTTGTCAACACCTAAATCAAACTTTCTTGGATTATCGAGAAAAGGGATCTCTCAGCGATGCTTTTTCGTTACAGCAATTTGCTTTCAAACTCGCCCCAAATAAACATATAAAACTAATTGCGGGGCTTCGCCCTGTGACCCTACTTGCGGCGGGTTTAATCAACAATTAATTGCTGTATATCTTGGGGCGAAGTCCATAGGTGCGATAGCGCCAATAATCTCGCAAGATTTGAGCATGATCGAAACATAGTTGAGGTGGTGTTTCCCATGCCGCAAAAACTCCGACAGACTTGGCATCATCATCGGCTTTTGGCTCACCCACCGCTTCGGCAATATATACCGCACTAATCGTGTGCAAGCGATCGTCACGACTAGGATCAGAATACATGCCTAGCAAATCAATTAGTTCCACCTTCAACCCTGTCTCCTCCTCAGCCTCACGCCTTGCCGCATCTTCCAATCGTTCGCCATAATCAACAAATCCACCGACGATCGCCCAGCCGTGAGGAGGATTAAGTCGCTCAATTAACACAATTGGTTGATTGGGGCGATCGCGCAGGGCAATAATGATATCGACTGTAGGAACAGGATTGCGGTAAGTCATTTGATTTATTTTTTTTGCTATTTCAATATTGAGATGCACGGCAAAATATAAGGCAATGCTTTGTGCTGCCATCTAGAGAGTAATTACAGCTACAAAATACAGGCTGACACTAAGTTATCATTCAATCTCATAATCCGAGAGCTATAGGCATTACTCGGCAGGAGCGTAGCTTTGATCCCGATCAGTATAGAGATTGTAGAAGGTAATCCTAATCTTGCCTCACTCTTGGGTTGGCATTTACAGCAGATCGGCTATTCGGTGTTTCAGGCTGTAAGTTGTCAGCAAGCAAAGGTAGTATTTCAAAAGCAGCAACCCAGCTTAGTGATCTTAAGCACCGATCTTCCTGATGGAGATGGGGTGGAGCTATGTCGTTGGTTTTACAAGCAAAGAAGTTCTTTAATATTCCTAATCTCATCGCGTACAAACGAGTCTGACATTGTCGAAGGGCTAAAAGCAGGTGCGGATGATTACTTGTCTAAACCATTTGGGATGCAGGAATTTCTGGCTAGGGTCGAGGCGTTAACTCGTAGGTTACGCACATCAGCGCCACCAGCTTGCTTAGACTATGGGGTGTTAAAAATTGATCTCGTCCAACGCCAAGTAAGACTCAAGGGTAGTGCGATCGATTTAACTCCCCAAGAGTTTAGCTTGCTGTATGTTCTCGCGCAGTCTGAGGGGTTGGCGCTAAGCCGTGCTGAACTTTTGCAACGGGCTTGGCCAGATGAGATTAATAATCCGCGTACAGTTGACACTCATGTTTTATCCCTACGAAAAAAATTAGAAGTCGATCCGCAACAGCCAAACTTGATTCAAACTGTCCGAAATATAGGCTATCGCTTTAATCCTGAAGCATTAGTGCGATCGCCACTGCGTCCAATTTCTCAAAACTTAAATAGTACAAGTAGCGATCGCCCTCCCCAATTTACTGCTCCCCCCAGTCGTTCTTTTGCAAAATATTAAAAATAAAGAGCGTAGGCACTATTTCACGCCGCTTATACTCTTTGTTTTTTGAAAACTAGCGATCATTCGATGCCCATTAAATGATATTTTGAGAGGCAGTTAGCTTTGTATTTGATTGCAAAAAGTTAAGCTTTTTTTAGTTTAACCAATTGTATTTTTTTGCATATTTTTTAGATTTTGACTTAAGAGGCTGGAGTAAGCTGCAAGCATGGTAACAACCGCAGAGAAAGTATCAGTAGGGCGCATCACCAAGATCATCGGTCCTGTTGTCGATGCCGAATTCCCCAGTGGCAAAGTCCCCGAAATTTATAACGCCGTTATCATAACTGGTCGCAACTCCGCAGGACAAGACATTAATGTCACCTGCGAAGTTCAGCAATTACTTGGTGACAACCAAATTCGTGCTGTAGCGATGAGTACCACTGACGGCATCGTTAGAGGTATGGATGTAACCGATACAGGCGCACCAATTACCGTTCCTGTTGGACCTAACACCTTAGGTCGTATCTTCAATGTATTGGGAGAGCCTATTGATGAATTAGGACCCGTTACTACTGAAGAAAAATTTCCTATTCACCGTCCATCGCCTGCATTTACCGATTTAGAAACCAAACCTACCACTTTTGAAACTGGCATTAAGGTAATTGACCTTCTCGCTCCTTATCGCCGTGGTGGCAAAATTGGGCTATTTGGTGGTGCTGGTGTAGGCAAAACCGTATTGATCCAAGAGTTGATCAATAACATCGCGAAGAAGCACTCTGGCGTGTCCGTATTTGGTGGTGTAGGCGAACGTACTCGTGAAGGTAATGACCTTTACAACGAAATGAAAGAGTCGGGCGTACTTCAGTACTTAGCTCTTGTTTACGGTCAAATGAATGAGCCACCTGGAGCGCGTATGCGTGTTGGCTTAACAGCTTTGACCATGGCTGAATATTTCCGCGATGTATCTAAGCAAGATGTATTGTTGTTCATCGACAATATTTTCCGCTTTACTCAAGCTGGTTCCGAAGTATCGGCACTACTTGGTCGGATGCCTTCAGCAGCAGGTTATCAGCCAACTCTTGCGACAGACATGGGTGCTTTGCAAGAACGGATTACGTCAACCCTTGAAGGTTCAATTACTTCTGTACAAGCGGTTTATGTACCTGCTGATGACTTAACTGACCCAGCCCCTGCAACTACATTTGCTCACCTTGATGCAACTACTGTGTTATCTCGTGGCTTGGCTTCTAAAGGTATTTACCCCGCAGTTGATCCGCTTGATTCTTCTTCGACCATGCTACAACCAGGTATCGTCAGTGAAGAACATTACCGCGTTGCTCGTGGTGTTCAAGCAATTCTTCAGCGTTATAAAGAACTTCAAGATATCATTGCCATTTTGGGCTTAGATGAGCTTTCTGAAGATGACAAGTTGGCTGTAGCTCGTGCTCGTAGAATTGAGCGCTTCTTGTCTCAGCCATTTTTTGTGGCGGAAGTATTTACAGGTTCGCCTGGTAAGTATGTCACCCTCGAAGAAAGCATCAGTGGTTTTGATCGCATCCTCAAAGGTGAACTCGATGATCTTCCTGAGCAAGCTTTTTATCTCGTTGGTAACATTGACGAAGCGATCGCTAAGGCTGAGAAATTGAAAGCGGGTAACTAAATCATGACCCTAACTTTAAAAGTAATTTCTCCAGATCAAACAATTTTGGATACAGTCGCAGAGGAAGTGATTTTGCCTAGTGCCACAGGGCAACTTGGTATTTTGACTGATCACGCTCCTCTGATTTCGGCATTGGAGACTGGCGTATTGCGATTTCGTAAAGATAAAGCTTGGGCTGCGATCGCTCTTACAGGTGGTTTTGCTGAAGTGGAAGAAAACGAAGTTACAGTACTAGTCCGTAGTGGCGAATTAGGCAGCACAATCAATGCTGAAGAAGCTCGTAAACAACTCGAACAAGCTGAGCAAGCTTTAGCTGGTATTAAGGCTGAAGATAAGCAAGGCAAGATTCAAGCTGAACAAAGTATGCGGATTGCCCGCGCTAGAGTTCAAGCGACTACTGCTATTTAACACAAAGCCAGAATCGCGGATTATAAGAATTAAAGGACGACACGGATTTTTAATCTGTGAAATCCTTTAATCCGCTTAATCCGCGATTTTGGCTTTTTTATTACTCAATGGGTGTCGCCAAAATCTTTTTAAGAGCGATTAATCCTTTTTTGAGTTGTCGCGAAACTGTGACAGCGCTAATACCGAGAGTTTCGGCAACTTCACGATGTGTAAATTCTTTTAAAAATACAAACTCTACAACTTCTCGAGTGCGATCTTCTAATAAATCGAGAGCTTGTTGTAAACGGATATTGTCTTCTTGGGCAAGCTGAAAACTTTGATATTTCTGATCAGTAACTAGATCGCCAAGCGAGGTTGAGTTATCTTCGCTCTGATCAATTGGTGTATCAAGACTAAGGGGCGATCGATTTTGACAAGCAAGTTTGATGTCATACCACTCACTGATCGTAATGCCTAGCTCATCAGCAACTTCTTGGCTAGATGCTTCGCGCCCAGTCTCGGCACGTTTGGTACGAATGATTTTACAACCTTGGTTATAAGTTGTTAGCCAAGCGCGAGGCATCCTTACGGTTGGGCTTTTATCACGTAAATAATGCTGAATTTCCCCTTTAATATATGGCACTGCAAAGGAGCTAAAAGCATTGCCCTTGGTCACATCAAATCGCTCGATTGCATTGATTAATCCAATTGAGCCGACCTGCATTAAGTCTTCAAAACTCTCTTGACATTGATTTGTCCAGTGATAGGCTTCCCGACGAACTAATCCAATATTTAGATTTACGAGTTGATTACGAAGTTTGGTTGATGGATTGGCGCGATAGGCTTGTAAAATTTCGAGAGTTTCTTGTTTGCGGGTCGCAATAGTTGAAATATCGGTATCTTCGGATTCACTAGGTTGATTACGATTGTCAAGTTGTTGTCTTTTTAAAAAAATTTCGAGATGCTGTTGGATATGCGATCGCGCAAACTCTGAAAAATTTGGATTTTGCTCAGGATTAAATTGGATTAAGGCTTTTTTCAACGCTTGTTTGCCAACCTCCAGTAATTCCCGATCAATTGCTCTTCGTTCTCCTGCTCTTCTATTCGATACTCGACGTTCAAGTGTTTCGGAGCGAGCGTTAGATCGGCGATCGCTGATTTTTGTCTGATTAATTAATGAAATAGGAAGAGAAGCGATCGTTTCCCGAATCAATCCCATATAAATTTCGACAATCTGCTGCTGTAAGTTTTCGGATGGCGAAACTCGATATGCTCTTACTAGAGTCAGTATATTTTCATTGGTTAGATTGCTTGAATCTAATGGCATATGGCAAACATCCTTAGCGATGCAATCGGCTAGAAGCCATGCCCTATAAATAGTAAAATGAGAAATTTGCAGACATGTGGTTGATACCAGTAATTATCAATTGCACATAGATTAGTTGAAATAATCCTGTTGTTCTATTTCTCTCGCAGACTTAATTAGTTTAGTTTAAGACTATGAAACATTGTTTACTTTTTCAATTAAAACCTAGAAAATTAGAACCGTTGCAAAGAAGACCATCTAAATTTTCTAGATGATCATTACGATCACTTCATCTCCACTAGGCACATAAGTTTGATTTACGCGTATTAGCGCTAGCGCGGTTGCACCGATTGCACTAATTAAATTACCAGAACTATAATTACTCACAGGCTGAAAAACTGGCTTCCCTTTTTGATAAGTTAAGCGTCCCCATAGATAAGTTTCGCGCCGACCCTGTGAATGTAAATCTTCAGCAACAATCGCTTGGATAAATTGCGGATACCAGTACGTCTCATTTGCTCCATTTAATTTAGAGATCGCGCCGCGAATAAATCGCCAAAAACTCATCATTGCTGAAACTGGATTTCCAGGAACTCCAAAATAAAGAACTTTATCCTCACTTTCCATCACTTTAAGGGCCGGAGTAACGGAAGCTACTGTCAAAGGCTTACCTGGTTTAATTGCAACTGATCGCACATGGATATTGGCTCCCATTTTTTCCAGTAATTCCTCAACATAATCATAATCTCCGACCGAAACGCCGCCCGTGGAAATGACAATATCAGCTGAGGCGATCGCTTTTTGCATCACCGCTTCAAGTTCGGCTTTATTATCGCGTACTGTTCCGAATGGAATAGCGATCGCTCCTGCCTGAGTGACTAATGCTGAAAGCGCATATAGATTTGAATCAATAATCTGTCCTAACTGGAGGGGGTGCGAACTATCTAAACTAACAAGTTCATTTCCTGTAGAAATAATCGCCACTTTCGGCTGACGATAAACTTTTACTTGCTGACATCTTGCAGAAGCTAAAGCGCCTATTTCAGTAGCGCCTAGCTTAGTTCCTGCGGAGAGAAGGACTGCGCCTGACCTAATAAATTCACCTTTGCGGCGGATATATTCTCCTTGCGTGGGTTTGACTTTAAGGTGTAAAAAATTGTCGTTGCGTTCAGTATCTTCTTGCATAATCACTGTATCTGCACCGTCGGGCAACATTCCACCCGTAAAAATTCGTATACATTGCCCTTTAGCTAATGTTTGCGCGATCGCTACTCCCGCAGGAATTTCATCGGTCGCGATCGCCAATCTTAAATCTTGAATATCTTCTAAATCTGCAAAGCGCAAAGCATAACCATCCATCGCTGAATTGTCCCAATGTGGAAAATCCAATTCGCTTTTAATATCTTCGGCAAGTATTCTGGCGATCGCTTGGGCTAACGGCAAGATTTCACTATCGATTTCAGGATTAAAAGGTTTTACTAAATTTAAAATTATTCGTTCGGCTTCAGAAACAGAAAGCATATTTAAAACTCAAAATTAGATGATGGGGCTTTGTGTTCTTATGCTAAATCAAATAGTAAAGAGTCTTACCTCACGCTGCGTTTTACTATTTGAATTTGGACTATTTAGATTTTGTTATAAAATTTATTCATGCGTATAGATATTGTTACTCTCTTTCCAGACTTTTTTACTTCGCCTCTACAAACCAGTTTGCTAGGTAAAGCGATCGCCAATCAAATCGCCGATGTCTATTTAACCAATCCCAGAGATTTCACTACCGATAAACATCATCGCGTTGACGATGAACCCTATGGCGGGGGCGTAGGAATGTTAATGAAGCCCGATCCAATTTTCGCTGCTGTGGAGTCATTGCCAATCTTAACAAAGCGGGAAATTATTTATTTAACTCCGCAAGGCGCACCAATGAAGCAAGAACTTTTTAAAGAACTTGCTAATTACGATCAACTAGTTCTTATTTGCGGTAGCTATGAAGGCGTGGATGAACGTGTCTGCGAACATTTAGTAACTCGCGAAGTTTCTCTCGGCGATTTTGTGCTGACTTGTGGAGAAATTCCTGCTCTGGCGCTGATTAATGGAGTGGTGCGCCTTCGCCCAGGGACAGTCGGGAAAGAAGATTCTCTCAAGTTTGAAAGTTTTGAAGATGGATTACTCGACTATCCACAATATACGCGTCCATCTGTATTTAGAGATTGGGAAGTTCCTGAAGTATTGCGATCGGGTAATCATAAGTTGATTGCGGAATGGAGAAAGGAACAACAAATTTTACGCACAAAAGAACGTCGTCCTGATTTGCTATAGCGATCGCCTATTATTCTCAAAATTAGCGATCGCTAGCGAGTTTACTTTGTGATTAACAAATACGCGATCGCTCAACAGATCTATATTCGCAATATTTTGCATAAACAAAAGGAACAGCTAGATTTTTCATGCTAGTGAGAAGCTTTGTTTTACGTTTCCTAGCTTGCCAATAACTAAAAGTCTGTCATTATTTAATTGCTCTAAAACAGCGGGACAAATAAAACTTGATTTTCATAATCTTCTGGGTTCGCGCACAAAATTAGTATTTCTAAATCATTAAGAATCTTACCAATTGAATCTGTCGCAATGACTTCAATAACTCCAGTCATAGGTAATCCTCGATTAACACGTTCGTAAGCATACATAGTGATTGTGGCTACGTCATGGGTCAGCAAAATCCGCTTTTCTCTAGCTGCCCACTCTAAAATCTCTGAATCGTCAGTATTCTTTAGTCCTACATCTTGAACACGAACTATATCCAATTTAGGTATACGTCTTACCAGTCCACGTAGTATGTCTCCATTGAAGTTCTCATCAGTTAAAAAGCGCACAGAGATTTAATTATCCTTAGCTTGATTACGGATAAGTAGACGTTCTCTCAAATCCACTAAATTATGCTTTTGAGAAAGCTGCTGTCTTATTTGCTGAGCTTGGTGTTGGCGCTTTTCTAAGTAGCTATTAATTTCGTGACGATGACTTAAATAGTATGCAATGGTGCTATATACATCTTCTAGTTGCAAAACAGAAAATTGAATAGCAATTTCTTCTGGAGTTGCACCATGATGATAAGCCGCGAGGATACTATCGAGTGTCACTCGACTTTGACCAATACGAATTCCGCCAGCTTCATCCCACCGAAATGGGGGAGCCGATACTTTGAATTCAAGTTGTACGCTCATAACTTTCTACTGAATGTAGGCATATTATAGCTAACCATTTAACACAAGTAATCTTAGTTGAAGTAATAGACTAAAAGTTCATCTCTAATTCAATTTAGCTAAATATAGCGATCGCCATTAGTTTTTACTTGTGGTTAACAAATACGCGATCGCCCAATAGTAGTATGTGTTAGCGCAGCGTAACGCATTAATAACAAGCATTAAAAATGTGTAGTATATTTCATTAACATACGTTACAAGATCGGTGATCACACCTGCTATATCTCTAGTAATTTCATTAAATACTTTTGTCTAATTAATCGTTCTTTTCTGTTGTTTACACCTTCTTTTGCTGCAATTTGATAATCTGATGGAATCTCATTTTCAAAATCAATCAACTTATCTCGTAAATTCTCAGGAATATCTCCGACTTGTATAGTACTTAGCAATGAAAATAGTGAAAACATATTAGCTTTATTAAACCAATATGAATTTGATGGAAGATTCATGTCTAGAATAATCTTTGAAATTGTCTCAAATTTATTTAGTATTTCGTCTTTATTATCTAATGATTCCTTGTATTCATCTAAATACCTTGTTGCTAAATCATTACGGGTGTAAATTTCGCCAATATATGTCGCAATAAGATTTAAGGTGTACATCAAATGAATTTGTCTACTGAGTTCATACGGAGTAAAAATATTTCCTTCAACTATAAGTTTTTTAAAAAATGGAGAATTTACTTCATTTGCCCATTCAATGAAATCTGTCGGTATAGTGGGATCTACAATTAGAGAATTATCACTTTCATCATCACTTTGAAATCTCAACTTACCCGTTAAATGCTTCGCGAAAAGCATGAACTCAGAAGAGGCATATTCAGTTGCAAGTTTTTCAATAGAATTAAGAGCATAAAAGGTTCTGTTCAATCTTTGAAATATTTCTTTAATTTCGGGAGCATCATTATAAAGATCTAAATCTATAATTGGAATTTGATATTTTAAAAATTGTTCTTTAATCTCAGGAGCAAGTTCTCTAAAATATTTAGTATCAACTTTGAAATATCCATTTATGTATTCCACAATAGCAGACATTCTTTGTTGTCCATCTACAATACATGATGTCGTAGTCATCGATTCTAAATCAATACTACCTTTGGCAATAAATATTTGAGGAAATGGAAGCCCCATTAAAATAGTTTTTATAAAATCCACTTTGTGTAAATCACGCCAAACTAGATTTCTCTGAAAATAAGGCGATATTATAAGCCTTTTAGATTTTATTTCATTTACTAAATCAATTAATTCTTTAGACCTTACTTGATAGCGAATCATATGCTCTAATATTCCTTTTAAATTCTTCTATACATTCGACTTGCTTACATTCAAAAAAATATTCTGATGAATAAATACCTCCATTGATACCTTTAAACTTTTCAAAATATTTATTTGACAGATGTCTAAAAAAATCTAGCCATTCTGACTTTTCACGACAATCAGGCATAAAGAATGGATTTATAAATCCCTTTCTCAAACTTTTTATAAACTGTTTATCTGTTGGTTTACCTTTAAATTCTGGGAAGACTGATAGCTTTGTAAAAGCTAAAGTTTCTTTATGAGCTATTTCAAGAAAATGATTGTATAGGTCTAGGCTGATAATTGAAATATCTAGGTCTGACTTTCCTTCAGTAAATTCAGTTTTATTAAAAAAGCTAAAGCCTGTTTTTGATGAGCCTGTCACTTGAATACTTGTAAATGGTATTTTTAAATGTTGTTTTATTGTGTTTTTAATTATGTATTCAAGGTCTTCGTTGCCCTTAAAAACCATAGTTTGATATGAAAGAAATAGCTTTCTAGCAAGATCACTAGAATGTTCACCTGCTTCAATTCCCTTTTTTAAGCTATTTACAACATACATTTACATCTTCCATTATTTATTTCAATCGTTTAACATAATATAATTACTAGATAAAAAGATTTTTATTTAATTATAAGGCATATAGTCTGAAAGTCAAGATTCTACCTAATTGTCTTGTATAACAGAAAAAGCAGAAAGTTCCCACTTGAGATTCCAATTTGTTTGGGTCATTAGACGAAAACTTTTGGTTTATTACATATTTAAATAATGGCAAAAGCAAAAAGCCGATATGTATGTAATAACTGCGGCGAAGACTTCCCGCAGATGTA
The DNA here is from genome assembly GCA_043786935.1 of Pseudanabaena sp. Taxonomy (GTDB): domain Bacteria; phylum Cyanobacteriota; class Cyanobacteriia; order Pseudanabaenales; family Pseudanabaenaceae; genus Pseudanabaena. The sequence goes on along the minus strand of JAYVVP010000361.1, from coordinate 162 downwards.
TGGGAAGTGTCCCGCTTGTTCCAGTTGGGGAACCTTGCAAGAAGAATTAATTCCTGTCATATCCACAAATACCAATGCGATCGCCACATTCTCGAACCTCACAGCAACCAAAGCTTGGGGCAAATCCAAAGCAAGAGAATCCTTTTTGAGCCAAAATTTTGA
>JAYVVP010000360.1:0-2880 GCA_043786935.1 Pseudanabaena sp. | reverse complement strand
CTCTATTTTTTTGTTTTTTCTGATACGCTAAGCAAGAATATGCACGCTTAACTTAGATTTTGCTTAGGATTTTGCATGGATTTGTTGCAACCATTGGGGCTTGTTGTTCAAGGTTCTCTAAGCGACGGTTTGGAAGTTCGACTAAATGGCGATATCTCAGTCGAAGATATGCGTGTCGGCAAGTTTTTGGTGGTGCATGGTCGGCATACGCGCTTTTTTTGCATCCTCACCAATGTTACTCTTGGCACTTCTAGTCCGCGTATTCTCATCAATCCACCCGATCCTGAAAACACTTTCTTAACTGAAATTCTTGCTGGAACTGGAACATTTGGCACTATCAATCTAACGCCAATGTTAATGTTTGTTCCTGCCAATCCTTTTGATCTTTTAACTCAAAGAGCTTCTAGTCCAAATAGCGATCGCATAAAAAAAACAAAGCGCAAAAAATCGACCGCTCATGAATTTGCAGAGGAAATCAGCGACTTTCAACTCTTGCCCGTTAAGACGATCCCCAGCCATTTTTCACAAGTATTTGATGCCACTGAACGTGATTTCAGGATTGTGTTTGGTTGGGAAGACGATCCACATAAACGCAACTTTGCGATCGGGCAGCCGATTGATATGCCAGTACCCATCTGTCTTGATCTGGATCGCTTTGTTGAACGCAGTAACGGCGTATTCGGAAAGTCTGGTACAGGAAAATCTTTTTTAACGCGCTTGTTATTGTCGGGAATTATTCGTAAAAAGGCGGCTGTAAATCTGATTTTTGATATGCACTCGGAATATGGGTGGGAAGCAGCTACCGAAGGCAAAAGATTTAGTACAGTTAAAGGCTTAAGGCAATTATTTCCCGCGCAGGTGCAGATATATACACTCGATCCTGACTCGACCAAGCGACGCGGTGTGCGCGATGCACAAGAACTCTACATCAGCTATGACCAAATCGATGTAGAAGATTTGATGCTGATTCGTGAAGAGTTAAATCTCTCGGAGGCAAGTCTAGAGAATGCAATTATCTTGCGGAATGAGTTTGGTAAAACTTGGATTTCACGGCTGCTTGCCCTGACTAACTCAGAGATTCAAGAATTTTGCGAACAGAAGATGGGCAGTAAGTCCTCGATCATGGCGCTCCAACGTAAACTTACGCGCCTTGACGATCTCAAATATTTGCGTCCAACTTGTCCTGAAAATTACATTAAGCGGATTCTTGATGCGATCGCGGCGGGTAAACATATCGTGATTGAGTTCGGTTCTCAATCAAATCTGCTCTCTTATATGTTGGCAACAAATATCATTACGCGGCGGATTCATCATGCTTATGTGCAGAAAGCGGAACGCTTTTTGCAAACAAAAAATATTAGCGATCGCCCGCAACAATTGACAATCACGATTGAAGAAGCACATCGTTTTTTGGCTCCTAATACCGCTAGACAGACTATCTTCGGGACGATTGCTCGTGAAATGCGAAAATATTTTGTGACCTTGCTAATTGTCGATCAACGTCCATCGGGAATTGACAACGAAGTAATGTCACAGATTGGCACAAGAATTACTGCTTTGCTCAATGATGAGAAAGATATCGATGCAATTTTTACAGGAGTAGCTGGTAGTGGCAACTTACGAACGATTTTGTCAAAACTAGATTCTAAGCAGCAAGCGCTCGTTTTAGGTCACGCTGTACCGATGCCTGTGGTGGTGCAAACTCGCCCCTATGATGAGACTTTTTATCGTGAGATCGGCGAAGTTCCTTGGGAAGAAATTTCTACCCCAGAAGTTTTGCGGGTCGCGGAAGCCGCTAAGGCAGATTTAGGATTTTGATTTGATTAATATCTAATTTCCGAAGAGGGAGTCTCGCTTTTGGAAATTATAGCTAGACGTGATCGCGATCGCGTCTAGCTCCATTCACCATCACATACTCCCTTTTGAAAAGGCAATAAAATCTTAGCAAAATGGAGTCAACATGAAATTGTCTTTACCCTTTAACGTTATCTCTGTCTTAATCCTAATATCTTTTCAAACCCAACAAGCAGAAGCAGTTCCGACAAATAAGCAAAGCTTTGAACAATGGTGTCTGCAAAAAAATTCTCTTCCTGCAGAAACCAGAAAAACAGTTGAGTTACTTCTAGATAAAGCTAGTACGCAGCGCTGTAAGTTAGCTGACTTGAGACTGAACCAACTTTCCAAGCTTTTCTTAACAGACAATCAAATCACTGACATTACACCTATAGCAAGTTTAATAAACTTAACTTGTCTCGATCTCAACGACAATCAAATTAGCGATCTCAAGCCATTAAAAAGTTTGACTAACTTGTCTATTCTCAGCATTGAAGGCAATCAAATCAGCGATATTAAGCCTCTAGCGAGTCTGCCCAAGTTAAAAGGACTCTTTCAGACAATAAAATTAGTGATGTAAGGTCACTGTCGAGTTTGGAGATGTTGAAAACACTTTGGCTCAATCGCAATCAAATCATTGATGTGGAGCCGCTAGCGAGTTTGACAAACTTGATTGAACTCGGTCTCGGTGAAAATAAAATTATTAATGTGCAGCCTTTAGCAAATTTGACGAACTTGATTGACCTCAATCTTGATACCAATCAAATCAGTGATATTAGACCTCTAGCAGTTTTGACTAAGTTGACTCAAGTTTACATTGGACAAAATCGTATTAGTAAAAAGATCTGTCCAGTTCAACCAGAGTCTATTTGCAGTTTTTAGATTTTTTCTGTGTAAGTCTACTGAGCTTACTTTTCATAAGCAACCGCCTAGTTATCTGGAAGATGCGATCGCCTACACACTTTCAGGCAAACCAATGAAACATAAAAAGGAACATATATGAACAATTTTTTAGCCTTTAGTGTTCTCTCAACCGCTACATTTATT
>JAYVVP010000359.1:0-2887 GCA_043786935.1 Pseudanabaena sp. | reverse complement strand
TTCTTTAAAGCAGCAATTTTTATTTGGTAGCCTTTGTCTAGGGGGATACTTATTGTTGACAGGCGGCAGTCCATCGATTTTGCGGGCGGTGGTGATGGGTTTTGGGAGCTTGATTGGTTTAGTAGTACAGCGGCGTAGTCGTCCCGTTGTCGGTTTGCTGGTTACGGCGGTGTTGTTGTTGCTCTATCAGCCGCTTTGGATTTGGGATTTGGGGTTTCAGTTTAGTTTCCTTGCCACATTTGGGCTAATCACGACCTCCAGAGCAATTTCTCAACGTTTAGAATGGCTACCCCCTGCGATCGCCGACTTAATTTCTGTGCCGATCGCTGCTTATATCTGGACATTACCACTGCAACTATTAGTGTTTGGTAAACTCGCTCCCTATAGCTTGATTGCCAATGTATTCACTACGCCCTTAGTGGCGATCGCCACCTATGGGGGCATCATTAGTGGCTTATTAGGAATTATTTTTGTGCCAATTGGAGCAGCGATCGCTTGGTTGCTCTATCCATTGCTGCATTGGACAATCAATATTGCTCAATGGATTAATACTTTGCCTAGGGCAAACACCAGTGCAGGAGCGATCGCTATTTGGCAAATGTTAATTGCCTATGCGTTATTTATAGCTATTTGGCTAGTGCCTTGGGTTGGTAAGATGCAGCGTTGGACGATCGCATTTATTCTTGCTTGTGTAGTGCTATTTGTCCCGAATGCGATCGCGCAGACAAATACATTTGAGGTTACGTTGCCGTCATTTAATGATGTGCCAATCATGTTAATTAAAAATCAAAATCAAACTGTTTTAATTAATAGCGGTGATCGGCAATTTACTAGTTTTACATTACAGCCGTTTTTGCAAAAATTGGGGGTTAATCGTATTGATTGGGCGATTGCTACTAATACTCAGCCTGATGTAACTGATGGATGGAATGAGTTGATAGCTAACTCGATAGCGATCGCCCAGTTTCGTGATATCAGTATCGGTGTTACCCCAAAAAATTATCAAAATCTTCAACAAGCTCTTGCCAACGTCAAAACTCCCTTAGCTTCTCTCAAGGCTGGTGAAAAACTCACAATTAATAATGAGGTGGAAATTCAGTTACTTAATCAATCCCCCGATGTATTGAAAGTTAAAACTGGAGAGCAATCTTGGTTATTACTTACTAATGCCGATCAAAAAGCCCAACAAGCGATCATTGCCAAAAAAGATCTGCTCCCTCAACTATCCGCTAGTATTCTCTGGTGGACAGGTGGGCAAATTGAGCCAGTGATCCTGCAAGCAATAAATCCTAAAATTGCGATCGCTTCCGCCACTAGCGTGGTTGAAGAAGTGGTTAATCAATTATATGAAGCCAAAGTTAGAGTGTTTTGGACTGGGCGAGATGGCGCAATTCAATGGAATCCTAACAAGGATTTTCAGACCCTTCGCGATCAACAAGATTCGCGATCGCCTATCTAATTATTATATTTATTAAGATAAGTAATTTTCGTGCTGACCATCCTAACCTGTCTACTTCTCACAAGATGTAAAACTATTATGAAATCGCAATTGCAACAACTTAAAAACTTTTTTTACCATAGAGTTTTCTGGTTGTTTGCAACTTTTAGTTGTTTGGCAACTTTACACCTTTATTACATCTGGAAGGTAGCCGAAAAAGCACCATCACTACTTGATTTTTTGGGGTGGGCAGGCATAGGTTTTTTTATTATGGAAAAAGCAACATAAAATTAAATTTCGAGGCAGCTTAATCTCATCCACACTAGGATTAATTCTCATATTTTGGATGATTATTAGACATAGTTTAAGTCAATTTAATTCATATATTGATGTATTGTCTTACTTATTTCCTATTGTTACCTTCATCGGTATATTGCTTGTCACTACAGGATTTAAAAAACTTCATCTCTATAAATCTGAAATAGTAATTTCTGCACTTATTTCTTTACCATTTGCATCTATATATAACTTATTAAAACCGATTGTAAATATTGATGCTCAACTGCTTAATTTTATGTTGCATTATTTAGGATTTAAAGCAGTTAGAGAAGGTGCGATCGTATCATTGCCAAATGGTTCAGTTGAAATAATGCCTAGTTGCTCTAGTGTGGAGCCAATATTAACAATGTTACCTTTGATAGTGGTTTTGTTAAGCATTTATCCTACTAGTAAAGCAAAGCAATTCTTTGTTTCCATCAGCACAATTTTTTCTATTACATTTGTTAACAGCATTCGACTATCTTTGCTAGCCATACTTTTAAATAAGGGTGATACTAATAACTTTAACTATTGGCATACAGGAGGAGGTGCGGGTATTTTTTCCAATCTTATTGTTTTTTTAATCGGCGGAATATCTTATCAAATATTAAATAGTGCAGCCGCTAAGTCGATTAAGTCGTAAAACTAAGTATATGTAAATTTTATGTCTCAAATAATTTCGCCTCAAAAATATAAAGATAAAAAATTAAGAGTTAAAACATTTAAGAGCTTTAAAGTATTTTACTTAATAGCTGTTTTTACTTCCACCTGTGTTGCAATCAGTATTTCTATATTCACCCCAAATTTTAAAAATCGTCCAAAATTTCAATTTCCTAAGCAAGTATCTTTGACTAATTGGCAATTTCAATCTAGTAATAATCTTGATAATGCTTTAAAAAATAATGCGATCGCGGCTAGAAAATATTTTTATATTTCATCCACTAAAGATACTTTACAAATTGATGCAGTCTATATTGATAGAATCGTCTCAATCCCAAAGTCATTAGAAATTCTAGGATTAAAATATTCTAGTAATATAGGACTTACGCATTGACAGAATAACAAAGATATGATGATTGTAAATTAAGCATTTATCTGGTGGTGTTGGAGTGAGAGAACAGACAAAACCCA
>JAYVVP010000358.1:0-20981 GCA_043786935.1 Pseudanabaena sp. | reverse complement strand
AGGATGAAAAATGCAAAATATTTTAAGAGTGCGATCGTGAGTTTAAACATTGCTTTACTAGCCGCAGCTAGGGCGAAGTAAGGTTTTATAATCGACGTTCCAAATTCGTGCTAATCCTTTTGCGCTAAGTTCTGCTCGTATAGTATCTTTAGTTTGACAAGCCTCTGAAATAGATTTGATATAACCACTTTCTACGTCATAAAGAGTTTTTTTTGATTGGGCGGTGGTTAGTTCATTTTCAGGGGCGAAAAGTGGGATATTAATTCCTGCCCCAAATCGGGCATCATTTCTGGAGAAATCGCTATAAAAGTACAAACATGCTTTTCCGCAGTTGATTTGTTGTCCCGACAATCCATTATTGTTAATAACTCCGCCCTGTTGGTTAATGTCTCCTAAAGGGAAATTTGATGTTGGAATATTAATGTTTGAAGCGTTGTTTGGAATATCTATTGGACTTTGAGGAGGTTGCTGATTGACAAGATTTGGATCGAACTGTGCTTGAATTTTTGCTGGATAGAGTAGCAAAGTAACACTAGTGCCTATAGATAGAATTAGTGAATATTTAAAATGCATGAGATATAACCTAAAAGTGGGAAAAAGCGATCGCTTTTTCTAAAAGCAAGATAAAAAAAGCGATCGCTAAATTCAAGAAGAGAACTCACTGTTTTTTAGTATGTTCTCAGGTATGTCGCAACCTAGAAGAATTTTCTACCGACCGAAACGCTGACGAACAAGACCAACGACCCAAGCAGGTGTGCGACCGTTACCATGGGCAGATAGTCTTCCGTTATAGCGGACAGCCCAAGAGCAAGCCGAAGGGCACTGTGGATCAGGACGTTGCACAAAATCACCAAGGAAATTTTGTTTGCCTTGTACGTTTGTATAAATACCACTCGGCCAAGAAATTGGCTGAAACCACCATGCCTTAGCTGCGGATGGATTTAAAGTGATGCTAGCAGTAGTGAGAGTGGCGATCGCTCCAGAGACAAGGATCTTAGGTGAAAATTTCATGGTTACAGAATCTCCAAGTATCAATAGAATTATTTACTATTTTGTTTCTGCTCAATCGCTTGTTTTAGCTTTTGAACTTGAATAAATGGTGTCATGAACTTGAGGTTTTGGTCAGCACACAAAGTTCGTTAAATTGTTAGCCCAGTAAGGAAAATGTGTTATTTTTTTGTTAGTCGAAACAGATAACAGGTTAGTTTAATGATCCAGCAACTCAATGGGGATGGTCAGGACTTTGCTGAGGCCTATCTGGAATGGGATGTAGAGCGTTTAGTTAAAGATCTTGAAGAGTTTGAAAAACGCTTGCTAACAAAAGCAGAAAAACGCAATCTACAAGCTATATTGATTGGCTTATCTGCATCTCAAGCACAGGACAGGATGAAAGTTGCTAAAAAAACTAGGTCGTTAGATGGTTATTTCAACAAAATCAGGAGAACAGTCGAAATTTTCTTGGATTTAGAAAGTAGTACTTTGAAGACATCTCATGATGTTGTTAATGCACTTACGTCATATCGCAAAAGGCTAGAATTACTTCCTCCGCCAGAGTTTTATCTACTTGGACGAGATGCAGACCGCCAGAAACTAACCGAACTCAGCGAAAAATATAAAATCGTTTTAATCAAGGCAGGGGCGGGTGTTGGCAAGTCAACATTAGCGCGGGAGTTTTTGCAGACGCAGTTTAAGAAAGTAATTCGGATAGAGATGGGCTTGGAGTCGGGGAGCGTTACACCTGCGGAAGAGAAGTTGTCGCAAATCTTGCGGAAGGATTTTGATGAGGAGCCTAGTCGAGACTTTGGGATTAATTTAGATATCTTGCGAGAGAAGTTAGCGGATCGTGCAAATCCTATCGGAGTATTGATCGATAACCTTGAACCTGCGCTAGATAAGAATTATCGCTTTCGGGAAAAGTTGCGCGGCTATGATGCTTTGTTAGCGGTGTTGGGCGATCGCGATGTTTGTTCGTTTACACTAATCACCAGTCGGCGATCGCTGATTGCTACAAGAGCGAAAGTACATGAGTATTCACTGGAGGGGCTAGACATTACGGCATGGCGGCAATATTTTCATGATTGCGAGAATGGGGCAGATTCGGAGGCGCTATTGCAGATGCGTGATGCCTATAACGGTAATGCGAAGGTAATGGATATTCTGCATGGTGCGATTAAAAACCGTTTTGATGGCAATATTGCAGGCTATTGGAATCGATACAAGAATGCTTTGCTGGCAGATTCAGAACTAGAAACTCTAATTTCGGTGGAGATGGATTGGTTGCGAGATAATCAACCTGATGCTTATAAGTTGCTCTGTCGGATGGGTTGCTATCGCTATCAAGATGTAAAAACTGTTCCTTTTGAAGGGCTGATTTGTTTGTTATCGGATGTGCCTGAATCTCGACGGGCTTGGGTTGTAGATTATTTAAGTAAAACATCTCTGATTGAAGTTAAAGGTGAATATTATTTGCATCCTGCTGTTCAAGAGTGTGCAAAGTTAAGGCTGATAGAGAATAAAATAGATTGGGAAACCACAAATCAAAAAGCTGCTCAGTTTTTTAGAAACAAAATTTCCAAAATAAATACTATAGAAGATGCTTTACTCGGATTTGAAATAATTTTCCATTATATGGAAGTGAATGATTATGAAGAGGCTGCCTCAGTAATTTTCGAGCTAAAAAGTAGTGAAGATAGTTTTGATAACTTTGGTTTCGTATGTTGGCGGCTAGGGTTTTCACAGCAAATCATTTTAGCGATATATAGAATATTAGAAGGGAAAAACAAGATTAATGATATTTATGTTCTTTCGGGACTTTATCGAATATTGGGGTATGCCCAAAATCAATTAGGCAATATCCATGAAGCTATAAAATATCACAAACTTTCTGGTGACATAGCAAACAACTACTTTCAAAAATTTTTGTTTAACAAAACAGACTCTTACCATCTTGCTATAAAAAGTATGACTTGTGCATATTTGATTAATATTGGTCTTTGCTATTTCGATCTTTGGGATCTTGAAAAAGCAAAAGATTATTTTCAAGATGGTATATTTGTCGCTAGTTATCTTGAACCTAAAGAATGTTGGATAGAAGATAACTCTTGTTTAGCATTGGTCAAATCTTATTTGGGATTTCCAGAGGAAGCAGAAAGACTAATTGAAGAAGCTTATGAAAACTACCGATGTCATGGGCGTATGTCCGCTTGGGGAAGAACATATATTCCATTACTCATCGGTAGAACATATAGAAACCTAGGCAATAAAATAAAATCTACCGATATGTATCAACTAGCACTCTCTGCTTCAGAAGAAAATCACTATTGGCAAGCCAAAGGTAACGTTTTAATTAGCTTGGCTGAATTTTATAGAGAGTCAAATGACTTCAATTCGGCATATTCATATCATATTGAATCGATAAAGCTTTTGCTGTATCTTGGAGCAAAATGTGATCTTGCAGAAGCATATTTTCAACTTGGGCTAACATATCAGGTAATGAGAAAGCCTGATCAAGCACAAGAATATAAAGCAAAAGCATTAAAGCTTTTTGAGGATATGGAAGCACCGAAACAGTGCGATCGCGTTAATAAAGCATTCGAGCAAGGAGCGATAAAATGAGCATAACTTTGAATAGCATCAAGCTAACACTAGATCGAAGGTAAATTATGATTGCATCTCCAAAGTTCAATTACATAACTCCAGACGAATATCTCGAAATGGAGGAAAAAAGTGCCATTAAACATGAATATATTGATGGATGTGTTTATGCAATGGATGGCGCAAACGATCCTCACGTTACGATCGCAAGTAATGCTTTTGGCATAATTCGCAATCATTTGCGAGGCTCTGGTTGCCGAGTTTATATTTCTGACATGAAAGCGAGAATAGATTCATTGAATCGTTTTTATTACCCAGATGTGATGGTGACTTGCGATCCTAGAGATACCCAAACCCAAACCCAAAAGAGATACCCTAAACTGATCATTGAAGTTTTATCAAAATCTACAGAAGCATTTGATCGTGGTGATAAATTTGCTGATTATCAACAAATAGAGAGTCTTGAAGAATATGTTTTAGTTAATACAAAACGTCAACGTCTTGACTGCTTTCACCGAAATGAAGAAGGAATTTGGTTTTTAAAATCATACTCGGGAGAGCAAGATAGTTTCCAATTATCGAGCATCAATTTTGAAGGGAAATTTGTCGATCTTTACGAAGATGTTAGTTTTTAGAAAAATGAATACAACTTTAATTAGTATTAAGCCGACACTTAACAAACTCAAGCGAGAATTGCAGAAAATATATGGCGATCGCTTCAGTTTAATATCTTCCTTCTAAAGCTTCTAATCCTCCACTAGCAAAATTGCCTCTGAGATGTTTCCATCTAGTAGAAAACTTTTTAGCTCAAGTAGTTCTTCCATTGTTTATCTCTTCTGACTAATCTAGTGGAGTAGAGGCGAAGCTTCACAACTCCTCTACTTTTTAGTTTACAATTAAGTTTTAGAGCGAAACTGCTTTTTGGCTGAGATAGCGATCGCACAATACTAGAGCCACCATCGCTTCTACCATTGGCACAGCGCGTGGCAACACACAAGGATCATGACGACCTTTACCTGTGAGTGTAGTGTCTTCTCCTGCGACTGATACGGTGTTCTGCTCTAGCAAAATCGTGGCAGTCGGTTTGAAGGCAACGCGAAGAATTATATTCTCTCCATTGGAAATGCCGCCCTGAACTCCGCCAGAATTATTGGTGCGAGTGCGAAGGCGATCGCCTTCCATATAAAACTCATCGTTATGTTCGCGCCCAGTTAAGAGAGTTCCATCAAAACCTGAACCAATCTCAAATCCTTTACTCGCAGGCAAGGACATCACTGCCTTAGCAAGATCAGCTTCTAATTTGTCAAAGACAGGATCTCCCAAACCGACAGGCACATTTCGCGCCACGCATTCGATAATGCCGCCGACTGAGTTACCCTCGCGACGGATTTTGTCAATGAAGTCAATCATTTTTTCGGCACTTTCCGAATCGGGACAGCGCAAGATATTACTTTCTACTTGTTCGAGCGTGACTGTATTCGGATCAATATTAGGCGCAATTAAATCTTTGACTTGTCTGACATAGGCGATGATTTCCACACCTGCTGCTTGTTTGAGGATTTTTTTAGCGATCGCCCCTGCTGCAACCCGTCCGATCGTTTCTCTTGCTGATGATCTGCCGCCGCCTTGCCAATTGCGAAAACCATATTTAGCTTGATAGGTGGCATCAGCATGGGAGGGGCGGAATTTTTCAGACATTTCTGAATAGTCTTGACTGCGGGCATCTTTGTTCTGTACCAAAATCATGATCGGTGTGCCGAGAGTCTTGCCTTGAAACACACCAGACAAAATCTGAGCGCGATCATCTTCGCGACGGGGTGTGACGATCTTGCTCTGTCCTGGTTTACGGCGATCAAGATCAATTTGAATATCGGCTTCACTAAGCTCTAATTGTGGTGGGCATCCATCAATGATTGCTCCCACGCCACCGCCGTGAGATTCCCCAAATGTAGTGACGCGAAATAAAGCCCCGAATGTACTACCCATGTTTAAACGTTAAATCCTAAAAAATAAGAGCTAGTCAAAATTTGACCAGCTCTTATTTTAACAATCGCTTGTAGAAAGTAAAAGTAGACCTTAGCTCCACTTTTACTTTTAAAACAGGCTAGGGGGGACTCTAACCCACGACCGATCGCTTAGAAGGCGATTGCTCTATACAACTGAGCTACTAGCCCAAACAAATTCACAGCTTAGTATATTACAACAAAAATTTGTCTTTTGGTAACTTTTATTTAAGCGATTTATTATTTCTGATTATGAAACCAATTTTGGAGTTTCTGGCTCCTCCAACGCTGAAAATCTTAAAATTGGGTTTAATCAAGCGATCGCCAACTACCGATTCATTTTCGTTTTGAGATAATGTAATGAGTTGAGATTGAAAAAATTTATTAATAAAGTTGATTAAGGTCAGTAAATATGATGGACAGTAAATTAGGGCTCGCGTACCTTGGGGCGTTGGTCGCGCTACTTGCAGGGGTAATCTGGTTAGTTATCCGCCAAATTTTAAAAGCGCGTAGTTTAGAAAATGTAATCACTGAACTCCAACCTAAACTTCAAAAAGAGAAAGGTAGTCCTGAAGATTATTACCAACTTGGCAGTGTCTATCTACGCAAAAAACTTTACGCTCAAGCGATCGCCTTGTTTAACAAAGCCCTGAAAGAAGGTGGTGAGAATAATCCTGAAGTTTATAATGCCTTAGGTTATTCTTATTTTTCACAGCAGCAATATGACCTGGCGATCAAGAATTATAAAGAGGCGATCGCTTTGCAAGAGGGTTATGTAACTGCCATTAACAATCTTGGTCATGCCTATGAGAAGAAAAAGTTGTTGCCACAGGCGATCGAAATGTATTCGCAAGTGGTGAAGTTGGATGAAAAAAATGAAAACGCGAAGCGAAGACTTACTTCCTTACGCAAGCAAATTGTCACAACAGCTTAACCATTAAAAAAAATCCCTGCTTTGCAGGGATTTTTTTTTAATCACTATGATTCGATTAGTCCGCCACCGAGCAACAAGTCATCACGATAAAAGACGGCAGCTTGCCCAGGGGTAATGCTAAATTGTGGCTCATCAAATACGATCCTTGCCCGATCGCCTGCTAAAGGAATCACCGTTGACAAGGCAGGCTCAGTCTGATAGCGCACTTGCACCTCGGCACGAAAGGGAATGTCGGTCGGAGCGATCGATACCCAATTCACTTGGTTGATATTGCATTCTTTTTCATGAGCTTCAGCGCGATCGCCAACGATTACCTCATTTTTTACAGGATCGAGAGCCACCACATACAAAGGATTCGCCGCCGCCACACCTAAGCCTTTGCGTTGTCCGATTGTGTAGTGATATGTGCCATCATGCTCGCCCAGCACATTGCCCTGAGTATCCACGATCTTGCCTTGCACAGGCGTAAGGTATTTGTCGAGAAAGGCGCGCATTGAGCCATTGGCTTCTACTAAACACAAATCCATACTTTCCGCTTTTTCAGCCGTTGCTAAGCCAAACTCAGCAGCAATTTGACGAGTCTCGACTTTAGTGCGATCGCCTAATGGAAAAATACAGCAACTTAATTCTTCTTGACCGACTTCGTATAAAAAATAAGATTGATCTTTTGTATTATCAACAGCGCGACGCAATTCATAGCGTCCTGATTCTGCATTAAAGTTCAGCTTTGCATAATGCCCTGTGGCGATTTTATGAATACCTAATTTTTCGCGGGCATAATTCATCATTGGCGCAAACTTCACAGCTTTATTGCAGCGTGAACAGGGCAGAGGTGTAGAACCTGCCGCATAGCCTGTAACCAGATAATTGATAATGCTTTGCTCAAAAGTATCGCGACTATCGACAATTTCATGAGGAATACCTAACTCTTCACATAGACGTGCTGCATCCACCATCCCCTCTGAGCAGCATTGTCCCTTGCCACGCATTAACCACAGCGTCAGACCTGTGACATCATATCCTGCACGATGCAACAGCGCGGCGGCGACGGAGCTATCAACTCCACCTGATAAGCCGACAACTATTTTTTCTGCTACTTTCTCTATATTTGACATTTACTGCGATCGAACCATTCAAACTCAATTGTATAGTAACTACCCAGATGATTAAAAATTAAAACCAAGAAAAGAGATGCGGCGCAAAGCAGGGACTCTCTTTTCTAGGTTTTGAGTAATTATGCGGAAATAACCACACGAAATCCGATGTCATTGTAGCGATCGCTTTGCCAATGCCACTCGCGACTTGCCGCCCGACAGAGCCGAGCTTGATTGCTCCATGAGCCACCTTTGCGGATGCGCCGACTAGAATTCCCATCGCCGATCCATGCAGTCCCATCCGCAGGTGCGCCATTAAAATTATCGTGCCAAATATCTTCACACCATTCCCAAACTCCACCATGCATTTCGTATAGTCCCCAAGGATTGGGAACTTTCTGACCAACAGGATGCGATCGCTGGTTAGCATTATCGACAAACCATGCATAATCAGTAATTTGATCGGGGCTATTGCCAAAATGGTAAGCCGTATTAGTTCCTGCGCGACAGGCATATTCCCATTCTGATTCGCTTGGTAACCGATAAAGATGTTGCGATCGCGCTGCCAATTTTCGACAAAAATCCTGTGCTTCGTTCCAAGAGATATTTTCAACAGGCGCTTGAATATTTTCGCGAAATAGTGAAGGATTACTACCCATGATTGCTACCCATTGCTCTTGAGTAACCGCAAACTTTGCCATATAAAAAGCTGGCACGTTGACTTCAATAATCGGCGATTCGTTTTCACGTCTGCCAGTTTCATTGAGTGGGGAACCGATCATAAATTTGCCTAATGGAATCCGAACCATTTCCATAACAATGCGATCGCCTAAACTATCCCGAAATGCTTTATCTCCTCGCTTAATCGGATCGGGTGGAATCGTCGGAACAAAAGTGCGTGTTGCGGGAATTATGATCGGCAGCGGCTTGGGTTTACTTTTTTCTAGGGTTAGGGCAAATGCAAAACCTGCGATCGCTGAGCTAGCACTGATCAGTAATTGACGACGATTGATATAAATGGGAAGAGGCGATTTTATCGGTAAAGCCTTTAGCGTAGAAACATTTGAAGGCTTTTTTGCTCTTACTTCATCGGAATCTAACTCGTCAATAGTTTCGATAAATTCTTCAAGATATTCATAACCTTCTTGATATTCGCGTACTAAATAGTGGGTTTCATTTTCGATAAAAAAAGCTTGCACTTTAGGCGCTAGAGTATATTCTTGTCCGATTTCGTAAAGCTTAGCGGCGATCGCTTCATGATCTAGAACATTTTGTCCTAAAACTTGCCAGCTATAGATCACACAAAGCGGTTTAGGAGTGATCGGTATCTCTAAATTTTCTGCTAAAAAGATCGACAGAGCGATCTCATTAAAGCGATCGCTTTCAAGACATTGCCGAATTTCGTAACGACTGCGAAGAATTGTATTTAGCTCCATAGCTCATTCTGTTCTGAACCTTCAGAAAAATTAA
Source organism: Pseudanabaena sp. (assembly GCA_043786935.1). Classification (GTDB taxonomy): domain Bacteria; phylum Cyanobacteriota; class Cyanobacteriia; order Pseudanabaenales; family Pseudanabaenaceae; genus Pseudanabaena. Next base: position 11,886 of record JAYVVP010000358.1, on the reverse strand, counting down.
TATTTTCGTATAGAATAGTGTGTTTTACATAGCCATATCATGCTTCCTCCTTTTATAGTCCTAGACCCGATCTTGCAAAATTGGTTACGCGAAGATATCGGACGCGGCGATCGCTCGACGGGTGGTTTATTTCCTGATGGTAATGCACCAGTCGGTAAGGCAGTTTGGATAGCCAAAGCTGATGGCGTGGTTGCAGGATTAACGATTGCGGCGAGAGTATTTCAATTGCTTGATCCAGATATAAACTTTATGGCGATCTCGCAGGATGGTAAATCTGTTAAATCTGGCGAAATAATCGCCGAAATCAATGGCAGTCTCGCCACTTTACTGATGGGTGAACGGGTTGCTTTAAATTTGGTAATGCGATTATCAGGAATTGCTAGCGCTACTTTTGAGTATGTAGAAGCGATCGCCGACACTAAGGCAAATCTGGTCGATACTCGTAAAACTATCCCTGGGATGCGACTACTAGAAAAATATGCGGCATTTATCGGGGGAGCGATCAATCATCGTTATGGTTTAGATGATGCGGTAATGCTCAAAGATAACCACATCGCGGCAGCAGGTGGGATTACTGAGGCAGTGCGAAGGGTGCGTGCAAATATTCCATTTACGACACTAATTGAAGTAGAAACTGAGTCGATTATGCAAGTTAAAGAAGCTGTGCAGCTAAATCTTGATGTGATCATGCTCGATAATATGCCGCTGGAAATGATGCGCGAGGCGATCGCCTTAATTCGTGAACATAGTCCAAATTCCAAAATCGAAGGTTCAGGAAATATTACTCTCAATACGATTAGGGCGATCGCGGAGCTAGGCGTTGATTATATTTCCACTTCGGCAATGGTCACGCGATCGCATTGGCTCGATATCAGTATGCGAATTAAAACATAGAGTCGGCACGTTGAACTTATTTGTTGAACTTATGCAAAGACATCTTCAATCATCCGATTGGCTTGTGAGCCGTAGCCACCACCAAATAGATTGAAATGATTGAGAATGTGATAGATATTGTAAAAGGTTTTGCGCTGTTGATAGCCTGCGTCAAGTGGATATGCAGCTTGATAAGCACGATAAAACTGGGTTGGGAAACCACCAAATAATTCAGTCATGGCAAGATCAACTTCGCGATCGCCAAAGTATAGGGCGGGGTCAAAAATTACGGGTTCGTCCTCTCCAAAAGCGCCCTTTACAAAGCCAGCATTCCCACCCCAAAGATCGCCATGCACCATTGCGGGTTGAGGTTGGTAATCGCTAAAAAATTTGGGCAATAATTCATAAATTTTTTCTTCGGCAACATTGCATCGCCAACCTTTTCGTTTAGCTAAGTGCATCTGAAATCCGAGCCGATGTTCGCTCCAAAAGCTGACCCAATTCTCAGTCCAATCATTAATTTGGACAGTTGCCCCGATTGTATTATTACGCCCCCAACCAAAGCCGCGATCGCTAGTCACACGATGCATCGCTGCTAGATTCCGACCCATTGCTTCCCAATCTTGACTACCGCCTAGCTCCAGATTTTCCATCACTAAATAAGCTGCATCCTCGGCAATGCCCCAACATATTGGCTGCGGTATGCGAATCGTCTGCGTGGCATACATTTGCCTAAGGGCGATCGCTTCTGCTTCAAACATATCTAACCGATTAGCATTATTTGTTTTTACAAAAAACTGGCGCTTACCGTCTGATAGTTTAGTTGACTGATTAATGCAGCCACCTGATTGCGCTTGACGACGATCGCAGGTAAATCGCTCTCCAGTTGCTTGTGAAATAGCGATCGCGATTTGATCCCACATAATTTTCTATCCAACTTCTATTGGATGCACGTTCTCAATAAAACGTAACCCAAAAAACTAAGAAATATTTCTATACTGTAAACTAAGTAGAATCAACTATTTTACTGGACAATCTTTAAAAAAATCTCTTAACAAAAGGCAAAAATATGATGAACGACATTGGTAAGTATCGTTTTGTTTGCACATTAACTCTAAGTGACATTTTTGGGCAAATAATTATCTGGTTAGGCGTGATTTTTGCTGCTCTTGCTTCAGCCCTTTCACTAATGAGCAAACCAGTTTATTCATTTAGCGCCGTTGGTTTAATTGTGGTGACATCTTTACCATTTTTGCTATTTACCTTTGTCACTACCTTGTTTAATCACATTGAAATAGTGCCTTTGACTGAAGATGAAATCAGGCACAATCATGCCAAAATATCGGGTATTCGCAAAACTGCGATAAGCGCTAATGTTAATTGAGTAAAATTAGGACTTACGCAAAAATGCCCTGAAAGCCTCATTTTACCGTAGGGGTAATTCATGAATTGCCCCTACATCTCGTTCTACTGTGCAAAACATGAAGATAAGTCCAAAAATTAACCGATAAAAAATTTAGATTAGTTATTTCAGTACAATCGATGATATTTTTAGGCATCCGCTTCTTGTAAGCTTAATGACCTTATCGATCGCTGAATCAGTAACAAAAGACGCTATCGCGCTACTAATTAACCTTGCAGAACGAGGCGAAATTGATCCTTGGGATGTTCAGGTGATCGATGTAGTTGATCGTTTTTTGTCAAGATTAATAGTCAGTGATCGCCGAGATTTATATGATTCGGGACAGGCTCTGCTCTACGCGTCGATGTTGGTACTGCTCAAAGCAAATTCTTTGTCGGATATTCAAACTGCCTACGAACAAGCAGCCCTCAGTGATGATGTGGAGGAACTTGAGGTAGGCGAAGCAGACTCATTGAGATTGCCAACAGATTTTGATAAACGCTTGCGCCGCCTGCCAGTAGCTTTACCACCCAAAGCTCGAAAGATTACTCTAGAAGAATTGATAGCGCAGATAGAAGCGATCGCGGAAATCGTCGATCGTAAACCTAGTAAACCGTCCAAACGCCCAATTCAGGGCAAAGTGGCAAGGCGGGCAGCGATGAAAGCGATCGCTGAGCTAGCGCACAAAGAGAATCTATCGGAAATGGTTGCCGAAATTGAGAGTTATTTTTTAATCCATCCTAATGAGGAAATCGAGATATCAGCACTGGCTGAGGTATTTAATGATCGCGTTGGCGTGTTTTGGGGTTTGTTACTAATGTCTTCGCAATCAAAAGTTGAGTTATTTCAAGAGGAGTTTTATGGCAAGATTCACATTGTCCCGACCATTAAGGCTCCACCGATTAAAGAATTACCATTTCCTAATAGTTCCGCTAATTCCACAGTAGAATCAACTCAGTTAAAACTTGCCTTTTCTGAATTGAAAGAAGTCTCGTGAAGCATTTAAACCCGTTCAATTATTATCGACCTAAGTATTTTATTAGCGCAATTGCGATCGCGATCAGCTTAACGAGTTTTACGATTGAGTCATCGGCTCAGATTCGTAGCGCTGTCTATAAGCCCAGCGAGATCGCTAGTGGTGTTGATGTTAACGACATTCTCACTGACAAAGATATTCCGACTGGTCAAAAAGGATTTGCGCGTGACTATGCGATCGCGGCTCAAAAAGATGAACGCCTAGAAATCACTGTAAATTCGGGAAGCTTTGATACGGTCTTAAGTCTGATCGATAGCAAGGGTGAAGTAATGGCTGAAAATGATGACGCAGTCGGTGATGGTACAAACTCATTAATATTTTTTAAAGTACGCCAATCAGGAAATTACATTGTGCGAGTTTCATCTTTTGGTGGCAGTAGTGGGGGCAAATTTACCCTTAAATTAACTAAACTACGACCGATTGATTAGATATAGCAATCCTAAATAGAATGTAAGAATATTGGCTTCGACTACGCTCAGTCAGCATATACCGATAGCTGAGCGTAGCCGAAGCTTCTCTTAAATAATTTAGGATTGCCATATAGCATTTTATGTTTTCTAAGCTCAAAAAATTTTTTAAACCCAGAAAGTAAGGGCGTGACCTTGTAGTGCCTATTTTTTCCTTTGGTGAAGATTCCGCTACAATGGCTAGGTGTGATGTTTAGAAATATTAAGCTGCGATCGCAATGAATCCATCTCTGGTGTTCGATTTACTAGAATTTGCAACTGTGCATCGGTGGCAAATTTTGATTGCCATTAGTTCGGTATTGATAGCGGAAATTTTACGCGATTGTTATCATATCGCGGGGCATTATTGGAAGCCGTTACAGCCTTGGCATAATCTGCATCACAAGGCCTATCGCTCGGACTTAAGCAAAGTCAGCATGGAAATCTATCGCCAAGCGGAGCTATTTAACGATGTTCCAGAAGCAATATTTATGGTTGTAGCAACTGGTGCGATCGCATGGCTAGGTAATGTTTGTGGATACAGTTGGGCAATGGCGCTGGGCTGTGTATACTCATTTTGCTTCTTGGTCACAGGCTTTGCGCGATCTCAAGGTTTTTTATTGGAAACCGATCTAACCCACAAACCAGGGGATTTAATTGAGTTACCATCGCAATGGGGCGTTAATCGCACTTACCATTGGCGACATCATTTTGATCGCGGCGAGGCATATTTTTGTAGTACTTTTACACTTGTAGATAAAGTTTTGGGTACAGCGTTGGCACTTAAGGGCAAAAGTATCGCGATTACAGGCGCTTCGGGAACGATGGGTCGAGCATTGATTGCTGAACTTACTAAGAAGGGAGCAAAGGTAATTGCGCTGACAACTTCGCCTGATGCTAGTTTTGAGAATAGCGACAATAAAAAAATAGAAGTGATTACATGGCAACTAGGCAATGAATCAGAACTACGCGATCGCTTACAAAAAATAGATATTCTCATTCTCAATCATGGTGTAAATGTTTTAGGAACGCGGGATTCTCAATCAGTTTACAAATCCTATGAAGTAAATACATTTTCGGTTTTTCGATGGATGGATTTGTTCTTAGAAACCGTAACCGAATCAAAACATATTGCGACTAAAGAGATTTGGGTAAATACTTCCGAAGCAGAAGTCAATCCTGCCTTGAGTCCGCTTTATGAACTCTCCAAACGGGCAATCGGTGATTTGGTTACCTTGCGCCGCCTTGATGCGCCTTGCACAATTCGCAAATTAATTTTGGGTCCTTTCAAGAGCGATCTCAATCCCTATGGTGTAATGTCGGCAAGCTTTGTGGCTTGGGCGATCGCGGCTTTAGCTCAGCGAGATTTCCGCGATATTATCGTCACTGTTAATCCAATTACCTTTGTTGCCTATCCGATTAAAGAGTTTTGGCGATCGCTATACTTTCGGATATTTTCTCGCCGTAAGTCATCATGAATCAAGAAATACAAACAGAAATTTGTCAGTTTATTCGTGAGATTGGGCAAAAAGCAATTCATCTAAGAGAGTCAGGTTTTCAAGTTGATGAAAAGGGTTTTGATGATTATGTAACCAATGTAGATCGCGAACTTGATTACCTTTTGAGCCAGCAGTTTCAAGCATGGTTTCCTGATGATGTCATAATCAGCGAAGAGAACTCGCGATCGCAAGAACTGTGGAAACAGAAATCTATATCTACTCAACTCAATCAAAAAGCTTGGTTTATTGATCCGATTGATGGCACTGACGACTTCATTCATGGACGCGAATTCTATTCGGTTATGGTCGGTGTTTTAGAGGCATTTCAACCTGTATTAGGTTGGGTGTATGCACCAAAGAGCGATCGCCTATACTTTGGTGGAACTGCTATTAATGGCTTATTCATAGCTACAAATGGAAATGTCCCTGAAGTTTTAGAATCTTATGAACCAACGTTTGCAGCTTGCGATCGCGTCATTGTCAGTAAAAAAGATGACCTTGCCTATGGTGCTGCGATCCGCGCCGCTGTTCCTAATGTTCAGTTTTATAGCCTCGGTAGTTTTGGTTTAAAAGTAATGGAAGTTGTCCAAGGTCGAGCCAGTGCCTATATCTATCTCAATCGCCGTGTTAAATTATGGGATACAGTTGGTCCCTTGGCGATCGCTAAAGCAGCAGGACTAGTGTGCTGCGATCTCGAAGGTCGCGAAATTGGGTTCGGTTATGATGATATTAATCCTGACAGCTTGACTCACAAACAAGTAATCGTCATTGGTTGGCAGAAGTTTATTGATGTATATCGCCAAGCGATCGCGACTGAATTAAGCTTGATTTAGATAGATATTTCTTGAGCTTTTATAGCAGTTGTTGATCAAACTCACCACGACAAGGGTCGCAGGGCGAAGCCCCGCAAAGGGCTTTATATTCTTATTTGTGGTAGGTTTGAAAGCAGATTACTGTAATACCTGTAATCATTGGATAATTATTTGATTTATGACTAATAAACTTGGATTTTGGTTAATTTGGATTTTATTTTCGGTTTATGCGTTCATATTCGCGCCACCAGATCGACCTGATACATTGTCACTGATTCAAAAACTAATTGCAGGTGATTGGCAAAGCACAAATGCTTATATTGTCTCCCTCTTCAATCTGATGGGTGTTTTTCCTTGTATTTACGCTTGCATTTTGGCTAGTGACGGGCGTGGTCAAAAAGTACCAGCTTGGTTATTCGCAGCGCTTTCGTTTTTTGTAGGTGCATTTGCACTGTTGCCTTACTTTGCTTTGCGTGAGCCAAATCCCAAATTTATTGGCAAAAAGAATTGGATTATTAAAATCTTAGATTCACGAATTACAGGAATCGGGATTAGCGCGATCGCCATTTATTTTTTAGTTTATGGGTTCTCTAATGGCAATTGGGCAGATTTTGTTCAGCAATGGCAAACTAGCCGATTTATTCACGTGATGAGTTTAGACTTTTGTATGTTATCGCTGCTATTCCCTTGGTTGCTCAGTGACGATATGGAAAGACGTGGCATGAGTAGCAGTCAGTTTTTTACTTTTATTGCGCTCATTCCTTTAGTCGGAGCTTTAATCTATTTATGTTTGCGATCGCCTTTGATCGAGAACGAGATTGAACAGACTGCAATTAGTTCATAAGCTAGAAAACTTCTGAAATATTCTCTAAAATTTGCTGGGCAAAATTGATTCTTAAGTTGATTCCTGCACTCTAATTCGTCCTGATTGAATTGCATCAAAGATAGATCGAATTTGATAAACTTCTTGATCACTCAATCCTGAATGTTCAAATAAAGTGTTAAAAATTGCTTTACTAAAATACAAATAACCTTTGCGATTAATCATACCTGTCTGCATAATCCGAAATGCAACCTCATCAAGAGTAGGTGAAATAGTCGTTGTGCCAAGAGTACTATCTTCAGGAGGTAGCGTAAATGAGCTATTCTGATTTACAGTATCAACAGATGGATGAGGTAGAGACGTAGCAGCTCTAGCATAAGAATCTACTAGCGATGGAACAGTTGCAGACTGATTTCTGTCAGGTAAACACCGATTAACTGCTGCTTTTAACAGTTCTGGATCGAATGGCTTGGTTAAATAGTCATCTGCTCCGATCTCCATACATTTCATGACGCTATCCATTTCTTCGATCGCCGAAATCATGATTACGGGAATATGTTGCAATTTTGCGTCATTTTTTAGATGCTTTAACACGGCGTATCCATCAATTTCAGGCATCATGATATCTAGGAGTACCAAGTCATAGGGTTTCTCCTGAATCATTGACAGAGCTTCTCGCCCATTAACCGCCATCGACAAATCAAAATCTTTTCTACGCAAGCGCCGCACTAACATATCCCGATTTATTTCATTATCATCAACAATTAATACTTGAAAGTTAGAATCAGTCATGTTTGTCCACCCAGTTTCAAATTTTATTAGACCATACTTTAACGCGATTTCGACCCTCTCGTTTGGCTTGATAGAGCGCAAGATCAGCTTCTTTAATTAATTGTTGCGAAGTCGTAACTTCAGTATGAGGAATAAGAGTTGATACTCCCACGCTAGCTGTGACACAAGAATTTACCTGTGACGATACATGATTAATATTCAGCTTTTCTATTTCAGAGCAAATCCGTTCCGCACAGATGATTGCACCCGCTGGGTCAGTATCGGGCAAAATTACTGCAAATTCTTCACCTCCATATCTTGCGATTGTGTCTCTAGGTCGCTTGATAACTTGTGAAGCCGCGATCGCTATCTGCCGCAGACAGTCATCGCCCGCAAGATGTCCATAAGAATCATTATATTTTTTGAAATAGTCTACATCAAATAATATGAGTGATAAAAACTTCTTTTCTCGTTTGGCAGCATTCCACTCTCTCTCTAAAACTGTATCAAAATATCGTCGGTTGGCAATACTAGTCAAACCATCGCTGTGAGATAGCGCCTCTAACTCATTTTTGATAATTTCCAATTCATAATAGGCTGTTGCCATTTCTTTATAAGCCGCTTCTAGTTTTTGCTTATACAAAAGCTCGCGATCATATAAAATTTTCTTGTTAAGGCATGCACTTATTCTGGCTTTGAGCAAGACGCGATCATAGGGTTTGATCAAATAGTCTTCCGAACCCTTTTCAATGCAAGCAAGCATCATCTCTTTCTCATTTAATGCTGAAATAATCAGTACAGGAATAATTCGCCATTCTGGATGCGCTTTGAGACGAACGAGCATTTCTAACCCATTCATTACGGGCATCATCATATCTAGCAATATCAAATCTATAGGCTGCGAAGCAACTATCTCTAACCCAATTTGACCACTACTTGCCGAAGTAATATTTACATATCCTAAGTTCGTTAAATGGCGATAGAGAATCTCTCGATTCATTTTATCGTCATCAACAATCAATAAGTTTGATTTACTAGGATCTAGCATATTTTTTCAATAACTGCTCAATTTTCCCTAAGAGTCGTGTAAATTCGATTGGCTTGGTGTCGTAGTCATCACATCCTGCTTCGATACCTCTTTCGCGATCGCCGACCATCGCATGAGCAGAGCAGCCGATGATCGGAATATTTTGAGTTGCTGTTATCTGTTTTAGGCGCTTTGTGGCTTCCCATCCATCTAAAATTGGCAAACTCATATCCATTACGATCAAATCAGGTAATTCTATCTCAGCGGTCGTCACACCTGATGCTCCATCAATCGCAACTAAAACTTCAAAGCCTCTACGCACTAATCGGCGCGATAGCATATCGCGATTTAGTTCATTATCTTCGATTAATAGAATTTTTGCCATATGGGTTTTAAGTATTGCCCAACCTATCTTTCTTAATAAATATTCTCAGCAAATAATTCTTACTAGTTATTCACTTCCTACTTTAAATAACAGATCAATAATAGTTTATATAGATTATTCCCCATACTTCTTTGATAACACATAATTACAATATTTTTTTATGAGCAATAAAAAGGCTCGCATCGCGAGCCTTTTTATTGTTATTTGCCCATACCAAGTTGTTGCGCTTTTTGGTAAACCTTGCCCTCAGTTAATAGTGAAGGTGCAATTACCACTTCAACTTGTTGCATTTCTCGTAGAGTTGCAGCTCCTAATGTTCCCATGCTGGTTTTGAGTGCACCTAAGAGATTATGTGTACCGTCATCGAGTCCTGCAGGTCCCCGCAAAATCTGCTCTAATGAGCCTGTTGTCCCCACCTTAATTCTGGTGCCGCGTGGCAATACAGGGCTAGGCGTTGCCATACCCCAGTGGAAACCGCGACCTGGAGCTTCTTTAGCTCTAGCAAATGGAGAGCCAATCATCACGGCATCAGCCCCACACGCGATCGATTTGCAAATATCGCCGCCTGTAATCAATCCACCATCGGCAATGATTGGTACATATTTGCCAGTTTCTTTAAAAAAGTTTTCACGAGCCGCTGCACAGTCGGCGACAGCCGTGGCTTGAGGGATGCCCACACCTAGCACACCGCGAGATGTACAAGCGGCTCCAGGTCCAATTCCTACCAGTACACCAGCTGCACCTGCTCTTAACAGTTCTAGGGTGACATCGTAGGTTACACAGTTACCCATCAGGACTGGGATCGACATGTCTCGACAAAATTTTGCTAGATCAAGAGAAACTAGTCCTTCGGCAGCGATGTGAGTCGTGGAAACTACGGTTGATTGTAAGAAGAATAAGTCACAGCCAGCTTCTTCAGCAATCAAACCATATTTAAAGGCATTGACAGGAATGCTACTCGCGCAAGCAATCCCACCTTTTTCTTTGATTTCACGAATACGTTTTTGAATGAGTTCAGGTTTGACGGGTTCAGCGTAGAGTTGTTGCATAAGCGAGACAAACTCGGTATCGCCCACGGACGCAATTTTTTTTAAGATTGGTGTGGGGTCGTCATAGCGGGTTTGAATGCCATCTAGATTAATGACACCTAATGTGCCTAGCTCAGAAAGCCTTACCGCCATATCTACATCAATTACGCTGTCCATAGAGCTAGCAATAATCGGAATTTCGCGACGAATCCCCCCTACTTCCCAAAAGGTATCGGCAACGTTGGGATCGAGAGTCCGGCAACCAGGTACTAATGCAATTTCGTCGATGCCATAGGCTCTGCGTGCAGTTTTACCGCGCCCAATTTGAATGTCCACTGTTTGTACTCTCTAGAATTGATAATAAATAAGGTTTACGTAAAAATCTTGCGTTAAAGATTTACGCTAAGGGTTGATATTTCAAGAGGCGATCGCTAGATGCTTGCTACTTAAAGTTCAACAAGTCTTCAGGAAATCTTTTTCAGGAAACCCTAATGATTTCTTAAGATATTGTTACTTATTTGACTAATGATAACTAATTACTGTGATGGGTTTAAATTTAAGGTTATTTTTTAAAGGCTAACTAGGTTAGTCACTTACAGCTATTTACTTTAAAACCTGCCACAAATAATAATATAAAACCAATTGCAGGGCTACGCCCTGCGACCCTTCTCGTGGCGGGTTTGATCAGCAACTGTTGTAAATGCCCAAAAGAAATAACTTGAACATGAATAATGACTGAATTTTTTAATATTTATGGTTTTTTGCTTGTATCGGCAATTTTTGGGGCAATCCTTGGGATTTCCGTCTATTTGCCATTGATGGCAGGGCAGTTGTCATTAGCAACCCCAGGATTTTATGCCTTAGGTGGATATATTGCAGCGATCGCTTCTACTAAGATTCTAACTACAACGACAGGATCTTTGCCAGTTTGGTGGGTATTGTTAGAAATGTTGACAGCAGGTGTGGTGTCAGGATTATTAGCGGTGCTTTTAGGGATTCCAGTGTTGCGTCTGCGGGGAATTTATTTGGCGATCGCGACGATTGCTTTTGTCGAGATTTTGCGTGTAGTAGCCCTTAATCTCGATATTACAGGTGGCGCAGTTGGTATTTTTGGCATCCCTCAACCTTTTCAGTCACCTTTAGAATATCTGTGGATTGCGTTGCCATTACTGTCTTTGAGCATGGCTTTTATGTATCGGCTTGAAAAAATTCGGGTAGGACGTGCTTTGATCGCGATTCGTGAAGATGAACTGGCGGCGGATTCGATGGGGATTAATCCTACTTACTATAAAGTTTTAGCGTTTACCTTAGGGGCGATTTTAGCTGGTGTAGTCGGAGCCGTAAGCGCCCATTTTCTCAATACATGGAACGCGCGTCAGGGAACTTTCGATGCCAGTATTGTCTTCTTAGCTTTTGTATTGATTGGTGGTTCGCGTACATTTTGGGGGCCTGTGGTTGGCGGAATTGTCTTAACGGCTTTACCTGAAGCTTTGAGAGGTATTTCTAGTATTAACGGTATGCCTTTATGGTTAGGACAATTTCTCAAAGATGGTCGCTTAATTATTTTTGGTGTTCTGATTGTAATTGGCACAATTTTTTATCCAAAAGGTATTATCACTCCAGAATTTTTAAGTTGGTGCAAACGAACTACCCAAAAAGCTCTAAATCAAACCAAATAATTTAAATTATTTGGCACAGTAAAAAGCTAAATCATTGGGACATTAAATTATGTGAAACCTATGTCAGAAATACCCTCTGCCAATCGCCGATCGCGAATAATTTTG
>JAYVVP010000357.1:0-8183 GCA_043786935.1 Pseudanabaena sp. | reverse complement strand
CACCTAGATAAACTGGTGAAATGAAATTATTTAGCGGTACAAATAGACCACCCGCGACACCAGCAATGCCCGCAGAAAGTGTCCAAATAAAGATTTTAAAACTTGCAACATCATATCCTAGATAGGAAATGCGTTGTTCATTCTCTTTAATCGAACGCAAAATCAATCCAAAATTGGATTGGGTTAGCCACCAACTCCCAGCGATTACCGAAGCTGCGAAGAGCAAAATTATAAAGTACAAACCAATTGGCGGAACTTCTGCGCCAAATAAAATCAGTTTTGATACATCTGTAATTCCGTTAGTGCCACCTGTATAGGCTTGCTGACTTACAAAGAACGTAGTTAGTGCAGACGAGATCGCCAAGGTAATTACAGTTATATATACTCCGCTCACTTTAGAACGAAATATAAATGAACCGATCGCATAGGCAAAACCAGCAGGAATCACTACTGTGGCAATCACAGCGATCGGAAAATACTGCAATGGCGATATAAACCAAGGCAACTCTTTCAAGCCATTCCAGACCATGAAATCTGGGAGTGAACCGCCGTAATTATTTGCTGTGGCGGAAAGATTTAGCTTGAGATAATATGCCATCGCATATCCACCCAGTGTAAAAAATACGCCATGGGCAAAGCTAAGAATACCTGTGAATCCCCAGATTAGATCCAAAGAAACACCCAAAGTTCCAAATAAGAGCAATTTTGCCATTAAGTTGGTCTGGTACGTTCCAGCCACAAACGGAAAAATTGCAAAAATCAGCAAAAGTACTAAACAAGTAACCAGCCATCTCTTCGGAACATAGTTTGCCTGTCGAATTCGACCTACTACTTCTGCCATCCTAAAACCTCCATTAAAATTGCTTTTGTTGACAAAAAGATGATTGCAGAATCCTTGATCTTTAACCCTTAGCTGCGCTTCTGAACTGTAAATAGCCCTTCTGGACGGTAGCGAATCAATACGATTACCGCAGCTAGGACAATTACTCTTGCCGTAGGATCGTTAATTAAGTATGCGATCGCGGCATTTGATTCTCCAATCAAAACTGCACCCGCTAAGACACCAACTAATTTATCAACACCTCCAGTCACAACTGTCATCCAAGCATCAACTAAATAGTCTTGTCCCATCGGTGGAGCGACACTTTTCAGAGAAGAAATGACAGTACCCGCAATTCCTGCTAGACCACATCCGTAGGCAAAAGTGACCATATCAACAAGGCTAGTATTTACACCTAAGCACTTTGCCATTTCTCGGTTTTGGGTTACAGCCCGTACTTCTCTGCCCAAAGTCGTTTTGTAAAGTAGAAAAGCAGTTATTCCTAGCAGCAAAAGCGCCATGAAGATGATAAATAAGCGATAGTAGGATATCTCGATCGCTTGCCCACCGATTTGAAAAGGAGTCCAGTTTCCTCGGATATAGGGAGGTGCTTTGACATACTTAAGTTGCGCCGTGAAAATAAGCTTGATCACACCTTGAAGGACAATGCTCAGACCCCAAGTAGCCAAAAGGGTCTCAACCGCTCGCCCGTACAAACGTCTGACAATCGTTAATTCAACAATTGCGCCGACAAAAGCTGTAAACAAGAACGAGAATGGAATTGTCATTAACAAATCCATTTTGAAATTACTCTGGAGCACAAATGTTGTATATGCGCCCAGCATAATGAATTCACCATGAGCAAGATTGATAATCCGCATCACTCCAAACGTGATCGAAAGTCCCAACCCTGTCAATAGCAAAATGCCGACGATCCCAACCCCATTTAAAAGCTGGTTGGCAACTGCGATTGGGTCAAGAGCCTTCGCGGTCGGGTTTGCTTGTGCCAAGTATATTAGCGAAGATAATGCATTAAATGGCAAAACGTTCATAGCTCTCTTGGGGTAAATTAAAAGCCAATATTTGGTTAAAAGTACTGCATAGCAACTCTTTTAACCAAATATTGTGATTCATCTGATTGAAATCTTTTGGATTGAATCAGAGAGAATTAAATGCGCGTAGTTTATACTTCCTTCAAGAATTCGATAGGAATATCTTTCTTAGTTTCAACGTCAGATTTGGTGCGATCGTCTGGTGATTTGTGAACACAAAGGCGACCCTTGTACAGCGCTTGACTCCAAGGAATAGGCTTAACAGCTGCCTTGGTTGCAAATACAATTTCCGCTTGACCATCAGCTTTCCACTTACCAATTCTGGAATATAGATAAGTGTGATAGTTGTCTGGATCGGACTTTACAGTTCCTTGAGGAGCCTTGAATACTTGACCTCTAGTAGCTTCACGCAAATTTGCCGTGTTGAAGGGTTTCTTTTCCTTCGCGCATTTTTCCATCGCTTGTGCCATAAAGAAGGTTTGCAAATATGCAGCTTCCATGACTCCGTTGGTAACGCGTTCCTTACCAAATTTTGCCTTGAATTGTTCCACAAAGGCTTTATTCTCAGGAGTGTCAACAGATTGGAAGTAGTTGAAACTGCTGTAGTGACCTTCAGCAAATTCAGGACCCATCGCCTGAATCTCTTCTTCTGTGGTGGGGTACGCCATGATCGGAATATCTTTGGACGTGATTCCAGCATCCTTGAGCTGCTTATAGAAAGCTGGAATACTATCACCCACTAGATTGCTGAGGATGAAGTTAGGCTTGGCTTGCTTGATTTTGTTAATGATTGTGATGAATTCAGTTGTGCCAAGGGCTGCATATTCATCTCCAACTACTTCACCACCACCGTTGACCAACTCTGCTTTGGCAATCCGATTGCTTTCTTTAGGATAGATGTAGTCTGAACCGATGAAGAAACCTTTCTTGCCAAAGTTTTTGATGCAGTAAGGAATTGAATCGGTGATCTGTTGGTTAGGAGCAGCGCCAGTGTAGAAGACGTTCGAGCTACATTCGTTGCCTTCATAATAAACAGGATAGTAAAGCAGACTATCTTTCTCTTCAAAAACTGGCAAAACCGACTTGCGACTAGCAGATGTATAGCAACCTAGGACGCAAACAACTTTATCTTCATCGATCAATCGTTTCGACATCTGGTTGTACAAATCCCAGTTAGAGTCTGGATTGACAACGACCATTTCAATCTTTTGTCCATCAATACCTTTCTTGCCAGACCAAGGTCCTTTGCCCTCATTGATTTGCTCGACCGCGAGGAAAGTTGCATCCTGTAAAGACTTTTCCACGATCGCGATCGTACCCGTAGTCGAATACATTACGCCGACCTTAATGCCTTTTTTGCCGTCTGCCGCAGGGGATGCCGAGCTAGTTGCTCCTCCTGTTGTCGCCGTATTACTAGCCCCTTGAGTACAAGCAACCATAATGCTACCAGCTGCTGCTAAAGAGCCATACTGGATAAATCGACGGCGAGTTATGCCATTTAAAACGTTGTTGGATTTGTTTATCTTCTTCATCAGCCGAAATACTCCTTAAATTAATTTAAAACTCACACCAAGCAAATAAGGTTTTTGGTGCAATAATGTGCCCGCGTAGCGCGGCATATCATCACTTCTTAGGAAACAAATGTTGATTAGCCTACATACTCTAGTGTCCGACCATCCAAGGACGACTTCCCGAATGATACTGAACTCTAGGGGTTTTGGGTTCCAGATCCCGCTTAACCAGCTCTGGCTCCGAACTTACTTTTTTCATGCGTATAGTTCTAGATAGTGTCATTGGCGGTGAAAAGATTCGTTTACCTCGTTCATCGCAACTTGGACAATGTGCAGGATCGCTGGATTCAGACATTGGTCGCCACACATCAAAAACACCGCATTCTTCACATCGAAATTCATAAAGGGGCATACTTTTTGATTAGACAGGAAGAATGTTTTGATCGAAGATTGCAGTCGGAATTGCTAGAGTACAGCAGGCATTGGGAACATCGACAATGCCACTAACTCTTCCTTCAACCGGCGCACAACTCAATAATAGATAAGCTTGTTCTCCTGTATAGCCAAACTTCTTGAGATACGCGATCGCATTTAAGCAAGCTTGACGGTAGGCAATATGCACATCCATAAAATACTGCTTGCCTGTAAACTCATCGACCGAAATCCCTTCAAAAACTAGGAACTCTGAGTAGTGTGGCTCAACGGGACCTGGCTTGAAGATGGGATTTACCATAGCGTATTTATCTACGCCGCCTTTGATGATGTCTACATGCAGATCAATGAATCCAGACATTTCAATCGCACCACAAAATGAGATTTCACCATCTCCTTGAGAGAAGTGAAGATCGCCCATTGAAAGCTTTCCGCCTTCTATATAGACTGGAAAGTATATGCGAGTTCCTCTCGACAAATTTTTAATGTCGCAGTTACCACCATGCTCGCGTGGGGGAATAGTCCGAGCAGCTTCAGCGGCAACACGTTCGTACTCAGATTGAGGTAAAGTCCCTAAAACTGCATTATGAGGATTAGGGAGAGCAGCCAGTACAGGCACTCCATCCATATTGATTCCAGCCCCGTAAGTGCGGCGATCGGGCTGAGTTGACATCAGTTCCGACTCTCTCTTATTCCACTTGGCAAGTAGCTCATGAGAGGGAGCACAACCAATTAGACCAGGGTGAGTAATTCCTGCAAATTTGACGCCAGGGATATGACGAGAAGTGGTATAAATGCCTTGCAAATCCCAAATCGCTTTAGCAGGGTTAGGATAATGATCGGTTAAAAAACCGCCGCCATTCTTTTTATCAAAAATGCCTGTAAAGCCCCATTCATCGCCTTGCAGAGCGCCAATATCGACAATATCAACGACAAGAATGTCGCCTGGCTCAGCACCATTTACCCATATTGGTCCACTTAGTACATGAACAATCGATAAATCTACATCGCGAATATCATCAGAACTATCGTCGTTCTTAATCTGTCCATCTGTCCAGTCTTTACATTCGATGCGAAAAGTATCTCCAGGATTGACTGATGCAATTGCAGGAATATCAGGATGCCAGCGATTATGCCCTGGCAATTCTTGCTCACTCATTGGCTTAGTGAGGTCAATTTTAAACAGCGTCTTAGGCATAGAATCTTCTTGAGACTGTGAAAGAACAAGAAAAGTTGAATCTTGTAGAAATTAATGAACGTTACGAAATGTACATCAATAAAATTTTGCTAAACTTCAACTTCTAGAACACATATTGCGTTACTTTTTCTTTCCTATCTGTCGCAGGTTATACAAAATAAAATGCGGTTACTGTAACTTAAATTATTTACAAAGAGGAAACAATGAAAAAGAAATCAAGGCTGAAAATTGACTAAAATTAGCTTTTCCATGAATTTTCATCCAAATCAATGCAATTAACGTACATATTCTCTTATTACTAAAAAACAGAGTGTTTTTATAACTAAATAGTTCAAATTAAATAATGAGAATAATACTTTAGGGTTTATGATTTTTATTGAATAAGTTAAGTACTAATGCAAAAATACCCTTTCACTTATTCTCGAATGACTAATAATTTTTCTGGGAATTGATGAGAAGTGCACCCTACGTGTTAACATTTCCCAATTTATTCCAGATCCCAATATTTTTTTGATTGTTATCTAAATTATTTTATGGGTAAATCTTGGGCAGGAGAATTAGAATTAGAATTCACACGAAAGAATCTAGCGACTCAGTTAACTCATAGCTATGCTGTTGCTCCTTTAAAAATTCAACGATCGCTTTATCCAGAAGGTAAAGAAATTTGTCATTGTGTCCTGCTCCATACCGCAGGAGGTTTAGTTGGCGGCGATCGCCTATCGACAAAAATTCATCTCCAGCCAGATACCCAAGCTCTGCTGACTACTGCAACAGCAAGTAAAATCTATCGCAGCAATGGCGAAGAGTCTATTCAAAACACGCACATTCGTATTGAAGAAGGAGCAAGTTTAGAATGGTTTCCCCAAGAGACAATCGCCTTTGCAGAAGCCCAACATCGCCAAACCACCAGAATTGAGCTTGCACCATCAGCAACTTGCACTCTATGGGAGATTGTCAGATTTGGACGCACCGCTAGAGGTGAAAAATTTCTCGGTGGAAATTGGCGATCGCATACAGAAATATGGCGAGACGAAATGCCATTATGGATAGACCGACAGCATCTAAACGGACAACTTGAAATTTTAGAAAGTCCTAATGCTTTAAATGGATATGCGATTGCCGCTAGCTTTATCTTTGTCGGTGAACCTGTCGAGCCTGAGCTAGTTACTCGTATTCGTTCCACTTGGGAACAGGGAGAATATCAAGGAATGTCAGGAGTAACGCGATCGCTTGCGGGTTTAGTTTGTCGGTATTGTGGAGACTCTTCTAGCGACGCGCGCAAATGGTTTCAAGAAATTTGGCAGCTTTTACGTGTATTCTATAAAGATAGACCAATATGCGTACCTAGAGTTTGGTAATTCTCCATGCAGCTTACGCCTCAAGAAAAAGATAAATTGTTAATTTTCACAGCCGCCCTTTTAGCAGAGCGTCGCAAAGCCAAAGGGTTAAAGCTAAACTATCCTGAAGCAATCGCCTTTATTACTGCCGAAATTATGGAAGGTGCGAGAGAAGGTCGTACTGTCGCGCAATTAATGTCTTATGGTGCAACTTTACTCAGTCGAGAAGACGTAATGGAAGGCATACCCGAAATGATTCATGATGTGCAAGTAGAAGCAACTTTTCCTGATGGAACTAAGCTTGTCACAGTTCATCAACCGATTCGCTAACATAGATATATTGATAATTTTGGAGGTTTAAGATGATCGCGATCGCTGAAACACAAAATAAACTAAAAACAATAGAGATAAAACCGAAATTAACCTTTGACCAATTTTTAGAGGTTTGTCCAGAACATGGACATTATGAGCTTATTGATGGCGAGATAGTTGAGATTTGTGAAATGGCATTTACCCGTAATCATGATGATGTTGCTGAATTTATCGATAGACGTTTTTATCGAGAGGTTGAACGTTTATCTCTTAACTATGTTATTAAGAGAGCAATTCCTATCAAAACTATCGATCAAGAAGGAAATGAGCGAGGGCGTATACCTGATTTAAGTGTAATTGATGCAACTGTTTGGCGTTCTAATCGTTCTGCCTATAAGGGGCTGCATGAAAAGATCCAGTTGGCTGTTGAGGTTGTTTCTAATAATTGGGAAGATGATTATATTGACAAGTTTGAAGAGTATCAACGTATAGGTATTCCTGAATATTGGATTGTTGATTATTTGGCGAATGGCAGTCGTGAATTTTTAGGCAATCCTAAAGTCCCAACAGTATTTATTAATTTGTTGGATGAAAACGGTAAATATCAAACAGCTAAATTCATGGGAGAAGACAAAATTATTTCTCCAACTTTTCCTGAATTAGATTTAACTGCTGCTCAGATCTTAAGTATTTAAAGGAGAAAAACTTATGATTGCTGGTGAAATAATTACTCCAGAAGGCGATATCGAACTGAATGCTGGACGAGAATGTCTAAGCATAAAGGTTGCTAATTCAGGCGATCGCCCGATTCAAGTTGGTTCGCATTATCATTTTTACGAGACTAATAGGGCACTGATCTTTGAACGCGATCGCGCTAGAGGAATGCATCTGGATATTCCTGCGGGAACTTCGATCCGTTTTGAGCCAGGCGATGAAAAAGAAGTAAATCTGGTTCCCTATGTCGGTAGTCGCGAAATTTACGGATTTAATGCCTTAGTAGAAGGCAAGTTGGAGAATTAAATTAATGAGTTATAGAATGTCTCGCCGTGCCTATGCGGAAACCTATGGACCAACAGTTGGCGATCGCGTCCGATTAGCTGACACAGAATTATTTATTGAAGTAGAACGGGATTACACCACCTACGGCGATGAAGTAAAATTTGGGGGAGGGAAAGTGATTCGCGATGGCATGGGACAGTCGCCGATTACTAATGCCAATGGAGCCGTAGATGTGGCGATTACCAATGCACTGATTCTTGATTGGTGGGGAGTTGTCAAAGCTGATGTCGGCATAAAAGATGGAAAGATTGTTGCGATCGGTAAAGCTGGCAATCCTTATATTCAGGATAATGTGAATATCATTATCGGTGCAGGTACAGAAATTATTGCAGGAGAAGGGCGCATTCTCACTGCTGGAGGCATTGATACACATATCCATTTTATTTGTCCTCAACAAATTGAAGTCGCGATCGCATCAGGTATTACAACGATGATCGGCGGCGGTACGGGACCCGCTGTTGG